>DBQQ01000031.1 GCA_002305315.1 Clostridiales bacterium UBA1390
TTATACGCAAAAGTGAAATTCTGTGGAGTCCTTTCGCGGGATTGCGTACATATTTGTAAGATATTTCCATTTCGAGCCTCGCGGGGACGGAGATGCACTCAGAATTATACGCAAAAGTGAAATTCAGTAGAGTCCCTTCGCGGGATTGCGTATAAATCTGTAAGATATTTCCATTTCAGACGCGGCGGGGACGGAGACCCTCCACTGCAATTATACGCACTTGCGTGATGAAGGCTGCGATGTCTTTTACAGTAATAATCCGAGGGTTCCGGCTACGATAAATATGAGGCCCCATAATTCTTTCCGCGCAAGTTTTTCGTGGAAAACGACGCGGGCAAAGAAAATTGTCACAAGGATGCTGAGTTTGTCAATAGGGGCGACTCTGCTGGCGGGGCCTTCTTGTAATGCTCTGTAATAGCAAAGCCAGGAGGCGCCTGTGGCCAACCCGGAAAGGAAGATGAAGAGCAGTTCACGACGTGGAATCTGACGGAGCTCTTTTGTTTTTCCTTGAATGGGGATCATAAGCCATGCCATGATGAGGACTACGCCCGTTCGGAGGGCCGTCCCAAGATTGGATTCAACGCCTTCAATCCCGATTTTGCCCAGGATAGAGACCAGGCTGGCGAAGATGGCAGAGGCAAGGGCATAGAAGAACCAACTCTTTCCCCCTTTGGAAGTCACTTCACCTTTTGGTTTCTGTACCATCCAGTATGTGCCAAGCGCCATGATCAAAATGGATACTGCTTGGAACCACCCGATGGGCTCGCCCAAGAGCAGCGCGGCCAGAAGAATCGTGAGGATGGTGCTGGATTTGTCAATGGGCACGACTTTATGGATATCTCCCAGTTGCAGCGCTCGAAAATAGCAGAGCCAAGAGGCGCCTGTCGAGAGCCCGGACAGGATGAGAAAACACCAGGTTTTCCCATCGATGTGCGTGACTTGGCCCTGCGAGCCTACAATAAAAACCAGGAGCCAGGAGAAGATGAGGACAACAACGGTGCGCAGCGCCGTCGCGACTGTGGAATCCGTCTTTTCAATTCCGCATTTTGCGAGAATCGCCGTCACTCCGGCAAAAAAGGCGGATCCGAACGCGTACGCGATCCACATGGTCTCACTTCCTTTCTAAAGAAATCAGTTTTCGTAAAATCTGGGTGAGCTTACGATGCCCTGCGGCACAAAACTATATTCATAATTCCAGAGATCATCGGTGGAGCGCCAGCAATCAGGTCCCTGGGAGAATGGAATACTGGATACGTGATGCAGTGCTGCCAATGTGTTATAGCGTGTTGCATAGAGTGTAAAGTCGAACTGATGACAACCCGCCGCTAGAGCAGAAAGATCGCAGACATAGGGAGAATAGATGATGGGCTGTTCCTCGCCCCCATCCACGCGAAGACCTACCATTGCGCCTCGATAATGCGGTACTCGTACACAGCCGCCGCCCTGCGTCTCCAGCGATACGTGATAGGTCACATTGCCGCTGTAGAAGGGTAAGCCCTGATGTGTCCAGTCTCCAAAGGCCAGTTCTCGCACCGGCGCTATGATCGTTTTCTCGCATCCGGCTACGGAAACTCCAAAATCTCCCAGTAAATACATGTATTCCAGCTTCGTGTTGAGACCAAGGGGGAATTCTGCTTCTAAAATATGTGTTCCTGCCGAAATCGAAGGCAGCGGCGTTGTGCGAATGATTCGATCTATGAACCACCCCGTATCCCGAGGCTCTATTTTTTCGCCATCCAGCCATAACTGGCAGACGTCCATATTTTCCATCGCCAGTACCGGCGCCGAAAGTGAAATCTCGCTTTCTATCGTAAATCGAAGCCGAATGGTGTGACGCGCTGCTTCCTTTCGCATCTGATACGGCTGCTGCATCGCTCGTTTTCGGATGGGCAGGCCGCACCGCTCGCGGCACAGATTTTCCAGCTTCAGGATTTCTTCCAGATCCTGATAAGGCTCCTGATCGAGAGCATACTCTGCCATATCCATCAGATACACGTTGGGCTCACTGAGGCTGACTGGAACCTTGTGGAAAATCCGACGGCCGCCCGGATATTCCCGAATCGGCTCTTCTGCTATCTCACAGCGTCCTGGAATCAGGCGCAGCAAGAGGCTGTCATGCATATACCATTTTCTGCGGAAGATGGTTTTTCCTTCTTTATATTGTGCGCCCATACGCTGCACCTTCCCTGTCAGCGTATCCCATACTTCCAGAATATATTCGCCCTGCAGCGTGAAGCGCAGGACTTCGGTCTCGTATTTCTGGCCCACATTGAATTTGATTGCCTGATTGGGAATGTCCACGTCCGGGCTGGGCTGACTGCGCGTGGTCGCCAGGAAGAGCCAATACGCATCGTCTTCTTTACGAAGTTGGTGAACTAAATGCTGCGCGGCAGATCCATCCGGCAGATTCACACGCAGAAACTCATATGGCGCAAGGCAGTCGAGAAGTGCATTACAGTTCATGTCGATATGTTCCGCCTGATGATACAAGCGCTCTGCGCGGTTGTCGCGCACACCATCCACAAACCGGGGCGCCGTTCCCATGAAGATCAGACGGCCGCCTGCCTGCCAAAATGCTTCCAGCCTCTCCAACGTGGTCGAGCGCATCGTCTCAAGCCCCGGCACGATCACCACATCGTAAGCCATCTGTCCCACACGAAGCGGCGCTCCGCCTTGTTCGCACAGCTGCGGAAGCCGGGCCTCGGACAGAAAATCAAAATCCTGGAAGCCGTGAGACAACGTATGAATCAACTCTTCGAAATTTTTCTCATATTGCGCGAGGATCGCCGCGGAACGGTCGTTGGGACCCATATGCAGCCACACGCTTTCAATCGGATGTACGACGGCGATCCGCACCACGGGATTCCCCTTTGTGAGCGCCACATTCACCCTGGCAAAATGATCCTCGATCCTGTGATACTGTCCCGCCCAGGCATTCTGATAGCTGATGGAGGCGGGATAGTCCCGTTTGGACTCTCCATTAAATGTATATAACGCATGATGCGGCACGCGCAATGTCACGCCCATGGCGGCCTGCCAGTCTCCCTGCAGCTTATAGCCGCGGAAATCAAAGTCCCAGCCGGAAACTCCGTAAAGTTCGCTCATCATTCCTACGGACCCCTGCTGGCGCACGGCAGACTGACACTGCTTCGCTGTCGTGAATTCCAGCTTGTGACGGCCCAATACATCGATGCCCGGGATATGGAATGCCCTGTAATTGCGCATCATCTCTCCGCCGATGGCCGCTTGCCCTTTGAGTGTCCCCTCTCCCATGATATGTCCCGTAAACATGATGCCATTCTGCTCGCACCATCTCCCCAGTGTATCGCAGAAGGAGGCCGCAAAACGCTCCGACAGGAAGTCATGATACAGGTACCGCGCTCGTGAAGCCGCGCCCTGCGGCAGATTCCAGATCAACTCCGGCATATAATCCAGGAGATCAAAACCCTCTTTTTCCAAAAAGGCTTCCCCAAATCCATTGCTCCAGGGCAGGATCACATCGCCCTTTTCTTTCGCATACGCCAGTTCTCCCATGGAAGCGTACTGCGGTTCATCGGTAAATATGGCTGGGCTCACGTTTCCAAAGAAATCGCCCACGGTCTCTTTATATCGGTCATAGGTGATGCGCGCAAACTCCTGAATGGCCTCTGGGTTCAGCGTATCCACATAGGTCTGTTCCTCGTCCGTCGTCGCTGGCTGTTTTTCAAAATACAGGTACCAGACATCCGACGCCGTCTCCTCTGCAGCAAGACGCCGGTAGGATGCGAGATCCCCCTTTTCATCCAACTGTACCGTATATCGTGCCAGGAGTTCGCCCTGTGGATTTCTGGCAAAGCCTCGCTGCGGTACGGTATACTCCACGTCTTCCTCGTAGGAATAGGCGGTGAAGCGCAGATAGCGGCGCGTATACTCCGGATTGCGGGTGACGATACCGCCGGCCGGCCCTGACGGATAACGATCCTCATCATACAGCCAGGCATATAATCCTTCTTTCTGGGCTTTCTCACAGCAATCCCGCACCCGCTGCATGAATGCATCGCTCAGGTAGGGTGTGATGAGTCCGGCCCGGGCGTGCATATGAAAGCCGCCATATCCCATCCGCTTAAAGGTATCAATCTGTGTCAGAAGTTCCTCCTTCTCAAGATCTCCATCCCAGCCCCAGAAAGGAGCGCTGCGGTACTTCGCCGGCGGATTTTTGAAAATATCTTTTGTGTCCATATTATACTTTCTCCTTTTTTAGAATTGCATCTATTATATCACTTCTCTGCAGGGCTGTAAACACGATCCGTCTTGTCAAGCGTCTCCATTTCTTTTATAATGAACAGGGGAGGTGAACTCGATGCGTGTCTCTATTTCTACCGCTGTTCTCAAATGGATCGCCGTGTTTTCCATGGCGCTGGATCATAGTGCTAAAATCCTGGGACCAGTACTTGGAATCGACCTGGCTCTTCTGGAACATCCGGGGCGCTGGGCCTTTCCCTTATTTTCCTTTTGCCTGGTGCAGGGCTGGATGCACACCCATGACCGCAAACGATATATGACGCGGCTGCTTTGGCTGGCTGTCGGTTCTCAGCTTCCTTTCGCGCTCACGTTTCAGCCGGGCGTGTCCGCGTCTTTCCATATCGATCTTTCCTTTGTATCTATGGCCCTCGCGGGCTGCGCGTTATTATTTTATCTACTCGGCCGGAACATGGGCCTTTCCTTCTGGGCTGCCCTGTTTAGCGCCGCCCTGCTGCCAGCCCTTCGCTGGACACAAAATGGCGTCATACTGCTGGCGCCGCCGCTCAATGTCGCGTATCCACTCAGCCTAGGGCTCGGCCTTCTGTATCTTTGGGAACAGCGCAGGCCCTTGGCTATCCTGGCGGCATTCTGGGGATGCCTATGTTATGGCCTTGAAACCGACTATGGGTACTGCCTTTCCGGGATACTGCTGATCCTTCTGCTGCGGGCCGTATACACATCGCCTCGTCACAGCGGTCTCCTCATCCTTCTCTGGTCTCTGGCCCTGTATGGCATCGGTCAGGGACAATGGCTCTACGGTCTCAGCGGCGCGCTGGCAGGCTTCTTCGTCTACTTCCACGACGGCAGCCGCGGTCGATATCCTGCCTCCTTCTTTTATGGGTTCTATCCTTCCCATCTCCTATTCTTAAAAATTCTTGCCCAATGGCTATAGAAAGGGATCACGAATCATGAAAAATACGACGCTTTGTTATATGATCCAGAACGGGCAGTATCTCCTGCTGCATCGTGTGAAAAAGAAAAACGATGCCAACCAGGATAAATGGATTGGCATCGGCGGTAAGTTTGAAGATAAAGAAAGTCCGGAAGACTGCATGCTGCGGGAGTTTCAGGAGGAAACCGGATGCCGTCTTACAGACTATCGGTATCGAGGGATCATCACCTTCGTCAGCGACAGCGCGGAAACCGAGTATATGCATCTGTTCACCGCATCGCGATATGAAGGCACCCTCGCCGAATGTGACGAGGGTGTACTGGAATGGGTCTCTCCCGCGCAGTTTTCTTCTCTCCGTTTCTGGGAGGGAGACTATATCTTTCTGGATCTGCTGCAGCAGGATATCCCCTTCTTCTCCTTAAAGCTTGTCTATCAGGGTGAACGTTTAATACAGGCCGTTCTTAATGGATTGGCTCTCCCGCTGCCTTATTCCGGCGTATTTTCTTAAAAAACAAGAGCAGGATCACACCGGATAGAATCGCGGCCAGAAGGGCAGTCAATGGGAAATTTAACCAGAGTCCCTGAAGCCCCAGTCCCCACAACGCTGCGATCAGGATGACTGGAAACACCAACGCGGTTCCCACCGATATGAAGGAAGCCTGCAATGGCCGTTCGATGGCAGACATGAAGCTTTGCGTCGCGAAAGAAAACCAACGGGTAAGATAGGTCATGCTGAAGATGCCTAATGCGGTGACTGCCATTGTCATCGTTGCCTCGTCCGTATCGCCCATGAAAAGCGTAGTCACCTTCTCTGGGAACATGAAGATGATAGAGGCTGCCGCCAAAGCTAAGATCGCGCTGGCCAAAAAGCAACGCTTCTCAACCGCCTTCACGCGGGACAAATTCCCCGCGCCCCAGTTATAGCCAACAGCAGGCTGCAAAGAATCACATAGACCATACAAGAGTGGTTGTACAACGCCATCAGCGAACATCAGTATCCCGTAGACGGATACAGCCTGTTCGCCGCCCATTTGCAGGAGTACCGTGTTCATCAGAATCGAGGTAATACGCCCCGCGATATTATTCAGGAAACTCGGCGCTCCGCAGGAAACAATCTGCCGAATCATCTTAATGCTGAAGCGCGGACGGCAGAACCGCAGCTGCATCCGTCCTCGGATAAAAGGGTAGAAAGCTATCAGCGCACAAATAATCATGCCGGAACAGGTTGCCAATGCGGCTCCCCAGATTCCCCACCGGAAAACATACAAGAATGTGAATTCCAACACAACGCTTAGAATGGACATGAAAATATTCAAGATCATACTGCCCTGAATCTTTCCGCATATGCGTAAGTAGTTATCTACTGCAAATATGATGGTTGTTACCGGCGAGCAGATCGCATATACCCGCAAGTACTGCACGGCCTGCTCGTGCAGCGTCCCATCGGCGCCCATGAGGCTGATTAAAGCCGGCGCACTGGCAAATAGGATTCCACCGATCAAAACGCCGGCCGCAATGATCATCAGACAGGCGCAGGTGAATATGTTATTTGCTTTATCCTCTTCCCCCGCACCCAGACGTACGGAAATTGGCACCGCGGAACCCACGCCGATGAGATCCGCCAGTGCAAAATTGATAATGACAAAAGGCATGGCTAGGTTGAGCGCCGCAAACGCGGTATCTCCCAAGATCCGCCCGACAAAAATACCATCAATGAGCTGATACAGCGCGGATGCCAGCATCCCGGCGCAACCGGGCAGCGCCGCTCGAAAAAACAGACGTGTCGGCGGCGTTTTCGAGAATAATTCTTTATAATCCATAAAAAACTCCTTTTTTGCTTGCTTTCTCCAACGGGATAGTATAAACTATGGAGTAGCTCCATAGTCAAGCATTTTTCAGGAGGTTTTTTATGATGAAGAGATAGAGGGAGAAAAACTATTCTACCGGTGAATTTGCCAGATACTTCGGTATTCCTAAAGACACGCTGCTGTATTATGATCGGATCGGCCTGTTTTCTCCCGAGTTCATCGCTCCGAATGGATATCGGCAATATAGCGCTTCGCAGATTGCGACTTTCAGCATTCTTCTATCTCTCCGGGAGATGGATGTTTCGATTCAGGAAATTCGTCAGTATCTGAGCGAAAAGTCGCCGGAACGCTTCTCAGAAATCGCCGGAACGCAGCTTCGTAAGCTGGATCTGGAAATTCAAAAGCTGGAGAAGATTCGCCAGGGATTCCGCCGAGCCGCAAGGACCATTCAGGAAGCGCAAAATGCTCCGCTGGAACAGGTCCTCTTTCGGGAGCTTCCAGAAGCCTGCCTGGTTTTTCATGCCAGCCCCTCTCTCCTCACGAATTTGGATGAGAATCCGCAAACCTGGTGGGATGCCTGCAGCGATTTTATTAGGAAAACCGGTATTCCCGGCATTACCTATGTGGGTTCTTACATTGGTCAAAACCATCTCGAAAGCGGCCAGTTCAACCAGGTGGATCGCCTGTTCATGTGGACGGACCGCGTCACAGACAGTACACGACCCGCAGGCACCTATGCCGTTCTCTATCACAAAGGCTCCTATGACACGCTGCACGCTTCTTATACGCATCTGCTGCAGGAGATCCGGAAACGCCAGTACCGTATGACAAGCGGCGCTTATGAAGAATACCTTTTAGATGAGCTGGAGGTCAATACGCAGGAAGAATATGTGACCAAGATCTCCGTGCGCGTCGAACATTGGGTATGACTCGGCCAGGCGGAGTATCGCTCACCGGGTTGGCTCGGGCCGCAATATAACACTCCTCGCTGCACCCACTTCGACAGGGCTATTTTACTTTACTCAAATTTCCGGTCATACAGCAACGCAGCAAGCAGCACCACAAAGCAGGAACCCGCATTATGTACCAGTGCGCCAGTAACCGGAGTAAGTATTTCCAGCAGAGACAGTACGATAGCCACAAAATTGATGTACATAGATAGAGTAATGCTAAACTGTATTGTCCTTACTGTAGCGTTGGAAAGCCGTTTCAAATAAGGGATCTTTGAGATGTCATCACTCATCAAGGCAATATCGGCAGCTTCCACCGCGATGTCACTGCCCATGCTTCCCATTGCCACGCCCACATCGGCAGTTTTCAGGGCAGGGGCATCATTTACGCCGTCTCCGATCATGCAGACCTTCCGGCCTGCTTCCCGCAGGGATTCCACATTCTGTACTTTTTCCTCCGGCAGTAATTCCGCCCGTACTTCTGAGATACCTGCTTGCTTTGCAAAATAATCAGCTGTTTTCCGGTTGTCACCGGTGAGCAGGACGGTACTGGTGTGCATGGCCGTAAGTCGAGAGACCATGTCTTTGGCTTCAGGACGCAGCACGTCAGACAAAGCGATCACGCCGATACAAACGCCCTTTTCCGCCACAAGAATAGAAGCTTTTCCTTCGGTATGAAGTTTTTCCAATGTACCATGAACCTGTCTGTCAACGGTAACGCCATACTCCAGAAGGTATTTTTCATTGCCGCAGAGTAGGCTCCTGCCGGAGACTTTTGCAGAAATACCCTTACCTGCTACCATCTTGAAATCCTCGGATTCTGTTAAAGGAAGATTCTGCTCTTTGGCTCCAGCTACGATTGCCTTGCCCAATGGATGTTCGCTTTTGTCCTCAGCCGATGCGGTTAATGTGAGTAGTTCCTTTTCCGTGAGCGAGGAATCAAAGGAAATGACATCACTGATTTCCAAACGGCCATAGGTAAGCGTACCTGTCTTGTCGAAAGCAATCGTGTCTACCTTTCCCATCTTTTCCAACGATTCACCCGACTTAATGATAACTCCATGTTTTGTGGCCTGCCCAATAGCCGCCATAATAGCAGTGGGGGTTGCCAGCACCAAAGCGCAAGGACAAAACACGACCAGTACAGTAACGCCAGTCACGATGTTCCTGGTGAATACATAGGCCAGAATTGCAATCAGTAGAGCCACCGGCACCAGCCAGCTTGCCACCCGGTCAGCGATGCGCTGCATGGGAGCTTGCTTATTCTCCGCGTCCTCTACCATACGGATCAGCTTTTGTAGGGAGCTGTCCTCACCCACTTTTGTTGCTGTAATGTCAATGGATCCATAACGGTTGATGGTGCCACAGAACACCTCGTCCCCAACTGCTTTATCCACGGGTAGAGATTCTCCAGTCATAATGGACTGATCTACCGATGTTTCTCCGTTCAGGATTTTCCCGTCTACCGGAATGATCTCTCCGGCCAGGATACGCAGTACATCCCCTTTCCGAATGTCCTCTGCGGGGATCATTTCTTCCTTCCTGTCCCGGATACGGCGTCCCTGTGTGGGCGCCAGACTGATCAATTTTTTCAAACCCTTTTTCGCGCGGTTTGTGGTTGCATCTTCCAGCAATGCGCCCAGTGCCATAATAAAGGCGACTTCGCCCGCCGCAAACAATTCTCCGATAGCGAGCGCTGCAAACATGGCGATACAGATCAATAGGGCAGAAGAAATTTTTGCGATACCTTGATTAAAAATCATTCGCCAAATTGCCAAGTACAGCAACGGGATGCCGCTGATAATGATGGTTACCCATGAGGGGTCAAAGGGTAAAAAGCGCAAGTGCACCTGCATTCCACCAAATTCTTCCATCAAATGCGGGACTAAATCCAGCAACAGAAAGGCTCCGGCCACAATGGTCATTGGCAATCCGGCCAGAAAATCATTGATTTTCTTCAGTGTCGTTACCACAAATATCCTCCTCTCACGAAAGGTACTTGACAATGGTCAAATCCTTCCGTACAATAAATTTGATAGCGAACATTTTGTTCTCTTTTATTGTATGGAGAAAATGACCAGATAGCAATAGATAATTTTCTAAAAGTATTCGTTATCGAACACTTTTAGAAAATTGTACAGAAAGGAAAAGGTAAATGGATAGACGACAGCAAAAAACACGGGCGGCTATATTTCAGGCGTTTAGTACACTCTTGGCAGAACAAAGCTACAACCATATTACTGTTCAGGAAATCATCGACCTGGCTAATGTAGGACGCACTACATTTTACGCTCATTTTGAGACAAAGGATGCGCTATTAAAAGCATTATGTGAAAACCTATTCGGCCATATCATTTCCAGCGCAAAAGATTGTACCCACACCCATGGACTATACTCCAATGGTAGTGCGCCGAAATCCATTTTCTGCCATCTGCTTCAACACCTACAGGAAAATGACAATAATGTCCTTGGCTTACTCTCCTGTGAGAGCAGTGAGATTTTTCTCCGCTATTTCAAGGATAGCTTAAACGACTTAATTCAATCTCAATTTGTGGTACAAAACCATCACACCAATAAAAAATTACCGGATGACTTTTTAGTAAACCACATATCGGGTAGTTTTGTAGAAATGGTGCTCTGGTGGATCAAAGGAAGGATGAAGCAGACACCCGAGGAATTGGATCGTTATTTT
Source organism: Clostridiales bacterium UBA1390 (assembly GCA_002305315.1). GTDB lineage: Bacteria > Bacillota > Clostridia > Lachnospirales > Bianqueaceae > Faecimorpha > Faecimorpha stercoravium. Next base: position 10,624 of record DBQQ01000031.1, read on the forward strand.
CGGGCTGTGATTGAACCAATTTTTTGACGAGAAAATTCCGCTTTGCCGGATCCTTTCCTCTCCTCGGTGAAAAAAGATATGTCTTAAGACCTTTTGCGCTTGCTTTTTGACCAGCGTTGTATAAGCTGACACTCATAGAAGTAAAACGCATCTTCGCAGAGAACGCAATCATACTGAAAATATCTGAAATCACAAAAAACAGAAACAGCCCTCCGATCTGGAAGGCTGTTTCTGTACGAAAGGTTGTCCCTTTAGACGCTGCACCTGGAAGGATTCGAACCCTCGACGCGTGGCTCCGGAAGCCACCGCTCTATCCCCTGAGCTACAAGTGCATTTTTGAGACCTTATAAGTATAGCCCAAAATGGGGAAAGATGCAAGCTTTTTTTGAAAAAACATGAAAAAGACTTTTGTTCCACTTCTCCTCCTCCGGAACTGGCACTTGACTTTTCCCTTCCCCTCTTATATGATAGGATTATCTCAAATCAAAGGGGGCTTATTTATGAATCCTACATACCCGGGCGGCGTCTGGCCCGTGATGCTGACGCCTTTCACCGAAGAGAACAGAGTCGATGAGGCTGCGCTAGAAAAGCTGGTGGATTGGTATATTGACAGAGGCGTGGACGGTCTTTTTGCCGTCTGCCAGTCGAGTGAGATGTTCTTTCTCTCCTTCGAAGAACGTGTACATATCACCGAATTGGTCGTACGGTTCGCCGCGGGGCGTGTTCCCGTCATCTCCAGCGGCCAAGTGTCTGAGGATCTGTCGGAACAGGTGCGGGAAGTGGAGGCCATCTGGAAGGCTGGCGCTGCCGCTGTCGTTCTGATCACCAATCGTTTTGCCAAAGAGAACGAGTCCGATGAAGTCTGGTTCTCGAATCTGTCACGCCTGTTAGATGCGGTGGACCCGTCGATTCCCCTGGGCTTCTATGAATGCCCCTATCCTTACAAACGAGTACTCGGGCCCGAATTGCTGCGCCGTTGTGCCGAGACTGGCCGTTTCTATCTGATGAAGGACACCTGTTGCGATGCCCAGATGCTGCGGGAAAAGATCGCGGCGATCGAGGGTACTCCCCTGCGGCTTTATAATGCGAACACCGCCACCCTGCTGGATTCTTTGCAGGCAGGTGCCGCCGGGTATTCCGGTGTCATGGCCAATTTTCATCCGGAACTCTACGTATGGCTCACGCGGCACTTCCAGGATTCCCCGGAACAAGCTGGGCTCTTGGCCGATTTTCTGACCATTGCTTCCTTTATCGAACATAAGCCATATCCAGTCAATGCCAAGTATAATCTGCAGCTCGTAGGCATTGGAAACACCCTGATGACACGGACGCGTCCGGCATCGGATCTGAATGAGACCAACCGCTCGGAGGTTCGTCAGCTCAAGGAACTGTCCGATGCCATTGCCCAGCATCTGGAGGCCTCGTTATGAAAACAGTAGCACTCATCGGAGCAGGCGCCGTCGGCGCCTATTTCATCTGGGGGATGCAGGATGCGCTGGGAGCCGATTTCTGCGTGGTCGCGCAGGGGGAGCGCAAAACCCGCCTGGAACGGGATGGCCTATGGATCAATGATCGCTTGTATCATCCGCTTGTGAAGACGCCTGAGGAGGCCCACGGAGTGGATCTGCTTCTGGTTTCCACAAAATACGGGGCATTGTCCTCTATTTTGCCGGATATTGCAGCAGTCGTGGACGACCATACGGCGGTCATCAGCCTTCTCAACGGAGTGGATAGTGAGGAAATCATCGGCGGATATATCGGCATGGAACATATGCTCTATGCGGTCATGCGGATTGCGGCGGAACGGGATCAGAACCGCATCTTCTTTGATCCGGAGGCTACCCAGGGAGTTTATTTCGGCGAGGCTCATCATCAAAGTCCGACGCCCCGTGTACAGGAGGTATCGGATCTTCTTGCCCGAACCCGTGTCCATCATCAGTTTTTCCCGAATATTCTTACGACACTCTGGGTGAAGTTTGCAGGCAATGTTTCCAACAATCTGCCCCAAGCCATTCTGGGCGCTGGTGTCGGCATCTACCTGGTCAGTACGCATGCCGCTTTTATCGCACAGAAGATGTGGGATGAGGTCTCGCGGCTGGCCCAGACGAAGGGGATTGACGTGGGGCCCTTTGAGCCGGAGGCCTGGGCGGGGCGCAAAAATGCGCGTTTCTCCACGCTTCAAGATCTGGATCATAAGCGCCATACCGAGGTGGACATGCTGGCGGGTACTGTGATTCGTCTATCGCAGGAAGCCGGCCTTGCGGCGCCCTACTGCACCTTTGCCTACCATGCCATCAAGGCGCTGGAAGAAAAAAATGATGGACGGTTTGATTTTGACACCATGTGCTAATGCTATAAAAAAGGATCCGTGAGAAACGTAAACTCGTTCTCAGGATCCTTTTTCTCTATTTCACACACCGAAGCACATGAAAACCAGACTGCCGCGCTATGGTTTCACAGTTTCCGAAGATCTGCGTCAGTTCCTTCACCGCTGACGGTGCCCCCTGATTCTTACGAATCACCACATAGAGGCGTCCCGTCGGCACGAGCCAGTCATAGGACTTACGAAACAGATCATAGATTACGGCCTTACCGGCACGGATCGGAGGATTCGTAATGACCACATCTGCCTTGCCGGTCGGGACATCTTCTGCTGTCCCGACCAGGATTCGATCTGAGACCTGGTTTTCCGCTGCATTCCGCCGCGCGAGATCCATGGCACGCTCATTGACATCAATCAGGTGAAACTGGACGCTTGGCGAAAGCGCCGCCAGACTGATCCCAATAGGACCATATCCGCAGCCCAGATCGATGGCTTTTCCCGTCAGATGCGGCTCTTCCTTCCGAACCGCATGAATCAGAATATCCGAGCCGTGATCCACCCGATCTATGGAAAAGACGCCGTGGTCCGTCCAAAATCGAAACGGCTGCCCTTCTAATTCGTATCGGATCTGTTTCTCTTCCGAAAGGGAAGAAGGATCCACAGAATAATAATGTTCCATTCGTGTCAATCCTCCATCAGGGCATCTGATAACGCCGCAAACTGCTGCAATGTGAGTGCTTCCCCACGAATCTGTTCGGATATGCCCAAGCTTTCCAAAGCTTCCAGTATTCGCTCTTTGTCCAGAGCAAGCGCCTCCGCATTGCGAAGACAGTTTACGAGGGTCTTACGCCGCTGCCCAAAGGCCGCTCGAATGAGAGAAAACATCCTCTTTTCATCTTTTACCGACACGGGCTTTTCTTTATACGTGGTTAGCTGCAGCACTGCCGATCCCACCTTGGGACGGGGCATAAAACAATTCTGGGGCACAAACGCCGCGATATATGCCTCTGCATAATACTGTACTGCCAGACTCAGCGCACCGTAATCTTTAGATCCCGGCCCGGCCTGAATTCGTCTGGCCACTTCTTCTTGCACCATCACAGTCATTCCCGCTAAGGGTATGCCGCTCTCAAACAGCCCCATAATAATCGGGGTGGTAATATAGTAGGGGAGATTGGCAATCACTTTAATGGGCCGATGAATCCCCTTCTCTTCCAACAGGGCTTTCACATCCAGTTTCAGAAAGTCCTGATGAATCAATGTTACATTCGAATACGCTTTGAGATTTTCCTGAAGAATGGGAATCAACCGATCGTCAATCTCCACGGCGATCACTTCTCTGGCATGTTCTGCCAGCGCCTGCGTCAGACTGCCGATACCTGGGCCAATCTCCACGCAGACATCCTCTGCTTGTACATCGGCTGCCCGAATGATTTTATCCAGTACATGAAGATCAATCAAAAAATTCTGTCCAAACTTCTTCAGGAACTGAAAATCATTCGATTGCAAAATCTCGATTGTCTTCGCTGGGGACGCAATTCTCTCCTCCATGCGCTACTCCTTCCCTCTATGTCGTATGGTCACTCCAGCTCTTCCAGGAAGTCTTTCAACTCCTGAATCTCCTTTTTGCTGACCGTCTTCCCATCATACAGAGCGGTCACAAAATTCTTCATAGAATTGCCATACAGCGTAGAGAAAATGGACTTGCTTTCCGCCTGCAGATATTCGTCTTCAGGCACCAGAGCAGAATACAGGTTGATCTTCCCCTGTTTCTCCATTTTGACAAACCCTTTATCTTCTAATCGTGAGAGGAACGACAGAATCGTATTGGGCAGCACTTTACGGCTGGGGTCCATCCGAGCCTCTATTTCCATACGAGTAATCGGACCATCTGCGTTCCATATAATCATCATCAATTCTAACTCCGACTGCGGTAACCGTTTCATGCGTTTCCTCCTTATATTCTTTCATCACCGTTCACTATGACACATTTTTTACCCTTTGTCAATGTTTTTTTTCGACTTTAGATGTCTTCTACCGACACAAGTTGCTCCCCTTCGTTGGCTGGCGTCGTATAGAAGGTATAGGCTTCTACGGTGCCGCCGGCCACAAACTCATTCCGTGCCGCCTGATATTCTTCGTCCGTCAGCTGCTGTCCGTTCACCTCATAGGATTCCTCTTCTCCCATTCCGATATGGTAGGAGAAGACTTCCTGCATCTGCCCGTCGATCAGTGTGCGATACACGTAATCCTGCTCGCCGCCACACAATAGATAGGCTCTGCCATCCTTATGGAGAATCTGCACACTGGGCTGCACGCTTGTTCCAATGTTCAGTACACGGCCCGTATAAATTTGTACCGCCTGCCCGTCCTGGTACTGATAGATTTCTTCCCGGTACGCGCCTGTATATTCGTTTGCCTCATCCACCTGAGAATAAGCGCAGTAGAACTCCATCACCCCGTCTCCGTCGAAATCCACCAGTTTGGCCATGCATAATCCCTGAAACATGGAATACACCTGCGTGGCTACGCCGTATGACATCTGCAATTCCGCCAATAATTCTCGGAATACTGTACGTTCTGGACTCTCCTCCACGGGCTGGGATGGAATCTCCACGATATCCCGCGGCTGGGCCTCGCTCCAGTCTCCGTCCCAGTCGCTGGTTGTGAGCGTCCCTGTATCTGCGGCTTCTCTAAGCGCCTCCTGTAATGCATCGATCCGCTGCTCCGCAATCTGCGCCCCAGCATCCATCTCCTGCACCCAGCCTCCCACCTCCCAGGCATTGAGCTGCTGCCTGAGTTCATTGGAACTCATTTCCACCCCATTATAGCTGCTCTGTGTACCGGCCTGCCGCCCATAATCATACTGTACCACGGGTACCATCTGCCCATCTTCCAAAGCATAATAGTATCCGCGATCCCCGATATAATCTGTGCTCCAGCGCAGATATATGCGGTTGTCTTTTTGCAGGAAGATCGTGGTGAATCCGTAGTCCCCGCTCTCTCTGGCCATCTGAGAATCCCAGAGCAAGACGGCGCCGTCTTCTGTATAGCCATAGATCTGCTCCCAATTGACGCCCCATTCGAACTCCCGATTCTCTTCCCGGAACGTACAATAGAGTTCTGCGGTCCCATCTCCATCAAAGTCGAGCAGCCGGCAGATTCCCATCTGATCGTATGTCTGTTCCAGGCCTTCGATAATATCCAGATATTCCGCGGCTATACGTCTTGTACGACTGGCCACCAGGGTACTCTCATCATAGACATAAGGTTCTACGCTGCTCCAACACGCCGCATCGGATGGCAGAATCAATTTTCCTTCTGATACGCCTGTACGGAGCGCCTCCCATGTATCCACCGTCAAGTCCTGCATACTTTGTTCAGGCTCTTGGAAATCAATCACCTGTTCTAACGCACCCTCCAGCATATGATTCATTTGTATGCAGTAATCCTCTAATGAAAGAACCCCGCCGTTGATCTGTGCCGTCCCCTCTTCCCAGCTGGTCTCGTCATATTGCCAGATAGATTCCATCCGCCCATTGTGGAACTCCCAGAAATCTCCCTGCAATTCCGGCGTCACAGACGCCCAACGCAGCATATAACGATCATCCTGGTGAATCAACCATATCTTGGGGTCTTCTTCGGTTCCGGAAAGCGACGCCTCTTCCTCCCACAGCAGCTCAGGCTGTCCATCCCGGTACTGATAGATTCTCAGCCAGGCTGTATTCTCCCGACTGCCTGCACACAGAAGCTCCGGAACTCCATCCATGCTGAAATCCAGAAGACGAACCGTCCCCGTAACCTCATCCGGCCACAGATCCTCGACCACAGAAAGATAGGTCTGCGCCAGAAGTCCGTCTGCCGTTACCTGGGGATCCTCCGAAACAGAGTCTTCCCCCACGCTCTCCTCCGCCTGCTGTCCTATCGGCTTTTCCTCTGGAATCGACGTTCCGCTGCCCCGGCTCAGCGTGGTCAACAGGCTTGCTGCCGCCAGGCCGAGCAGAAGCACGGCGCAGATGCCATACGCCTTATGCAGCCTGTTGCCGCGAACGACTTGGACAAAACGATCCTTCATCCGCTCGATCCGGCTCCCAAAGCAGGTGGAAAACTCCATCTTCTCCTCCTGCTTACGCACCATATACTTCAGGAGCACTTCACTGTATTCCTTGCGCTGCGCCGCTTCCATGTCCTGTACCACCTGAGAATCACAGAGAATCTCGATATCATCGCTCATCTCCCGATACATCAGAGCCGTGGCCGGATTGAACCAGTGAACGACGCGTACCAGAAGCATCAGGCTCTTCACCCAGACATCGTGCCGTTTCAAATGAGAAAGCTCATGGCGAAAGATGTATTCCAGCTCCTTCGCGGTATAGCGTCCCTCCGGAATGACCAGAATCGGGTCTATGAGCCCCAGCATCATCGGGGATGTGATCCGCTTGCATACGCGAATCTGTACACGGTGTGTGACGCCCAGCAGATCCCGATATTCGTCAAAATATCGGCGTATTTCCTGCCCCAGCGGCGCGTAGGACCATCGCAATAAATATCTGCGCTGGTACAGATAACTCCCTAAAAACCAGACGGCCGTAATCCCCATGCCTCCTAACCAGATCCAGGGAATCATTTGCCACACAAGGTTCCAGTCGAATCCTGCTGCCGTCGCCGGCGCTTCCACGGGATTATCCACATGCCCCTGCGATGGTTCTTCATCGCGAACCGGGGAGTTCCCTCCCGTTTCCGGGATCTCTATGGAATCGGTTCCTGTATGCTCTGGCACAGACGTTTGCGCAGGAGTCTGCGGCCCCTCTGCCTCGACGGACTGCGGCAGTTCTATGGTCAGTACCGGATTGGAAATAGAAACATCAAAAGGAAGCAGCATACGCACTGCCAGCACGATCCAGAATACATATCTCCACTTCCGACCGATCCGATTGCGTAAGAGCCGTGTGATTCCCGTCGCCAGCAGAATCAGCAGCCCGCATACCAGAGACACCAAGAAAAAATATGTCAGCATTTCTCTCACCCCACTTCCTATCCTGGTTGCCGCGAATCCTGTAACCAGTCACTTTCTACAATAGCCTAACTTCTGTTTTCAGTATAGCGGATTTCAGATGATTTGTCAAGACACAATACCAAAAAACATGGGAAAAGAAAATGCGTCAAGTACGATTCGCAGATCATACTTAACGCATCATATACTGAGAAGGTGCCAATTTATTTTCTATCCGTTTTCATCATTGTAAACGGTATAACGCACCAGCACTTCCTCTTTTTCTGCAGAAGAAAACGGAATACGAATGAGTACATATTCTCGCTTTTCCAAAGAATAGCTTTCCTGCTGAAATAGCCATCCTGTTGAATCGCATCCATTACAAATCAGTTCTTTTCCTGGTGCTTCTCCCTCTCGAATCAAATTTCCTTCCCAATCATAAATTCGATATTTCGCTGTATTTGCATACAGACCAGGAAGCATCATGAAATATCCTTCTTCCAGTCCTATTCCCCAAAAATCCTCTTCCGCGGGAATTTCTACAACATCTGAAATTTTCATTTGCTGCTTCTCTAGCCAATACGTATAGAACCGAGTATAATATCCCGTTCTTCTATCTCCATCGGTTCGGCTGTTGATCGCCGCAATATGTATTCCTTCTTCTTCCGCAATCATGTTATATACATTTCCCTCTATATTCCCTGTCCAGAGTTTTTCCATAACTGCTTCACTAATATTATACCGGTATAGCTCCCCATTTGTTTGACCATCATTTTCCAGACTGCCATAATCAATCATCAGATAGAGCGCATTCCCTTCAAATCGGCAGCGATAATGACAATCTTGTTCTCCCGGATAATATCCTCGAAATACCTCTTCTGCGGCATCTTCCAAATTGGACATTTTATATTGGTATATGGATACTTCTGTTTTTGCCTCCCCCTCTATGACGGTCGGTTTCATTGTGCTGATATATAGCATATCACGATGAATTACAAAACGTGGGTTCACGCCTTCCATTACCGCACTTTTATCGGGACGTTCCAATATTCCGATGCCTTCATGATTTGATCCATCTAACTCCATCCTGTAAAGCGTGTTCTGCTCAATCCAGTATATTTTTTCTTGATAGGCTTGTATGCAGGAACCATAAGCATTCACATAAGAGTTGCAGCTTGCATCTTCATGTGTACAGTCTGCTTTCCCACACAACAAGCCCGATGCACCTGTTTCATCATCATAATACAAAACTCGATTCGTTATGATAGGCATGTAATAATAAACAGAACCTACCTTACAAAGTCTTCCATCTGACGATGCATATTCCTGTTGAGCATCAAACTCTGAGTTATATACAGTAGAGTCCTCTTCTAATTGTACATTCGATACACAGGAACAACAAAAGAGAAGTACGACGGAAAAAAACAAGATTATAGATTTGCGTTTCATTTTTTGATTAAGCAAATAACTCCATAAATTCTACCTGAGATCCCCCGATATAATACGCACATGACGCATAAACATACTCTCCTGGTTTTTGAGTATAACAGCTATTATAAGCACCAGAAGCTTGGAAAACATCATATAATCCAGTTTTTGCGCTCCGTGCATTCCCGAGCAAGCGTACACTATAGACATCACTAGGGCTTTCTGGAGAACAAGAAACTGAAGCAGATACATAATTCCTGTCGGTCTGAATTGTCAAATTGGTCGAATATGATCCTCCTCCGTATTCGCCAAATCTCGTTGTTGATGCGGCATTTACCGTTAGCATCCTTCCACATACCATAGCTAACGACAGAATCACTGCAAATAATCTTTTTGCATTCTTTTTCATAGTATTCCTCCATTCTACCATCTTTCAGTTGACGGCATAAATTGTCATAACAATTTCAACATTCTTTACGGTTGCTCTACAATAACAAAAAATACATTATAGAGCTTTCAAAAGTAAACTGTAAAAACTTTATGATCCCTTCCACTAACAAAAGAATACTAAGATGCTAAATATACGAATACTGTTCCAAACATCTACAAAGCATTAGAAAATTAACTACCTAGAGTCTTTCACTTGTAAAAGGAACCAATTCTTAATACCCATCAAAAAAGATAAATCCCTTTCGCTTTCTCTATACCATATCTACTGCCCTCCCTTTCCCTACAATATACACCTATAACCCATCCTTTGGAATTTGCAAATATCACCTTAAATAAGATCTATTTAGCAAATCCCTTCTCATACTTTTATGATACCACATTATCATATACAATGCAAGAACTTTTTCATTTTTTTATACTCCTAAAATGAAATCTAAAATTCTACTTTTCTTGTAGATGATAAAATCCCGTCTTTCGTAGTTAACACCAGAAATCTTTGGCACCATTTCTCATAGAAATCCTTCGAAAACGCCTTGAAATAAGGCTTTTTTAGTGCCATAAAAGTGTAGCAGTTAGAGAACCTTCTCTACTTGCTGCGCTTATTTTGTATAATAAGGGAAGTAGTTGGTCTGGCGAGGTGCTTTTTTGGATCTTCGCATCCGACATAAAAACCGTCAACCAGCCCCTTATTATATGAACTCGTTTAAGCAGGTTGGGACAATAAAGAAGCTTCCGTGTAACGAACTAAAATGAGTTGTAATAAGTGCGGTTGGACAGCTACAAAATATACTCAGGAGGTCGTTATGATAAGCGTAGGAATCGATATTTCAAAAGGTAAAAGTACAGCTTGTGCCATTAAACCCTATGGCAAGGTCGTTGTCAGTCCGTTTGAGTTTCAGCATGCAGAAACGGATTTGAAATCCCTGTGTAACATGTTCCGGAGGATGAATGATGAGGTCAGAATCGTGATGGAAGCTACCGGCATTTACCATCTACCGGTGGCAACATATCTGATAGAACATGGAATGTTTGTGTCCGTGGTTAATCCGTATGAAATGAAGCAATATCGCACGCGGGGATTGCGGAAGGTCAAGACGGATCGTGCGGATTCTATGATGATAGCCAGATATGGCATTGATTATTGGTACTCTTTGAAAGAGTTTCAGGTATCACAGGATGTATATGCAGAACTGAGAATACTCAGCCGTCAGTATCGCCATCATATGCAGCTTCGGATATCTGCATTGCTCGGTCTCACTCACTTGTTGGATTATACAATGCCAGGAATCAAGCGTGAGCTGAAGAGCTGGAACGAAGATAACGGCAAGGATAAACTTGGAGATTTTGTTGATAAATACTGGCATTACGACAATATTACAAAGATGTCGGAATCCAAGTTCATTGAGCATTACTGTAAATGGACAGAGAAAAAGGGATATCATCAAAACCAGAGTAAAGCCGCTAAGATTTATTCTATGGCTAAAGAAGGCATCCCTACACTCCCAGCGAATCAAACCACTAAAATGCTGGTGCATGAGGCAGTTGAAGTGCTGAGAAGAGTCAACGAGACTCTCAACACAATATTAGCACGTATGAAGGAACTCGCCAAGAGCCTTCCTGAATATCCAGTAGTCAGGAAGATGGGAGGTGTTGGAGAAACACTTGCACCAAGACTGATAGCAGATATCGGTGATGTGAGACGTTTTCATAACAGTAAGGCTTTGATTGCGTTCGCCGGAATAGATGCGCCACCCTATCAATCAGGGCAATTCGTTGGCACAGAACGTCACATATCTAAACGAGGGTCGTCAGCGATTCGTAAAACCGGATATGAAGTTATGCGCTCCCTTAAATCACACAAGGAGCCAGAGGACAGTGCAGTATACCATTTCATACTCAAAAAAGAAGCGGAGGGTAAGCCGAAGAAAGTGGCAAAGATAGCAGGACTGAATAAATTTCTGAGGATCTATTACGCCAGAGTGCAAGAAGTGTATAGCGAATAGTCCTACTTGAGATAAATATTGAAAAGGTCGGGGAGAACTCCGACCTGTTTGTGATACAAGAAATCTTACTAAAAAACCTGCAATGAAGAGTTAGATTTCTGCTTGACTTTTCTTAGCAGGTTTTATTGCCAAAAACACTTGCAAAATTTTCTTTTTTGTGTTATAATAATGGCGTTAGCGGCGTTATATTCGAAAGGAGATCATCATGGCTTACTATCTGAAAAAAACCAAGTTAAAAGGCCGCACTTATCTTTCCATTGATGAAAGTTTCTATAATCACGAAAAGAAAGGAACTTCCCATCGCTGTTATCAATCCCTTGGTTCTGTTGAAACCTGGCAATCCAAGGGCATGGCGGATCCCATTGCTCATTTCCAGAAGGAGGTCGATGCCTTAAATCAACAGCATTCCCAAAGTAGTGTCCGCAAAATCTCTGATCATTCCCCTCTTCTTTCCCTTGGGTACTTCCCTTTGAAAGCGATCCTTACAAAGCTTCAGGTGAAAAAATACGTGGATTATTTCAAACTCACCACAGATTTCCATTTCGATCTCTATGAGATGCTCTCTTCCCTGGTCTATGCCAGAGCAGTAAACCCCTGCAGTAAATATAAAACCTTCCACGAAGTCCTTCCCAACCTTTTTGATCCAATCCAGTATTCCTATGATCAGTTGATGGATGGCTTGGCTTTTATCGGAAACGAATATCAAAAGTTTATTGAGATCTTTACGGTCCAGACAAAAAAGATTTTTGGCCTTGACACTTCCAAAACGTATTTTGACTGCACAAACTTCTATTTTGAGATCGATCGGGAAGATGATTTCCGCAGGAAGGGACCCAGTAAAGAAGGACGGAAAGAGCCAATCGTTGGATTGGGTCTCTTGTTAGATCACGATCAGATCCCGATCGGCATGAAGATGTATCCCGGAAATGAATCCGAAAAGCCGATTCTTCGAGATGTGATTGACCAGCTCAAGGCGCAAAATAACATATCCGGAAAAACCATCCATGTCGCGGACAAGGGTCTTAACTGTGTTGGGAACATTGCTTTTTCAAAACAGAACGGGGATGGATATCTTTTTTCGAAATCCGTCAAAAGTCTTCCGCAGACGGAAAAAACATGGGTGTTCTTAGAAGACGGATGGAAGGATGTGAAAGACAAAAACGGCAAGTTGCTCTACCGGTATAAATCCTGCATCGATGAGTTTCCCTACAAAGTGGAACAAGACGGGAAAACAGTTATCGTACATCTGAAAGAGAAACGTCTCCTTACGTTCAATCCTTCTCTTGCCGCAAAGAAACGCTATGAGATCAAACGTTTAGCGGAAAAGGCGAGAGTATTGACTATATCTAGGGCCAAAAAGAGTGAATACGGAGAATCCGGGAAATATGTATTGTTCACAGACAAGTCCGGTAAGAAGGCACAGGTAACGATCGACGAGGACGCTATTGATCGCGATCTAAAGCTTGCTGGCTACAATCTCCTGGTCACTTCCGAAACAAGGATGCGGGATCAAGATATCTATGAAACATACCACAACCTCTGGCGGATCGAGGAATCCTTTAAAATCATGAAGTCTGACTTGGATGCACGGCCTGCGTTTTGCCAAAAGGAAGAGACGATCAAAGGACATTTCCTGATCTGTTATCTTACCGTCCTTTTGGAACGGATCCTGCAGTTCAAAATCCTGAAGAATACGTATGGGACATCCGAGATCTTTGAGTTTGTGCGGGATTTTCGAGTCACGAAAGCGGAGACAAAATATATCAATACCGCAAGATCCAGCGAGATCATCTGTGGATTGGCAGAAAAATTTGGCCTTCCCTTGACGAATTATTTTCTGACGGAAACCCAGATCCGGTCGATCCTGAAGCAAAAAATATAATGCACAGAAAGTTGCTGCAGGTAGTTGCAGCTTTCTATGCATTGGAATTAACGCCATTTTTGAATGTCTGATACCAAAGTCAGGTATCATATACAATGCAAGAACTTTTTCATTTTTTTATACTCCTAAAATGAAATCTAAAATTCTACTTTTCTTGTAGATGATAAAATTTACTTTTGTACATGATATATTTACTTTCTCATATGTTAGTACTATGATTATTTTCCTTCTAACAGTAGTAGAAGGAGGACATAATGAGTAAATTTATTCCTGATAACCAAAAACACCTTACTCCATTGAGATGGATACGGTTCGCTCCCCAGACAGTCGAAAAAGTCCCTTTTAACCATATTTTTGTCAAAGGCGATGCTCTTTCTTGCCTTCCTGATGAACCGCTTTACTCAAGGTGCATACGCCTTGTTTTGATTGTTTAGAAAAGCATTTGGATACTTCTTTATTTCTCATCCTATTCCAATATATCTTGACCGACTAAGGCTCCGAATTTGGCGATCCTATGACCCTGGCATCCAGCGCTCCCATATCTATTATTGCGATCCTATGCAGAGCAGTTAGAAGGGTAGCATTGAGCAAGCTCACATAATGCTACGAATGACTCTTTCCAAAAGTACAAGTTTTGAGTTTCTTACCCCATGGGGCGTGAACCTGATCATGAACCATATTAATTCGACCACCAGATAATGTCTGGGCAAAAATCGCTGTACTGTATAATATTGGAAATGCTTAAAAGAGAAACTTAAACGTGTTTCTGCTGAGGCCTCTTGAGCCCGAACAAATCAATCTGACGTCTGAGCTTATCCGATTTATCATTACTGCCGCCAGTCTAAAAAACTTCTCAAACTAGCAAATATAACAAAAACCTTTTCCTTATAAAACAGAAAAACATGGATGTCTTCTCTTAACTTAAAAAGAAAATGCGTCAAGTACGATTCGCAGATCATACTTGACGCATCATATTCTCACGAGATCCCAAACAACCGTTTGGCGTTTTCTGTTGTGACTCTGGCCACTTCCTCCGGTGTGATACCCTTGATCTCGGCGATCCGCGCCGCCGTGTAGCGCAGGTTCCGGGAGTCGTTGCGTTTTCCCCGCATCGGCACAGGGGCCAGATATGGACAATCTGTCTCGATCAGCAGTCTCTCCAGAGGGATCTTTTCCACGGTCAGCGCCACTTTCTTCGCGTTTTCAAACGTGACCATGCCGCCGATTCCCAGGTAGAATCCCATGTCCACATATTTCTGCGCCATCTCCGGCGCCCCACTGTAGCTATGCAATACGCCGCCCACCTGCGCCGCGTCGTAATCGCGCAGGATCTCATAAGTATCCTGTGCTGCGTCTCGGCTATGCACAATGATGGGCAGTTCCAGCTCCTTCGCCAGTTCGATCTGCTCGATGAACCATTCCTGCTGCACGTCTCGACTTGGATTATCCTCATAATGATAATCCAAGCCGATTTCTCCCACCGCCACGATCTTCGGGGAATCCTCGATATAACCATACAGCGATGTGACTGCTTCTGGATCCAGATCTCCCACCGCCTCTGGATGGATCCCGATCGCGCCATACATAAAATCATAACGGTCTACCAGATCCAATACCTTCTCGGCGCTGGCAAGATCGGACGCGCAGTCGATGACGTAATCCACGCCAGCCTCTGGCAGGCTTTTTAACAGCGCGTCCCGATCCGCATGAAATTGTGCATCGTCATAATGGGCATGACTATCAAAATACATCAGCGAACCTCCCCGCCCGACTGCACATCCTTCTCGGGGCTGACGACCGCAAATCCTCCCTCTTCATCCGAAGCGCACAGAACCATGCCCTCGGAAAGTACGCCGCGCAGTTTCACCGGCTTCAGATTGGTCACCACGACCACCTTCTTGCCGACAAACTCCTCCGGCTGATACCACTTGGCGATCCCGGATACGATCTGTCTTGTCTCCTCCCCGATACGAATCTGCGAGACCAAAAGCTTATCCGCGCCCTTGACTCGTTCGCAGGCTATGACCTCTCCTACCTTGAGTTCCACCTTGCTGAAGTCATCCATGGTGATCTCTGGCGCTGACTCCTCTTTCTGGGGAGCTGATTTTTCCGGCGCCGGTGTCTGCGCCTTCTTCTCTGCCTCCAGCTCCGCCAGCTTCTTTTTCTCATCGATCCGGGCAAACAGCGGAACCGGATCCTCGGTCACATCGCCTGCCTTCAACATACCAAACGTAGCGGCACTGTCCAGCGTCTTCGCCTCTTCGGCTACCGCCAACTGCCGCAGAATCTCAGCGCCCGTATCCGGCAGGAAGGGCTCGATCAGGATCCCGATGATACGAATGGATTCCAACAGATGATACAGCACCGTCCCCAGACGTTCCTTCTGGCTTTCGTCCTTTGCCAGTACCCAGGGCGCTGTCTCGTCAATATACTTGTTGCTGCGGCGTGCCAATACCATGATCTCTTCCAGGGCGTCTGCCACATGCAGCGTTTCCATACACTGATCCACGTTTTCCACAGCCTTATGCGCAGCCTCTTTGAGTTCTGCATCCACAGGCTCCGTCACCGTGGGCGCCTGAATCACACCGCCAAAATACTTCTTACCCATGGCAATGGTCCGGTTCACCAGATTGCCCAGTGTATTGGCCAGATCCGCATTGTAGCGGGCAATCATACTCTCATAGGTAATATTGCCGTCAGAGGCAAACGGCATCTCGCGCAGGACGTAGTATCGCACACCGTCCACGCCAAAATGACGCACCAGATCATCCGCGTAGATCACGTTGCCCAGAGATTTGCTCATCTTAGACTCCGCAAAAAGCAACCAGGGATGTCCAAAGATCTGTTTGGGCAGCGGTTCTCCCAATGCCATCAGCATGATGGGCCAATAGATGGTATGGAAGCGCAGAATGTCCTTGCCGATGATGTGTACATTCGCAGGCCAGTATTTTTTATACAGCTCACTGGGATGCTCCGTATCGTAGCCCAATCCCGTAATATAGTTGCTGAGCGCATCGATCCAGACATATACCACATGCTTTTCATCGAATGTCACGGGAACGCCCCACTTGAAAGAGGTTCGGGAGACACACAGATCCTGCAGGCCCGGCTTCAGGAAGTTGTTGACCATCTCCTTCTTACGCGCTTCCGGCTGAATAAACTCCGGATGCTCCTCGATATACTGCAGGAGCCTATCCTGATACTTACTCATACGGAAGAAATAGGCTTCTTCTTTGCTCCGCTGCACCGGACGGCCGCAGTCTGGGCACTTGCCGTCCACCACCTGCGTCTCCGTGAAGAAGGATTCACAGGGCGTGCAATACCAACCCTCATACTGCCCTTTGTAGATATCTCCCTGATCGTACAGCTTCTTAAAGATCTTCTGCACCTGCTTTACGTGATCCTCATCCGTCGTCCGAATAAAGCGGTCATAGCTCGTGTTCATCAGATCCCAGATCCGCTTGATCTCTCCGGCAATCTGATCCACATACTCCTTGGGCTCCATGCCCGCTGCCTTCGCATTCTCCTCTACCTTCTGACCATGCTCATCCGTGCCGGTCATGAAACGTACATCATACCCCTGCGCCCGACGCATTCTCGCGATCGCATCCGTGAGAATCACCTCATAGGTATTACCGATATGCGGCTTTCTGGACGTGTAGGCAATGGCCGTCGTGATATAATAGGTTCCCTTTTTGCTCAAATTGATCTCCTCCTGACAGAATAAAAATCGTCCTTCCTCCACAAAGGACGAAAGGACGATTCGTGTTACCACCTTGCTTCGCCGTTACCTCACGATAACGACCTTATGAAGTCTATGACTCCTGCGCTTTTACGGGCGCTCCCGTCGCAGCCTAAAATCTTCGGTGCGCGGCTCCGAGGCCATCTTCAGCCGATTTCCCGCATCCCCTCCCAGCCATCAGGGACTCTCTGCGGCGGTCCGCCGGCATACTCTCCTCTTCTTTGCCTTTTTCCTTATAAACCCATTATAATGGGCCTTCTGCCGATTGTCAAGGCCGGAAAAGGAGATTTTAATACGTATCAATCGGCGGCTTGACCGTGTCTGGCAGCGGACAGGTATAGCGTCCGCCATTCCGACGCAGCACCTCCTGCTTCGCCTCTTCCACGGCCTGTGGCTCCTGCATGGTTCGTAGGCAACTCAGGGCCAGCATCTTTCCCGCGGCTAGAGTACCTTTTTCGCCCAAGATACTGCCTGCCTGCGCGGTCATCTGCCAGGTATGGCCAATATTGCCAAGACAAGCACAGGCCACGTTCAGGTTGAGACATGGCACGGCATACCCCACGTCTCCCACATCTGTGGAGCCGGCGCTCAGATACACCTTATCCGGTGTAAACGGATGAATCTCGCTGTCTAAGGGCTTCTCCCACTTCTCCTCCCAGTCCTCCGGATAGTCTTCCATAAATTTTTGACGAATCGCTTTTTTGCTCTCTTCCGGGAAGGACTCCAGGAACTGCTTGGCCAGGCGATAGTCTGCCTCATCCCACTGCGGCGCCCCTATCTCCTGCATACACTGATCCGCAATGCGTGCCAGCGCGAAATTCGGAAGGTATTCTGTAAACGCCATCGCCAACTCCGGCGTCACCTCCGTCTCGGTCATCATAGCCGCACCCTGGGCCACCTTGACCACACGGTCGTAGAGTTCTTTTGTCTGGCGGACATAGGGAGCGCGGACTTCATACCGCACCACGGCCCGGTCCTGCACCACGTTTGGCGCGGTTCCCCCGGCGTCAATATAGGCATAGTGCAGACGCGCCTCCGGGATCATGTGTTCCCGCAGATAGTTGCATCCCACGCTCATCAGCTCGGCCGCGTCCAGAGCGCTTCTTCCCAGATGCGGAGTCGCGCCCGCATGTGCCGTCCGCCCTTTGAAGTAAAAATTAGCCCCCATGATCGCATTGGAATGCATGGCGTCTACCTCATTTTTGGAGGATGGATGCCAGGTATAGATAAAGTCACACACATCAAAGAGGCCTGCGCGCGCCATGAACTGCTTTGCGCCAGCGCCCTCCTCGGCGGGGCATCCGTAGTAGATCACCTTGCCGGGAATCTGATGGGTCTCCAGATATTCTTTCACCAGGATCGCTGCCGCCAGCGCCCCCGTCCCCAGGCAGCAGTGACCACAGCCATGTCCCGGCGCATTCTCTTCCACGGGGTTTTGCACCGTACATCCGGCCTCCTGGCTCAAGCCATCCAGCGCGTCAAACTCGCCCAGAAGCCCCATGGTCATACCGCCTTCTCCGTACTGGTACTCTCCGGTAAAGCAGGTCGGGATCTCCGCTAAGCCCCGCTTCACATCGAAACCATGCTTTGTCAGCGTCTCGCATAAAATCTCTGCGGACTTTGTCTCCTTATACGGCAGTTCCGCGTAGTTAAAAATCGCGTCCCGCACCTTCATCATCTCAGGACGGATCCGCTCCATCCCTTCTATAATAAACTCAATATCTTTCATAATTGGCCCCCTATAATACCTTGCTGAGAAAATCTTTGCAGCGTTCACTCTTCGGATTTCCAAACACTTCTTCCGGTGTGCCTTCCTCCTGCACCAGTCCCTCATCCATAAACAGAACACGATCACTCACGTTTCTGGCAAAGCCCATCTCATGGGTGACGATGACCGTGGTCATTCCGGACTGTGTCAGTTCTCCGATGACATCCAGAACCTCTTTGACCATCTCCGGATCCAGTGCGCTGGTCGGCTCATCAAACAGGATCACCTGCGGTTCCATGGCCAGCGCCCGGACAATGGCCAGACGCTGTTTCTGTCCGCCGGAAAGCTTTGTCGGATACTCGTCACGCTTATCCAGCAGGCCCACCCGTTTTAGCAGGTCCTCCGCCATGGCCTCCGCCTTCGCCTTTTCCATCTTTTTTTCCAGTATGGAAGCCAAGGTGATGTTCTCGATGACCTTCAGATGGGGAAATACATGAAAATGCTGAAAGACCATGCCAATCTTCTGCCGATATTGATCCAGTTCTTTCTTTTTCAGCTTCTTATTGGTGATCTCCGTACCTTCAAAAAACACCTGGCCTTCCTCCGGCTTTTCCAGCAGATTTAAGCACCGTAAAAATGTGCTCTTTCCGCTGCCGCTGGGGCCGATGATGCTGACTACCTCACCCTCGTAGATCACCTGGTCGATACCGCAGAGCACAGGGAGCTTGCCAAAACTCTTCTTCAGGCCCTGTACCCGGATCATCTCTTTGTCGTAATTAATCATTGGCGCGCAGCCTCCTCTCTGCCAGTTTCACCAGGAAGGACGATACCGTTGTCAACAGCAGATATAATCCTCCTGAGATCATCAGTGCCGGTATCGTGATAAATGTCGCAGACTGTACCGTCTTGAAGGCACTGGTAATCTCGGTGATAAAGAATACCGACGCCATGGAAGCTTCCTTTATCATCACGATAAACTCATTTCCCAACGCAGGTAAAATGTTTTTGACAGCCTGCGGCAGGATGACACGGGTCATCGTGTGAAATCCACTCATGCCCAAACTCTTGGCTGCTTCTGTCTGGCCCGCATCCACGGCCTGAATTCCAGAACGGATGATCTCCGCCACATATGCACTGGCATTGACCACCAGTGCCATGATGATGCACTGTTCTTCAGATAACTCAAACGGCAGATATTGCGGCAGGAAAAAGTAAAAGAAATACAACTGCAGCAGAACGGGCGTGCCGCGAATAATCCAGATGTAGAATCCGCTGACTGCCTGCAAGATCCGGAACCGAGACATCTTCAGAATCGAAAACAGCATTCCGATAATGGATCCAAACAGAACCGTCATAAAGGCAATATAAATGGTTCCCCAGGTACCCTCTAAATACACGTACCCGTATCGATCCCAGATCTGGGCAATGGTCTCCAGCATAGGTCCCTCTCCCTCTCTTCCTTACAGCCCTAGTGTGGCCGCGTATTCTGTATACTCATCATACCATTGCTGGTAGATTCCATTTTCCACGACCTCATCCACAATCTCATTGATTCGCTCAAGCAGCGCGTCCTCACCTTTTTTCATGGCGACGACCATACCGTTATAGCGCTCATCAGCCTCGAATCGGAAACTCTCTACCATGGAGATGCCGCAGCCCTCGTTGGCATCAATATAGAGTCTGGCGAAAGACGTCGCCGTCGCAACCGCATCCGCCTTGCCCTCCTGCACCATCAGAAAGGCATCGTTGGTAGAAGACACATACTTGATCTCCTTATAGGCGGGCACCTGTTCCTCCAGGAAATATTGCTGCAGAGAACCCTGCTGTACCACAATCACCAGATCGGCCAAATCTTCCACAGATTGTATCTGATCCACCATATCAGAACGCACCGCAATCCCGTACCCCTCGCTGTTTTCCGATGTATAATAGGAATTGGACAGATTCATGTTCTCCGCACGGTCCGGCTTATACGCCAGGGCGGAAATCGCGATATCATATTTGCCCTCGGTGATACTGCTTAACACCGTCGTGAAATCCAGCGGAACAATGCGGCATTCCACACCCAGCTCATTCGCAATGTACTTAGCCAGCTCAATATCCGCTCCCACATACTGCTCATCTCCCTCCTTCGAAGGATCAATGAACTCATTCGGCGCAAAATAAGGCTCTGTCGTCACCGTAATATATCCTCGCTCCAAGATCTCGTTCAGGCGATTATTCTCCTGCTGCGCCTCTCCGCAGCCTCCCAGTACCACTGCCAGAATCAGACATAGTGTCATGGCGATCCATCGTCTTCCGAATCTCTTTCTCATGTCTCCATCCTCCATCTTCGTTACTTTAGTTCGCTAATGCGATAAATTGATGATGCAACAAAGATATGATACCCTATTTTCGGAGCCATGTCAAGCTTTTTTTGCAGAAATTTTATCTATAACAAAAGAAAAACCATTATCTCATAGATCCTTCTGTATCTATGAAACAATGGTTCCCTTTCTTAACGAAGTTTGACCTCATATTCTGCTGCGTATTTCTCCGCCTGTTCCGTAAGCTCCATATCAGAGATCGCGGTCACTCGGCCGTTTTCGTACTCCTGATCCACCCATTCCTTGATCTTGAGAATCATAGGACTATCTTTAGACAAGCGCGCCTCATTTTTCAGATTATAGGTACTGTTGATCCAGTGCGCAATGCCCGCGGCTCCAGAAGTATTTGTAATCATCACCTTCGGAGGACGATTCAGCAGGAGGCCCGTGTTGAACACGTTGTAGATCTCCTCATCTTTCATCAGACCATCCGCGTGAACACCTGCCCGGGTCACATTGAAATATTCTCCGACAAACGGGGTCCGGGGCGCGATATATTCTCCCAGCTCTGTCCGATAATAATCCGCGATCTCTGTGATCACCGTCGTATCCATGCCATCCAATGTACCGCGCAGCTGGGCGTATTCCATGACCATTGCCTCCAGCGGACAATTCCCGGTACGTTCTCCAATTCCCAGAAGAGAGCAGTTGACGGCAGCGGCTCCGTAAAGCCAGGCTGTGACAGAATTGGTGACTGCGGCATAAAAATCGTTATGTCCGTGCCACTCGATCAGTTCAGAGGGTACACGCGCGTGATAGCGCAAGCCATAGATGATGCCTGGCACACTGCGCGGCAGAGCTACACCGGGAATGGATACGCCGTATCCCATGGTATCGCAGGCCCGAATCTTGATGGGCACGCCGCTCTCCTTGCGAAGCTTGGTCAGCTCGGACACAAATGGCACCACAAATCCATAGAAGTCGGCCCGCGTGATATCTTCAAAATGGCACCGGGGACGAATCCCCACTTCCAGACAATCCCGCACGACATTCAGATAATGCTCGATGGCCTGTTTACGGGTCATATGTAGTTTATTGAAAATATGATAGTCGGAGCAGCTGACCAGAATCCCTGTCTCCTTCATCCCCATTTCCTTGACCATCTGAAAGTCCTTCTTCGATGCGCGGATCCAACTGGTGACCTCTGGAAACTCGTATCCCAACTCCATACACTTGTATGCCGCATCTCGGTCTTTTTTACTATACAAGAAAAACTCACTCTGGCGAATCAATCCCTTCGGACCGCCCAGCCGGTGAAGCATCTCATATAAACGCACAATCTGTTCTGTCGTATACGGTTCTCTGGACTGTTGGCCATCCCGGAAGGTCGTATCCGTAATCCAGATTTCTCCTGGCATCTCCATCGGAACCAATCGACGGTTAAAAACGATCTTCGGAACTTCATCATATTTGAAATTCTGACGGTACAGATTGGGCTTTTCCACATCTTGCAGAATATAATTGAACTCTGCCTGCTCCAAAAGATTAGTCTTTGGATTCATATGCAGATCGGCATTCGTGTCGAAACTGTTCATGTTCTGCTCCTCCTTTCTTCTTTTACAAACACCCCATAGGGTGTGTAGACTTTATCATACTAAATTCCCCGATGGAAGTCAAGTATTTTTTGTATCAAACCGAATTTTTGGACAACTTTTATAATTTTTTTTATAAAATCAGTGGAACACTGGAAAAGCTATCGTAATATCCTGTAGTATCGAGGGAAACTTCTCCCCGAAAAATCATCATTGGAAAGGGGGCTCTCCCTATGGGATGTGCCGGACAAAACAACTATTGGATCATTATTCTACTGCTGCTCTGCTGCTGCGGAGATAATGGCGGATTCTTCAGCGGCGACGGCTGCGGAAACGACAGCTGCAGCTGGATCATCTTCCTGATCCTGATTATGTGCTGCTGCGGCAATGGAAACGGCAGATCTTCCTGCGGCTGCTAATCTGCCATCACATACCAGAATACCTCCTAAAAAACACCTATATTTCCTGCAGGCCCTTCGAGGATTACAGCTCGAAGGGCCTTGGGAAATGACAAACATTATTTTTTTTGCTGGTAATATAGAATGAACTGCCTAGCGCTGCGTCCCGAGAACCCTTTTTGTTCCATGGACCACTGCAGTGCCGCACGTTCCAGTGTCTTTGGGTCTTCTATGATCCCATTTTTCTCCGCAAGGAAGTGGACAATTTCCAGATACAGCGCCTGATTAGGCACAGGATACGTCAGGGTCAGGCCAAAACGCTGTGATAAAGAAAGCTTTTCATTCATGGCCTCGATTCCATGCACCTCTTCATCATAGTGTTCCGTCTGACGATCCTTCCATTTCTGCTGAATGATATGACGCCGGTTTGATGTGGCATAGAAGACCACATTTTCCGGCTTTTTCTCTACACTGCCTTCCAACAGCGACTTCATATACTTATAATCCGTCTCGAAGTCTTCAAAAGAAAGGTCATCTATGAAAAGAATGAATCGTTTTCCCCGTCCCGCAATATAGGAAAGAACCTGCGGCAGCTGATCCATCTGATCCTTTCCAATCTCCAGGAGCCTGAGTCCCTGATCAAAATATTCATTGGCCAGTGCCTTGACCGCAGAAGATTTTCCTGTGCCTCCTGCTCCGGCCAGCAGTACGTTGTTGGCTTCCTTACCCTGCACAAACGCAAGCGTATTGGCAATCAGCATCTCTTTCTGATAACGGTACCCCACCAGATCTTCCATACGAATTGTATCGTAATTTTCCACTCCGACAAGTCCCTTCTCCCGGTCCCATCGAAACATGGGAAACATGGCGAGAATCCCACACCCCTGCCGATGATAGTATTCTGCCAGACTCTCCGCCAGTTCCTCATCCGTAGCCGGCCCGGTCAAACTATGATGTTCACAGAACTCTTTCAGCACCTTCGCCCGATGTTCTGCCGGCGATGTGTCCGCTCGCTTTTTGGCACAGCGCACATATTGAACGGCAAACTCGGCCAAGCCATAGGTTTTCAGGCATTCCACTCCGGCGGCAAGCGAACTTCTGATAATGTGCAGATCGCGAAGAACCCCCTGGTACAGGCTGCTTTCCTGCGGTACCTGCCAGCCATTCTCGCAGTTCATGCTAAATGCGTTGACATCTCCTAAGATCCGGTGCCAGAGCCATGCCTCTAAAACAGGCCCCTCCAACAGGTATTTTTCTGACTGACGAATCAAGAGAGCCACCAGCTGACTGGCCTTCTCCTCCCCCTCCTGCGATGAACATTCGACTAATTCTGACAGGCTTCGTGGGATAGGATGTTCCATAATTCGACGAAATACGGTCAAGTGATTCAAATTCATTTCTCTTTCCTCCCCGATTTTACCATGAGGACAGCAACCGCTAAACTCACAGTTTATAAAACTTGAAAAATTTACCAATTTTGTCAATTGTAAGCAATTTTGATTTACGTTATAATAAGAATACTGCAAGATCCTATCTTGCAAATTTTGTCGAAATTGCAAGACTATGAAAGGAGCCTTTGATGTCCGTGCGCATTATTCCCTTTGATTATCAGGAAATTGGCCGTGAAATTCGTGCCCGGCGCAACAAATTGGGAATGACACAACGCCAATTAGCCGCAAAGATCCCGTGCAGTCTTACATATATTTCGCGCATCGAAAATGGTGCGAAACCCAGCCTGGAAGTGCTTGTCCGCATTGCGCACATTCTGGATATGAGCCTGGACTCCATCTTTTGCGTACAAGCCGAGGACGATACGGAATTCACCCGCGTTCTGCGCGTAGTCCTCCACCAATCCCCAGAAGTTCGTCAGATCGCGTTGAACATGCTGTATGCGTGTCTTCATTCTCCGGAATCATCAGGAAATACCTATGAACCGCCGGAACCGCCGGAACCGCCGGAACCCCCCAATCTGGAAGATTCCAGTTCCATACAATCCCTGCTGTCTGATGCGCCGGAAGATTGGCAGTAGAACCTATACGCTTTTCATTGTATCCCCTCTTGCCCTCTCTTGTCAAGATGCAGGATGCTGTCGTCCCTGCGAGTCTATCCAGCCGCCTTCTGGCCAGATCAGATCCGAAACTGTTCCTATCCTGTATCCCTGCTCTTCCAGACCTGTCAGAATCGCATCCAACGATGCCGCCGTATACTTCGTATTATTGTGAAAAAGCAGAATCGCGCCGTTTCCCAACTGCGTATGATGCAATACCCGCTCTATCATTTCTTCTTTTCCATACTCTTTCCAATCCAAGCTGTCAACCGACCATTGTATGGTCTCATAGCCGCACTCTTTGGCAGCCTGTATGACCGTATTATTATACGATCCGTATGGAGGTCTGAATAATACTGTGGTATATCCGGTCAGCGCCGCGATTTCCTCCTGAGCGCCCACGATTTCCTGTTTGCACTCCTCCAAGCCTAGTTCCGTATAATCCACATGGTGATTCCCGTGATTCGCAAGTTCATGCCCTGCCTCATAAAGCATTTTTACTTCCTGGGGCCAGTGTCGGATCCAACTCCCCAGAAGAAAGAATGTAGCCTTGACCTGATGCCGCTCCAGGACATCCAGGATCTGCGCCAAATCCTCTGTGCCTGTCGCAATATCAAAAGTAAGCGCTATACGCGGCTCTTGTGTCTCTACGCTGTAGATGGGCAGCTCCCTTGCCTCCGCTGCGGCTGATTGCATTTCTTTACCAATTATATGGTGAAGCTCAGCGCCATACAAGCATACCATGAAACACAAAATGCCCAGCAAAACCAAGATTGGCACATCCTTTTGGCCCTTCTTCATGACATCTTTCCCCTTTCCCTTTGCAATCCTTTTTGCAACGTTAACATTTTGCGCCTTGTTTTTTCTTTTGGGTTGTGGTATTGTAAACAAAGACAGGCGCCAGGAGGAACCGTCTGTGTGGGAGGTTATTATGAGAATTCGATATATGACCCTGGGACTGCTGCTTTTGACGCTTTGTATCTTTCATTCTGGATGTTCTTCGGCGCAGGAATATACAGCCTACTATTTCGACTATTTTGATACCTTCTCTACTTTGACGGTATATGCCGAAAGCGAGGAAGAATTCGAAACCTATCGTCAGATTGTGGACAAGGTATTTCAAGAATATCATAGACTCTGCAACGCTTATGAACCCTTTGATTCGGTTGTGAACCTATATACTCTGAATCAGTCCGCCGGACAGGGTCCCGTGGCTGTAGAGGCACCGCTGTACGAGTTTTTAGAATACTGCGTGGAAGCCTATGAGAGCAGCCTTGGCACTGTCAATATCGCTCTGGGCTCCGTTCTCCAGCTCTGGCAAGAACAGATGAATGCGGATGACCCTGTCATCCCTTCTGAAGAAGCACTCGCGCAGGCCGCTCAACATACGGATATCTCACAGATGATCCTGGATCCTGATTCTCAGACTGTAGAACTGTTGGATCCTGAGATGTCCCTGGATGCTGGTGCTTTAGCCAAAGGGTATGCGACTGCCATTGCCCAGGAACAATTAATCGAGGCTGGCTGCGAGAGCGCTCTGCTCAATGCCGGCGGCAACATCGTCTGCATCGGTACCTATCCCGGCCTCAATGGCTGGAATGTAGGGATTCTGAACCCAGATACCTCTTCTGAAACTTCCTTATATACCACATGGTTGGTTCGTGATGCCTGTGTTGTTACGAGCGGAGATTATGAACGGTATTTTGAGGTGGATGGCGTCCGGTATCATCACATCATTGATCCCGATACGCTTTATCCCGCGAACCGGTATCACAGCGTCAGTATTCAGTGTACTGACGCCGCGGCAGCAGACATGTTGTCCACCGCTCTTTTCATCCTTCCCAGAGAGGAGGGCGAAGCTTTAGCCGCGCAGTACCATGCTCAGGTTCTTTATATTGATTGAGTCTACATTCCTCGTTTGGATCCCCATCGTTTCTCGCGCGGATCCTGACATAAGCAGGCCGGCGGATCCAGATCTACCAGGATAAAGTCACATCCTATTCGATAGATCATGTCCCAGGGAACCCGATACTCCGTATCCCTTCCTCCGAGTCCAAAAAACTTGGCGGGACAGCTCACGAAAAACGCGCAAATCTTACCGCAGGCCAGATCCATTTCCAGATCAAAAACATATCCTAACCGGGCGCCGTCTCGGATATTGATCACTTCTTTTTCTTCTAATTCGTCCAGACGAACCATTTTCTCACTTCCTTACTGGATGTTTATCATATTCTATGCGAATCAGGTTGTATTCTTTCGGGAGGGTTTACCATGTCATGTGTTTTCTTTGTGATCGGCCTCATTCTGGCGGCTCTGGATCTTTATATTGATACGATGGATATACTGGTGGATGCAGCCGGTTTCGTCGTGATTTTGTTCAGTCTTCTGCCCCTTCTGGCCCAGCGCCAATTTCCTCTCCCGCATCTGATTTGGCCGCTTGGCGCTCTTCTATGCAGTATTCTCCTATGGATTCCTGAAAACTCTCTGCGTCTTCTCTGCACCAATGCCCAAAACCTTTGCTTTTGGCTCTTACTTTGGGCATTGGGACGATGCCTGTTTCCTCACCGCGAGAAGGGTTCCACCGAACGCATTCTCTATCAGAGCTACCTTACGGCAAACCTGTTTCTGATGTTAAGCAAAACCTTTGGCGGTCTTTTGAGCGCCGTAGAAATTATAGGGGTCCTGATTCTATTCTTTCAGGTCATCCTGCTTATCTTTGAGATCATCATCACCTGGCGGCGTTGGCCGGCACGGATGATCGATTAATCTATATACAAGGGGGTTGTATGATGTCAATGTCACTGGGCGCACAGCTTTACACCGTGCGCGAATTTACAAAAACACCGGAGGGAATCGAGAAAACCCTACGGCGCATCAAGCAGATGGGATTTAAAACGATTCAGATTTCCGCTTTTGGTCCTGTGGATCCGAAATTGCTGGCCGATTGGATCCATGAACTGGATCTATATGTCTGTGTCACCCATAATCCCTTTGATCGGCTGAAAAATGACTTGCCGGCGCTGATCGCGGAACATCGGCTAATGGGCTGCGATACGATTGGCCTGGGCGCGATGCCCGGAGAATACCGCAGCAGCGGTGAAGAGGGGTTCCTTCAGTTTATCAAGGACATTGCCCCGATTGCCCATGCGATTCATGAAGAAGGCCTGCAGTTTGCTTATCACAATCATAATTTTGAATTTGCCCGTTTCGGCGATCATACGGGAATGGATCTTCTATATGAGGCCACGAATCCGGAGGAATTCCACTTTATCCTGGATACCTACTGGCTGCAGATGGGCGGCGTCAACCCGCCGGATTACATCCGCAGGGCCACCGGCCGTATGAAGGTCTGCCATTTTAAGGACTTCGCCGTCGATGGATTTACACCCCGGTTTGCGGAAGTCGGGGAGGGGAATCTGGATCTGGGCGCCTGTTACCGTGCCTGTAAGGAAGCGGGCGTCAAAGATATCGTCATCGAGCAGGACGTCTGCCCCGGCGATCCCTTCGACTCTTTAGCGATTAGTTTCAAGAATCTGAAACAACTGGCGGCAAAGGAGGAAGCATGATGCTGAAAGAAACACTGACCGGCTTTGCTGACGAAATCTCGCCAGATCTAAACGTACAGATGGATGTACTAGATTCTCTCGATATTCACTATATCGAGATGCGAGGCGTGGATGGCCGCAATCTCTGCGACTATTCTCTGGAAGAGGCGCGTACCGTAAAGACCAGGCTCTGCGAACGTGGCTTTGCGCTGTCTGCTGTCGGCTCTCCGATTGGAAAGATAAAGATTTCTGATCCTTTTGAGCCTCACTTTGAAAAATTCTGTCATGCCTGCGATCTGGCCGATCTTTTTGAGACGCCTCGTATTCGTATCTTTAGTTTCTACATCCCACCAGAAGAGGATCCTGCCTCCTATCGGGATGAGGTTCTTCGACGCATGTCCGCTATGGTGGATGAGGCGAAGAAGCGTGGGCTTGTGCTATTGCATGAAAATGAAAAGCATATCTACGG
Source organism: Clostridiales bacterium UBA1390 (assembly GCA_002305315.1). Classification (GTDB taxonomy): domain Bacteria; phylum Bacillota; class Clostridia; order Lachnospirales; family Bianqueaceae; genus Faecimorpha; species Faecimorpha stercoravium. The sequence continues at coordinate 39,510 of DBQQ01000031.1, forward strand.
CGATACGCCAGAGCGCTGTCTGGATCTGATGCAGGAATTCTATGGTGAACATTTTCAGGCGACCTTTGATCCGGCTAATTTCGTACAATGCCAAGTCAACGTGTATCCTCATGCTTATGATCTTCTGGCTCCCTATATTGCCTATATGCATATCAAAGATGCACACCTGACCGACGGAACCGTCACTGTAGCGGGTCGTGGAGACGGTGGCGTCAAAGAGGTGCTGTCTCGTTTATCCGAGAAAAATTTTGAGGGATTTCTGTCCCTGGAACCGCATCTGACAGATTTCGTTGGTTTTAAGGATCTGGAACAGCATGCTGTAGAAGAAGTAAAAGAAGACGCTGGTATGGGCGCAAAACTCTTTGCCGCGGCTGCAGGCGCATTGCGCGGATTATTGGAAGAGATTCGGAAGGAGGGACATTAAATGAAAAAAGTTCGTTTTGGTGTCATCGGTATCGGAAACATGGGAACCAGCCATAGTGAAAAACTGGATCGCGGAATCGTACCAGAGATTGAACTGACCGCCGTCTGTGATCTGAAAGAGGATCGTTGCCAATGGGCCAGAGAACATCTGAGTTCTTCTGTCCAGGTCTATCAGGATCCTGAGGAAATGATGACCAAGGCGCCGCTGGACGCCGTGATCGTAGCGACTCCTCATTATGATCATCCCAGACTCGTCATGGATGCGTTTCGCCATGGTCTGCATGCTATCACCGAAAAGCCCGCGGGCGTTTATACGGCTGCCGTACGAGAGATGAACGAAGCCGCCAAGAAGAGTGGAAAGCTTTTTGGTATCATGTACAACCAGCGCACCAATCCGGTCTACGCAAAAGTCAAGGAACTCCTGGCCAGTGGAGAGATGGGAGAGATCAAGCGTGTCGTGTGGCTGATCACGAACTGGTACCGTTCACAGAGTTATTATAATTCCGGTGGATGGAGAGCTACCTGGGAAGGAGAAGGCGGCGGCGTGCTGCTGAATCAGTGCCCTCACAACCTGGATTTGCTGCAGTGGATTGCGGGAATGCCATGTGGCGTGCGTGCTTTCATGAAGTATGGTTGTCATCGGGATATCGAAGTCGAAAACGATGTGACGGCCTATCTGGAATACCCGAATGGCGCCACGGGTCTTTTTGTCACCTCCACGCACGAGACACCGGGAACAAACCGTCTGGAGATTTCCGGTGATCGCGGTAAGATTGTCGTAGAAAATAACAAGATCACCTTCTTCCGTACCCGTATCGGAGAAACAGAGTTTAACCAGACATGGACTGGCGGTTTTGGGTCTCCCGAATATTGGCAGATCCCGATTGAACCGGCTAAGGCTCCTGCGCTCACGGAACACATGGGAATCTTCGCGAATTTTGCTTCTGCTATTTTACACGGAACGCCGCTCCTGGCGCCGGGTGAAGAAGGTATTCTGGGGCTATCCATCTCCAATGCCATGCATCTGTCCGATTGGACCGGCCAAATGGTTGACCCCATGCATCTGGACGAGGCACTGTTCAAACAATTGCTGGATGAACGAATCGCCGCTTCTACGATGCATAAAGAAGATGTGAATGTGACATTGGATGTCACCGGGACGCATTAAAGCGGACGGAGATCTACTGCGAAAAAATCCGGCGTCTTCTCGGTTTCGAGAGTAGGACGCCGGATTTTTGTACTGCATTTATAAACTTCCTAACAACTCAGGTGTCAGGGCTTTTACGATCTCTATCACAGCCTGAGCAGCCTGCTCCAGATCCTGCATGGCTGCGAAACCTTGTGGTGTATGGACATACCGACTCGGAATCGAAATCGTGATGGAAGGAATTCCCTTTTGCATCGAATGGTATACGCCGCCGTTCGTTCCTCCTCCACTCCGTACAGCGACCTGCAGCGGAATCTCCTTGGCTTGGCATACATGCATCGCAAAATGTGCCAGCCCCGGGTGCGTAATCATAGACACATCCATCAGACGAATCATTGGTCCCTTCTTCATGGCGGACTGCACTGCGTAGTCCGGTGTGAACGTGTCATCCGCGGGACACCCTTCGAAGCCCAGTGTAATCACTGGATCCACACGTCTGGCCGCTACACGGGCACCGCGGCCTCCGACTTCTTCCTGACTGGACAAAACGCCAATCACATCCACTGCCAGCTCCTCATCTGCTAACGCTTTCATCGCCTTCAAAAGGGCAAGACAGCCGACACGACAGTCAAATGCTTTTCCCGTCATAATCCCGCGCACAGGATCCTGCTGAAAGGATACCGCAGGCGCCACCGGATCTCCTACCTGAACCCCAAAGACCTCTTTGGCCTCCTGATCCGACACCGCGCCGATATCTATCACCATGTCCTGAATATGCGGCATTTGATTGGCCTCTTCCTTTGTCATAAAGTGTACCGGTTTCGCTGCCACAATCCCTGGAATATATTCTCCTTTCTGATTCCGTACATACACCTTGGTACCCGGAATCGAGGATTCGTTCCAACTTCCCAGCGGAAGAAACTGCAGCGTGCCGTTGGGCTTGATGAACTGTACCATAAACCCTACTTCATCACTATGCGCATCCAGCATAATCAGAGGTTTATCTCCTGTGTTGGATCGCCGTTTGATATAAAGATTACGAATGTTATCCTCTTCTACATCCGCAAACTCCTGGGCATACTCCCGGGCTACTGCCGTGACCTCTTCTTCAAATCCAGAAGGTCCAAATGCGTTGGACAGTCGTTCCATCCAGCTGAAATCTTCCTGATTCAAGATGATTCCTCCTCTTTTTTATCCTCTTTTTTGAGCGTTATATTCAGAGCTCTCTCCCTGTCCTCATATTGGCGTTCTGTCTTTCGATAATTTAATGGGGACTCTCCAGAGATCTTTCGAAACACACGGCCAAAGTGCGTCATCGTGCCAAAGCCAACCATCTCCGCGATCTGTGCTACCGGATAGCTGGTCTTGTACAGGAGCCTCTGTGCTTCCTTGATTCGAATATTACTCAGGTATTCCACAAAAGTGAAACCTGTTACTTCCTTAAATGCATGACTTAGATAAAACTTACTGATAAAGAATTCCTGCGCCACACTCTCCAGAGACAGATTCTCTGCATAGTGTGTGTTGATGTAGTTTAAAATCTCAAAGATCCGCTTATTGGCTTTGCGCAGCGAATCCTCCGCCTTTTTGCGCCATGCGACTCGATTCCGAGCCGCGAAAATCAGAATCTGCAGCACATAATTACGCACCTGCAGTTCGTAACCTGTTTCCTTCTGCCGTATTTCCTGATACATGCGGCCTACCAGGTCATCCATATATTCCTTATCCTCACCCTTGAAAGATAGGATCAGGCTGCCCTCTTGAAACAGTTCAGACAAGAGCTCCTTAAAATGACCGGATCGATCCGGAATCATATGATCGTAGACATTCATCAGCACGCGGTAATGGAACTTTTCCATAGTTTCCAGCGTACGGTGCAGTTCTCTTTTGTCCACCAAAACCAGGTCTCCTGCCTTGACATAATACGTATTATCCTTGATGAAGTAATACCGGCTGCCGCCCAAAAGATAATATACTTCATAGAAGTTATGAAAATGTTGATTGGCCATTGTGTAAGATCCGCTTCGCTGTGCAAACGCGATCATGGTACCGTCCGGATCTGAATAGGAACAATTGTTTTCGTAATCGGTTTCCAATACCTGTTCTTTTTCCACCATAGTCTCCTCTGAAAAAAAGACCGGCTGCCTGTAAAGACAGCCGGTAAAATGGTTTAATAAGAAACGGGGATTCTTATTAAAACGAGGTGAGCAATTCTATCGCATTGCGATAGAAGACATTTGTAGTATAGCATTGCCATCTCGGTCTGTCAAGCTTTTTGCATTTGTTTTTTTCTCTTTTTTATTATACTCTCGTCAGAAAGACCTTATAAGCACGATATGCCTCATATATGTCTGCCTTCGATGCAATCTCGAAAGGAGCGTGCATGCTATGCAGCGGGATTCCCATATCAATCACATCCATGGACATCTGTGCGGGAATATAGGCGATCGTTCCGCCGCCGCCCTGGTCTACCTTCCCCAGTTCTCCCATCTGGAATGCGATGCCTTCTTCATCAAACAATTTTCGAAGCTGCGCAATGTATTCGGCGGAAGCATCATTGGATCCGCTCTTTCCTCTGGAACCCGTGTACTTGAAGAATGCGGGACCATAGCCAAAGAACGGCGTATTATTCTTTTCGCTGACAGAGGGGAAGTTGGGATCGAACGCAGCCGACACATCGGAAGACAGCATCTTAGACGCAGCCAATGCCCGGCGCAGCTTCATTTCTGAATAGGTGCCGCAGCACTCCATCACTTCCGCAATGACATTCTCAAAGAATCGAGAATGCATACCGGTAGCTCCTACGCTTCCGATTTCCTCCTTATCCGTCAACACGGTGACAACGGTCCGGTCCGTCTTAGGACAATCCATCATTGCCATAAAAGATGTGTAGCCGCATACTCTGTCATCGTGACCATATCCCATGATCATGCTTCGATCCAGTCCATAGTCTCTGGCCTCTCCGGCAGGAACGATCTCCAGTTCTGAAGAGAGGAAGTCTTCCTCTTCCATACCGTATTTTTCCGCTAACAGCTTCAAAATATGACGCTTTACCGGATTCTCTCCTTCATCCTCGTCCGGAATGCTGCCGATGCAGACATTCAGATCTTCGCCGCCAAAGGCCTCTCCCAGCTTCTTGACAGCCTGATCCTTCCCCAGATGCGGCAGAATATCGGAAATACCCAGAACCGGATCCGACGGATCTTCTCCCAAAACGACTTCCTGCGTGGTTCCATCCTTCTTTACAATGACGCCATGTAATGCCAACGGCAGCGTAACCCACTGGAACTTCTTGATGCCGCCATAATAGTGTGTCTTCAGCATGGCCAGTCCAGAATCCTCATACAACGGATTCGGCTTTAAATCCAGGCGGGGAGAATCGATATGGGCTCCCAGAATATTGATTCCTTCTTCTATGGGCTTCTCTCCTACCTGTACCAGCACCAGCATCTTTCCACGATTGACCGCGTATACTTTGTCTCCCGGCTTCAGCGTCTTCTTGCTCGCGATCACCTCGTCGAGATCCTCATATCCATAGGACTTAGCCTGCTTCACCATGTCCGTAACGCATTCGCGTTCTGTCTTGCAAGCCGACAGGTGGTCCTTATATCCTTCACAAAATTCCGTCATCGCTGTCTTTTGCTCCGGTGTATAAGTTTCCCAAAGCGTTTTTTTGCTCATGACTTCATACCTCCTCTATGATCCATTGGACAATATCCGTCCATCCTCTAGTATAAGCCCAAATGAAAAATAACGCAATACCGATTTCCATAAACTCATCTTGCGATTTGCAGAACTTGCGTGTATAATGAATCCGAATACCATACTTTAGAAAAGAGGGATCTGATGCGAGAGATTGCATGGAATACGATCCGAGATACCGTCGCTCAATTGGCGATTCGCGCCAATACGGTACTGGATACAAAAGTAGAAGAGGCGATACGTCAGGCAAGGACGACAGAGGAATCGCCGGTAGGACTTGCCATTCTTGACCAGCTTCTGGAAAACAGCCAGATTGCCCGGGAGACGGCCACTCCCATCTGTCAGGACACGGGGCTTGCTGTCGTTTTCGTGACCATTGGACAGGAAGTTCATATCACAGGAGGAAGCCTGGAGGAGGCGATTCACGCGGGAGTTGCCAAAGGGTATACCGAGGGTTATCTTCGTAAGTCTGTGGTGCGGGATCCGCTGGATCGGGTGAACACGGGAGATAATACGCCAGCCATCATCCATTATAAAATCGTACCCGGCGATACGTTCCTCATCACCGTTGCTCCCAAAGGAATCGGCAGTGAAAACATGAGTCGTATTTTTATGCTCAAACCCTCTCAAGGCCTTGCTGGAATTCGTCAGGCTGTTTTAGATACGGTTCTTTCTGCCGGCAGTAATGCCTGTCCGCCTCTTGTCATCGGCGTGGGCGTCGGAGGCAATTTTGAAAAATGCGCGCAATTAGCAAAAGAAGCTTTATTGCGGCCTATTGGTCAGTATTCTCAGGACCCAGCCTGGGCACAGATCGAAAAAGATCTGCTTTTTGCTGTCAACGATCTGGGAATCGGGCCACAGGGCTTTGGCGGACGTACCACGGCACTCTGGCTGGCTGTGGAAACCTATCCTACCCATATCGGCGGTATGCCGGTGGCCGTGAATATCAATTGCCACGTGGCTCGGCACGAATCCGCGTCATTATAAGGAGGCCATCCCATGAAACATATTACCACACCCTTTACCGAGTCGATCGTACGAGATCTCACATCCGGTGATACGGTCCTGATCAGCGGGACGATCTATACCGCGCGGGACGCTGCGCATAAGCGTCTGTGCGAAGCCATTGCAGAAGGCCAGCCTCTTCCCTTTGATCTCCAGGATGCCGTGATCTATTATGTGGGTCCTACCCCTCCTAAGCCGGGACAGGTTATCGGCGCCGCCGGTCCTACCACCAGCGGCCGGATGGACGCCTATGCTCCCACACTCATGGAACATGGCCTGCGGGGCATGATCGGAAAAGGGGAACGTTCCCAGACCGTCATCGACAGTATAAAAGGTCATACTGCCGTATATCTGGCTGCTACCGGCGGTGCGGGCGCACTTCTTTCTCACTGCATCCTGGAAAGTGAAACCATTGCCTATGAGGATCTGGGTACCGAAGCCATCCGTAAGCTCACTGTCAAGGACTTTCCTGCCACTGTCGTCATCGATTGCCAGGGAAATGATCTGTATCAGACAGCGCCTGCCGCATATCGCCGGAACGCATAGTGTTCTCTACATGAATAGAATGCCCTGTTGCAAAACGCCTACGATGTCTCACCATTTGCACAGGCTGAAAGAGTACGACCTCCTAAGGAGTTCCGTAGATACACGGACTCCTTTTTCTATTTCCAGGACGCTTAATCAGAGTATTACGATTTCACCACCCATGGCATGGAGCCTGGTACATTTTCTCATTGGTCTGGCTTCAGAAATATTACATCGCTCAAGAAGCAATGAGAAATCCGGGGGTGCAATAATAAATCAAGACTGGACACGATGAAATAATCTATATATCATGAAACAGCATTCCATGGACAGGAGGTTTACCAATGAAGTATACTACGGAACAGCGCTTGGACATCGCCAAGCACGTATAGAATAGAAAACTCACGATTGAGAAAGCTGCGCCAAATCTGTCCATACATCTTTGCTTCCTATCTCCCTACAGATTTCTTCCAGACCAAAATATGTTTTATGGTTTCTTTTGACAATGCTCCGCTTTGTTCCAGATCCTGTTTTTTCAAAAAGAAGCCATGGCTTCATCCATTTTACAACAGCCCCGTTTTCACTATGATGCCCCTTCCTTATCGTGTAATTCCGAAACCTATGAAATACCCCATTGGCCAGGGTTCCTCATACGCTATAAAGTCATTAAATTGTAATAATACTTAATGATTCTGTTATTGTATTTTAGGCAGTTTCCGAATATACTGAAGCTAGAAGGAAACTCATCCAGGCATATGATTGTGGAGAGTTAAAAAATTTACCTTTATCTTCTACAATCGCCGTACATTTTCCTAGGTTTCCTTGAACCCGTCTTTCCGCGGATATTTACCGCATTTTGTACTCTCAGATTGATGGAGGTGTTGATCATGAGAAAAAGTTTATCTTTTATCCTTTCGATTCTTCTCGTCCTGACCCTTTGCCTGAGTGGATGTAATCCCTCTGAACCAGAGGAACCCAGCGCCTCTCTCGAGGAAAGCTCTGTGCCAGAAAAGTCTTCTCAGCCGGAAGAGAGTTCCGTTCCTGAGGAATCTTCACAGCCTGAAGAGAGTTCTGTGCTTGAAGAGTCCTCTCTGCCGGAAGAAAGTTCCGTGCCTGATGAGTCCTCTCAACCGGAACAGAATTCTGTTCCTGAAGAGTCTTCTCTGCCGGAGGAGAGTTCCGTGCCGGAAGATCCTTCCCTCTCCGTAGAACGTCCCGCCTCTCCTTCTGCTGGCGATACAGAAGAGATGCTTGCCGCTTTCCGTGATATTGTTGCCTCTCTTGAAGAAGAACATGGCAAGACAACCGGTAAGGCAGATGGTCTCTGCTTCGTCAAGCTCATCGATCTGGATCGTGATGGCGTGGATGAACTCTTCTGTGCTTGGGAGGTAGACCAATACTGTTCCTATATGACCGAAATCTACCAATGGATTGATAATGAGGTTGTTTTACTTCATCAGGAGCCCAGTTATAATATTGGTACCAGTATCCAGCCTTGTGTATGTTTCTACATCGGAGAAGATACGGTTTACATTCCATATGGCAGCGAGAATTATTATGAGTATAAATCTTTAATCAATCATAAGATTGAAACTGCTTTTACAACGTATTATTCTCAGGGTTATCCACTTTCCCCTGATGCTGGCCCCCACGAAATCAATGGAACCCCTTATCTTACCTATGATGAATATGCGCAAGCCATAGATGATTTAATTGGGGACATGGAAAGAGTTTATTATGAATTTATCGATATTGATAACGAACTCTTTCCTGAAGAGCATCCTCCTGTCATCATTGAAGTATTCTGACAGAAATCACCAAGGAGGTGCTGATCATGAGAAAAAGTTTTTCTCTTATCCTTTCGATTCTGCTCGTCCTGACCCTTTGCCTGGGTGGATGTAATCCCTCTGAACCAGAGGAACCCAGTGCCTCTCTCGAAGAAAGCTCTATACCTGAAGAGAGTTCTGTGCTTGAAGAGTCTTCTCTGCCGGAGGAAAGTTCCGTTCCGGAGGAATCTTCTCTGCCGGAGGAAAGCTCTGTTCCTGAGGAATCTTCGCAACCTGAAGAGAGTTCTGCGTCGGAAGAGTCCTCTCTGCCGGAGGAGAGTTCCATGCCTGAAGATCCTTCCCTCTCCGTAGAGCGTCCCGCTTCTCCTTCTGCTGGCGATACAGAAGAGATGCTGGCCGCTTTCCGCGATGTTGTTGCCTCTCTTGAAGAAGAACATGGCAAGACAACCGGGAAGGCAGATGGTCTCTGCTTTGTCAAGCTCATCGATCTGGATCGTGATGGCGTGGATGAACTCTTCTGTGCTTGGGCTGTTATTCCCTCTATTCAATATCAAAATGTTATTTACCAATGGCAAGATGGTCAGCCTGTTCTTCTCCTTGAACGAACAGGATTTAACCAGGGAACCGGTATACAGCCTAAAATCGTCTTCTATGTAGGAGACGACACCACGTATCTAAAATACGGTTCTGAAATGCAAGACGAATATCTTGCATTAATCGATCATGAAATAACGACCGTTGCAACAACTTCTTACACATTTGGAGCAGAATCCCAACTTTTTAACGGTACTGCTTATTCTGATGAAGAATTCCGCGAAAAACTAGATACTTTCTTGAATGACACAGAGTGTATTACTTATGAATTTGATCCTTCGTCTCCAGCCTATGTTATGGTAGAGACTTTCTAGAAAGCAGGAGGTGTTGATCATGAGAAAAAGTTTGTCTCTTATCCTTTCGATTCTGCTCGTCCTGACCCTTTGCCTGGGTGGATGTAATCCCTCTGAACCAGAGGAACCCAGTGCCTCTCTCGGGGAAAGCTCTATTCCTGAAGAGAGTTCTGTGCCGGAAGAATCTTCTCAGCCAGAAGAAAGTTCCGTTCCCGAAGAGTCTTCGCAACCGGAGGAGAGTTCTGTTCCTGAGGAATCTTCTCTGCTGGAGGAAAGCTCTATTCCAGAAGAGTCCTCTCAACCGGAAGAAAGTTCTGTTCCTGAGGATTCTTCGCAACCGGAAGAAAGTTCCGTTCCTGAAGATTCCTCTCAACCGGAAGAGTCTTCCGTTCCTGAGGATTCTTCTCTGCCGGAGGAAAGCTCTATTCCAGAAGAATCCTCTCAGCCGGAGGAGAGTTCCGTGCCTGAAGATCCTTCCCGCTCCGTAGAGCGTCCCGCTTCTCCTTCTGCTGGCGACACAGAAGAGATGCTTGCCGCTTTCCGCGATATTGTTGCCTCTCTTGAAGAAGAACATGGCAAGACAACCGGGAAGGCAGATGGTCTCTGCTTTGTCAAACTCATCGATCTGGATCGTGATGGTGTGGATGAACTCTTCTGTGCTTGGGAGGTTGCCCAGTACAACTTCTATATGACCGAAATCTACCAATGGATTGATAACGAGGCTGTTTTACTCCACCAGGAAACCAGTTTTAATCAGGGTACCAGTGTTCAGCCTACTGTTCGCTTCTACATCGGGGATGATACGGTTTATATTCCATATGGTCATGAAAACTATTATGAGTATAGAGCTTTGATTGATCATAAGGTCGAAACTTCTTTTACAGTGTTTTATTCTTTTGATTCCGACAATGCCCATGAGGTTAATGGCATTCCTTGTACTACATATGATGAATTTATGCAAGCCCTCGATGATATATTAGGTGATATGGAAGCGTTGAATTATCACTTCATCGATATTACCTATCCCTATGCTGATGAGTTTCCTCCTGTCTTCATTGAAGTATTCTAACAGAAATCACCAAGGAGGTGTTGATCATGAGAAAAAGTTTATCTCTTATCCTTTCAATTCTGCTCGTCCTGACCCTTTGCCTGGGTGGATGTAATCCCTCTGAACCAGAGGAACCCAGTGCCTCTCTCGAGGAAAGCTCTATGTCAGAAAAGTCTTCTCAGCCGGAAGAAAGTCCCGTGCCGGAAGAGTCCTCTCAACCGGAGGAGAGTTCTGTGCTTGAAGAGTCCTCTCAACCGGAAGAAAGTTCTGTTCCGGAGGAATCTTCTCTACCAGAGGAGAGTTCCGTTCCTGAAGATTCCTCTCAACCGGAAGAGTCTTCCGTTCCGGAGGAATCTTCTCTGCCGGAGGAAAGCTCTGTTCCTGAGGAATCTTCTCTGCCGGAGGAAAGCTCTGTTCCTGAGGAATCTTCGCAACCTGAAGAGAGTTCTGCGTCGGAAGAGTCCTCTCAGCCGGAGGAAAGTTCTGTTCCCGAAGATCCTTCCCTCTCCGTAGAACGTCCCGCCTCTCCTTCTGCTGGCGATACAGAAGAGATGCTTGCCGCTTTCCGCGATGTCGTTGCCTCTCTTGAAGAAGAACATGGCAAGACAACCGGGAAGGCAGATGGTCTCTGTTTCGTCAAGCTCATCGATCTGGATCGTGATGGTGTGGATGAACTCTTCTGTGCTTGGGAGGTTGCCCAGTACAACTTCTATATGACCGAAATCTACCAATGGATTGATAACGAGGCTGTTTTGCTTCACCAGGAAACCGGTTTTAATTATGGTACCAGTGTTCAGCCTACTGTTCGCTTCTACATCGGGGATGATACCGTTTATATTCCATACGGTCATGCCAACTATTATGAATATAGATCTTTAGTCAATCATAAGATCGAAACTGCTTTTACCTTATATCAACCTTATGATCCGGATCAATTAAATGAGATCAACGGTGTCCCCTATTCTACCTTCGATGAATATACACAGGCTCTAGAAAATCTATTAGATGATATGGAAGAAGTAAATTATCACTTCATCGATATCACCTATCCCTATGCTGATGAGTTTCCTCCTGTCTTCATTGAAGTATTCTGACAGAAATCACCAAGGAGGTGTTGATCATGAGAAAAAGTGTATCTTTCATCCTTTCGATTCTACTTGTCCTGACCCTTTGCCTGGGTGGATGTAATCCCTCTGAACCAGAGAAACCCAGTGCCTCTCTCGAGGAAAGCTCTGTGCCAGAAAAGTCTTCTCAGCCGGAAGAGAGTTCCGTGCCGGAGGAATCTTCTCTGGTTGATGAAAGTTCCATTCCAGAAGAGTCTTCACAACCTGAAGAGAGTTCTGTTCCGGAAGAGTCCTCTCAACCGGAGGAGAGCTCTGTACCAGAAGAGTCCTCTCAGCCGGAAGAAAGTTTTGTGCCTGATAAGTCTTCTCAACCGGAAGAGAGTTCTGCGTCCGAGGAATCTGCGCCTGAGGAATCCCTAGAAACAATAGAAGGCGTCTACCTTGAAATCATTAATGACTTGATTCATGAATATGGAGAGGGTACAATTGCAAGTCAGTCTGATCCATATCCTCAAGAAGCTCTTGTTGGCCTTGTTGTTGCAAAGCTGATTGATTTTGATCAAGATGGACAACCAGAATTGTTCTGCAGTTATAGAAGTATGGACGATGCCTTTGCCCCCATTGCTCACCAAACAGTTTATGGAGTAAAAAATGGTTCTGTCCAAATCCTGTTTCACGAAGATGCTGGTTCTAAAGGAGGCGCGAATCCAGGCTCTACCATTCAAATTCACAACGATGGTACTCCTTACATTTTTCGTTATGATGGATCCGTCGTCGATTATCTAACCCTGCAGGATGATGAATTTATCTTGGCTCATCAGATAAATTATGACTCCTCTTCTTGGGATGACTCGCAGATGACATCTCAAGAACTCTCTGAATATCTCAATGAATTTTGGATGGATGCCTCCACTCCTGTTTCTGTATGGTATCTGAATCCTGATGCTACAGACTTCTCTCAGATACTTCTAGATACGCAAGCTACTATACAATCCCTGCAGAAAATGGCAAATGCGTAATATGGTGTTTTATGGAAAACAGGTGGTTTTGCAAAAACCACCTGTTTGTTTATAACGTTCCTTTTAAGCAACCTGCAGCATGTCTTTCCAGGTTGCAATACCAATAATTCCATCGGCTACCAAGCCATGATCCTGCTGATACTGAATCGTTGCATTGACACTTTCTGTCCAGAAATCTCCATCAATACCGGAGTTAGGCAGAGAATATCCATACGCTACCAGCATGGTCTGTGCAAATGTTGCCAAGGGTCCCATTGTCCCTTTTTCGACCTCTGCGTATACCGCTACAGATGCTGTTTCATTACCCCAGATGCCATCTACCGTAATCTGGGCTACTCCTGCGTCGCAGACAGCCTGCTGAAACATTCGAATATAATCCCGACGTCCGGATACTGGAATCTTAATTTCCTGTCCAACATAGATTGTATCTGGATCCGAGATGCTATTAAATGCCGCGACTTCTGCGACTGTCAGGCCATAGGACACTGCGATCCTTCCCAATGAATCCCCACTTTTTACAGTATACGTGGTATAACTCTGACTGCTTCCTGTGGGAATATAAAGGACTTGCCCTACATAAATCAGATTTACATCACTGATTCCATTGTAATCAGCAATAGCCTGCGCCGTTGTACCATATCTGGCCGCAATATCATTCAGTGTATCTCCTTCCTGGACGATATAAGTGATCACATCGGGATCCTCAGGCTCTTCTGGCTCCGTTACTTCTGTATTAGGGATGTAGAAAACATCACCTGTTTGAATGTCATTAGGATCACTAATTTGATTCTGATTTATAATCCACTCCACTGGTACATCATACTTCGCGGCAATTCCATTAAGTGTATCAGAGGATTCTACCATATGCCAGGTTCCGTGCTCATCTGAATCAAATAAAGGGTAACCATAGCCAGAAATATCCGTACTATTAATATCATGTTTTCTAGCTTTTACACTACTAGTCCAATTTCCCTCAATTGTATATACGTACCCAGCTCGTATAGCAATCACAATTCCCGTATGATCTACTCCAAATACAACTTGTGCTCCTACTTTTGGAGTTGAACCCCATCTTCCATTTCGACTATACAATCTCTCAAGATAGGCACATCCTGCCCGTAAAGAAGAGTAGGGATCTTGATTGAACAACATCTGCACCGCTTTGTTAAAACCAAATGTCTTTACGTAACACCAGTCATGAAAAATTGTACACCAATCCGCACCATTCTTTTTCGTATTGAACCATTCTGTCCATCCCGGTTTGGTATCAAAGTCATTTGCATATTTATTCCATCGTCCGGTACTCGTTGAACTTTCAGTATATCCAAGTTCTCCAACTGCTGTCTGAATCAGTCTATCAATTTGTGTCATATTCTTTATTCTCCTTTTCTCATCATATTTTATTCCTGTACCTCTGACAGACCGGCTATACTCGTCAACATGGATAACAATCCCGCGAGTAATGCCGTGCTGCCTACCATGATCCAATCTACTTCATTCAACACGACTGCGGTTCCAATCGTTGCCAATGCTGTCTGCGCAATGGTTTTGATGGCACGAGCGGATGCAGCACAGAACCAGCGGCTCCATTTGGAACGCTCCTTCATTTTCATCACTCCCTTTCATAAGTTGATTCCAAATTGCATCAGGATGTAGGCAAGAAGTGCTCCTGCGAGCGCTGTCATGACATAGCGCGATACGCTGCGCCACTTCTCCCCATCCCGACCTTCTAGCCGTTTTAGACGATTTCCCTGTTCGACTTGCTCCAACGCCATTCTCTCCATACTCACTGCTAATTTCTCGACAGATATTGTCAACACTGATGTTTGACGCACGGTCTCTTCCAACAGATTCAGCCGGTGATTCTGACGTCTATCCTCTGCCTCAATGCGCCGTACAAACTCGTCATGTTCTGCACGGCCAATATAATCCTCCATAATCTCTTCACCTCCTCTCGGTTCGGTGGATTCCATCGCCAGCAAGCCTAAATTTATACATTGGGCCTGAGCGCTCTTCCGCTGGCAATTCTTTCTAAATGTCTCTTGACAGAGGCTAAGATTCCTTATATAATTAGGATTAGATCTTAGCTATTCAGAAAACCGTTATATGCGGCGTAGTGTAGCTTCGATTTCTTAGCTACAATCATAGTATAGCAAAGCTTTCTGTGTTTGTCAACCCTTTTTGACAAAGTTTTTTTAGTTATTTTACGAAAGGAACCTGAGATATGTATGAGATATTCGAAAAACTGCTGAAAGAACGAGGGATCACCGCCTATCGCGTGGCTCAGGAAACAGGAGTGACTACTTCCACACTGACCAGTTGGAAACAGGGCAAATATGTTCCTAAAATGGATAAATTAAGAAAAATCGCCGATTATCTTCAGGTTTCGGTAGAATACCTGATGACAGGGGAAGAATCTGCAAAAGATGCTGCATCGCCTCAGCTAACACCTTCCGAAGAGCATGATATTGCTAAAAAAATGGCTGTTTTAATTGGTGAACTGAATCAGCGCAATGAAGCTCTTATGTTTAATGGTGAACCATTGGATGACGAATCTCGAGAACTTCTTCGAGAAAGTCTGGAAAATAGTCTTCGGATCGGCAAGCTCTTAGCTAAGAAAAAATACACTCCTCATAAATATCAAACACTTAAGGGAAGTGATACGGATGAAAGAGCAGATTAAAAAACGGGTCCTATCCCTCGTTTCCCAATACCATACGCAGGATCCTGTTGAACTGGCAGAATCTCTGAATATTCTTGTCCTTTTCGAAGATCTCGGCCAGATAGGTGGATATTATAATACTGCCTATCGTCAAAAAATGATTCATATTAACCATCGCCTATCGGATCCTATGCGTAAATTCACAGCAGCGCATGAATTGGGCCATGCCTTACTTCACCCGCATATGAACACAACCTTTCTGCGAACCAATACCTATTTTTCTGTGGATGCATTTGAACGTCAGGCCAATACATTTGCGGCTTATCTTTTAATTTCTGATGAAGATCTTCGCGAAAATGCGCATCTGACGCAGGAACAGTATGCGAAGCTACTGGGGTATCCCCAGCCATTGATCGCATTGCGGTTATCATTATGATAGTCCACCCTCTTATCCGGTTGGCTGAAATATTGGAAGCGTCTTACAGCGAATTGCTGGGGGCAAAAATTGAAAGTGAAAATACCGCCAGTGATGTCGCAGAACAGTTGTCAAGGATAAATGAGTAGCTTGTAATCAAAAATAGCCGCTCACGCCGTATTTGGAAAATCGTTGCCATTATATTGGCGGCTATAGTTTTATAAACATTTTCATTGCCGTGTTTTCAGCGTTCCAAACCTCAATGAAGGCCTTCAGAGCAATCAGCCAGAGGTAACTGGTCAAACACAAAACATAGACGAATGAATGGCCAAGACAGCGGAGCCCGTCAGTCTGATCAGACTTTACAAAATTAAATATCCGTCGCCATTGGAGACCAGTGAAAGCAGCATGTCTGAAAAAGATGTGCTGCTTTTTATGTTCGTTTAGCATTTTAGAAAAAAGTATCTGACATGCGCTTATCATATGCCTTACATTAATTTGATTGAATATTTCAGCCGTTACAGGCTATAATTTTCAATGAAAAGGAGTGGTCAATATGGAGATCAAAAGAGACAGTTATCTGCAGCAGCTCATATCCTATCGTTTTGATGGACTGGTGAAGGTCATTACCGGGATCCGTCGGTGCGGCAAATCCTATCTGCTAATGAATCTATATAAAGATTACCTGCTGCGCAGCGGCGTCAAGGAAGACCAGATCATCGTGATCCAGCTGGATCTTGCTAAAGATATCAGATACCGCAACCCGCTAGAGCTATCTGCCTATGTCCGCAGCATGGTGGAAGGCAAGAACGAAGAGTTCTATTTATTCGTTGATGAAATCCAGATGTCGGATAAGGGTATCCGAAAAAGAAGGTCCCTGCTCTTTTAATTTCAGATCCTTTAGATCCCTCTTCAGCCTCAATGCCGATCTTCATACCGAAAAATGTCAGCATCTCCTTCACAGACCATCCTTATCAATAAAAAAGCCCGGATTTCTCCAGGCAAAGAAAAAAGCCGACTTCTCGGCTCATCGTAATTTAGCATAACTAAAAAATCTGATTTAGCGGTCTAGCCGCATCCAGGCTGCCATGTATGATTTCTTTCTTCAATCCATTTTCTCATTAGTCTACGCCTTATGTAACATTTTCTGCGCCAAACTAATGAGAAAACTGCCTATACTCATCAGCGCGCGGTGCTATAAAACAACTCCATTCTCTTCCTATAGTCTATGCGGTCCGTCTCCGATAGAGACGCTGTAGAAATCGGCTGCGTAGCCGATCTGCTTCAGATACGCAGTGCCGACTGCCCGCATGAAGTCATCCACACACTCTTCCCGTACCAGGCTGATCGTACAGCCGCCAAAGCCAGCGCCCGTCATGCGGGAACCCAATACGCCGGGTTGTTTCCAGGCAGTTTCTACCAGGGTATCCAATTCCTTACCCGTCACTTCATAATCATCGCGTAAGGATCTATGGGAAGCATTCATCAGCTGACCGAACTGTTCCAGATCCCCCTGCTGTAAGGCGGATACCGCCTGAATCGTTCTCTGATTCTCTGTCACCGCATGTCTGGCTCGGCGGCGCTGCACAGGGTCTGCAATGTTTTCTGCAAGCGCTTCAAACTCTTCTGTGGTCAGGTCTCCCAGGCTTTGAATCGGCTTTACTTTCTGGATCTGCGCAAGCGCTGCCTCGCACTCGCTGCGCCGTTCATTATACTTAGAATCGGCCAGTCCCCGTTTTTTATTGCTGCAGGCAATGACCAGACGCATTCCCTGTAAAGATAAGGGTACATACGTATACGACAGATCTGCCGTATCCAGGAAAATCGCGTGATCCTTCTTTCCCATCGCGATGGCAAACTGATCCATGATTCCACAGTTAACGCCATTGAACTCATTCTCTGCCTTTTGTGTCAGTTTGGCCAAGGTAACGCCATCCATCTTCCAACCGAACTGGTCCAGTAAAATCTTACCCGTCAGCACTTCAATGCAGGCAGAAGAAGAAAGCCCCGCGCTATTCGGCAAGTTGCCATGATATAAGATATCCAGACCCCGCGGCAATGTGTAGCCAGCCTCTTGAAACGCCCAGACTACACCCTTGGGATAATTGCACCAGTCATCTTCTTTTTGATAGCACAGTGCATCCAACGAGATCATCCTAGGAGGTTGATCCGGAAAATTCATAGAAAAAAGACGCAGATTCCTGTCCTTTCTGGGACGTACCGCCGCCCAGGTTCCGATGGTCAGTGCACAAGGAAACACGTGCCCCCCATTATAATCCGTATGCTCTCCGATCAGATTCACACGTCCCGGAGCAAAGTAACAGGAGATTTCTCCACCCTCTCCCAGCGTTTTGATAAACTCGTCTTGTAGTCTCTCAACTTCCATGCTTATGCAGCCTCCACATACGATGAAAAATCCGGAAAACTCATGGTGACAGGCTGACCCGG
Source organism: Clostridiales bacterium UBA1390 (assembly GCA_002305315.1). Lineage (GTDB taxonomy): Bacteria > Bacillota > Clostridia > Lachnospirales > Bianqueaceae > Faecimorpha > Faecimorpha stercoravium. The sequence continues at coordinate 57,642 of DBQQ01000031.1, forward strand.
ATTATGATAAATCAGCTCCATCGTCATCTGCACCGTAATCGTCTCTCCCTCTACTGTCATGGAGAAAGGCATGTCCAAGGTCAGCTCCGTAGCGTATCCGTCACTATTTAACGTCATGGTTCCCGTGACCTCATTGACTGTGACGCCCTCCATGCTCTCCCCATCCTGCAAAGAGGCCGTCTGATCGGTGATAAAATCCGTCATCTGTGAACCATCAATCGTAAAATGCAGCGTGGTAACGCCATTTTCCGTCTCCGCCTCGATATCCTGCACAATCTCAATATCCTCCCCGATGGAAAGATCCTCTGTATCCAACATGGACATCGCATCATCCAGAGACGCTGCCACTTTGATCTGCTGTCCCTGCGTATCCAGATACAGATATCCGCCGGTATAATACACATTCGTGGCCACACTGCCCTGACCAGGAATCTCCACATTGCTCTCCATTAAGAACTCCTCAGCTACGGTCTGAATATGACTATCCATGACGAAATTCATCGTCTCTCCCAGAACCGACATGGACATATCCATATTCATCTCCATATCAATTTCCTCGAGTTCATTCATCTTATCTACCGCACCCTGATACAACTCCTTCGGATCTGCCTGCGAACATCCTGCAAAAGAAGCCAGAAGAAGTATCCCTACACTCAGCAGAACGAACCATTTCTTTTTCATCGTCATTCCCCCCTGATCGTCAAGAATTTTATCCTTCAAAGCTATTGTACAATAAGAATAAAAAATTTGCAAGAGAATATTTATGCCTGTACAAGATTCTCAACGGGGAGTTCCGGGAAAATCCGCGGAAAAGAAAGAATACTCTTAAACAAATCGCCATCGATCTCCAATGCCAGCCTGCCGTGCTGCAGCTGCGCCAGGCTCTGCGCGATGGAAAGACCCAGTCCGCTTCCTTCCGTAGAACGGGACGCATCTCCCCGAACAAACCGGTTCATTAGCTCTTCTGCCGGAATATTGAGCGGATATTGCGATATATTTCGCTGAATCAGACGCACTTCTTTCTCATCCATCTCCAGCGTTACATAAAAACGAGAACCCGGCATGGCATATTTACATACATTACTCATCAGATTGTCCAGAATACGCCATAAAAGCCTCCCATCCGCCATGATAAAGACTTCTTCCTCCGGCTTCAGCAGTACCGTAGTCAGCTGGCTTTTTTTCAGACGTTCATCATATTCTCCTATGGCCTGTTCCAGTACCAATCCCAAGTCCGTAGGCTTCGCATTGACGGCAATATTCCCCGTAGACGCCTTAGACGCCTCCACCAAATCCTCTGTCAGTTTTTTCAGTCTGGCGGACTGACGATCCAATACTTCGATATATTCCTGCGCCTTCTCATTTTGTATGTCTTCTTTTTTGAGCAGATCCACGTAATTAACAATCGACGTCAACGGCGTCTTGATATCATGAGATACATTGGTGATCAGTTCCGTCTTGAGTCTTTCACTCTTCATTTTCTGCTCTACTGCTTTGGAAATACCCTGCCGAATACTGTTTAGGTTCTCTCCATGTTCTCGGAGCGCAGGAAACATGTGTCTTGTATTGATCCTGTACTGCAGATTGCCTTTTGTGATCTCCTGCCCCGCTTCTTTAAGCCGGCGCATCTGATACACCAGGAAGATCAGAAGTGCAGATACCGCACATTTTTCCAACAGGAAATAAAAAGTATATGCCGTATCGTTTACCGAAAGCAGACACATCATCCATTCACAAAAACCCCACGCCAGTATCAACATTGTCCATTTCCATACGAATGGAATACAATGAAAAAGCTGACGCAGCACACGCAGAATTCGATATAATAAAGAATTTCTCCATAGTGTCCTGGATTTATATCTTGTCGCAATGGTTAAAAAGAGGGAAAGCACGTTCAATACCATTGCCACATAGATTAACGTCCCGAATACCAGTATAATGGGGATCGAATAGCTTTCGATCGTCATACTGGCACATACAAACAGAACGATAAACAGAACAATTTCCAGGCAGAGCATGATCTCCAGGGGAATCCGATCCAGGCTGTTTCTCTCGATTCTCTCGCTGTCTTTTCGATGTCCTGCGCTAATCATTAAGAAGACCAGAACCAGAACCGCGAACAGAATACTCACGAGTAAAATGATAATGACAATATATCGATAATCGAACAATGTCATCAGCCAGACCTCACCCATGGCAAAGATCACGTCCCATGTTGTCGTATATAGATCCAGATAATAGGCCATATATGTGAGAATTGCACTAATGAGGGCAATACAGCACATCAGTACAAAAATCACGATGCCCGTGATTTTTGCCGCCAAACAGTGTGTCAGCTGGTTCATTAAACCGCTCCTTCCATCTTATACCCTTGTCCCCAAACAACCTTAAGATACTGCGGTTCTGCCGGATTGATCTCCAACTTCTCCCGCAAATGGCGTATGTGCACAGCCACTGTGTTTTCTGCCCCATAGGGGGTATCCTTCCATACTCTGGCATAAATCTCACGCGGTGAAAATACCTGTCCCGGATGTTCCATCAGAAACCGCAGAATATCGTATTCCCGCGGTGTGAGATTGACCGGCTCCTCGTTCAGCGTGACCTTCTTGGTCTTATCGTCCATCACGATGGGCCCAATCTGCAGACGGCTTTCCTGCATAGCGCCGCCTCCAAGCTGCATATAACGCCGAAGCTGCGACCGCACACGCGCTAGAAGCTCTACCGGATTGAAGGGTTTTGTGATATAGTCGTCTGCTCCCACATTTAACCCCAGCACTTTATCGGTATCTTCGCTTTTCGCCGTGAGCAAGATCACAGGCACATTGGAAGACTGCCGCATCTGGGCCATAGCAGAAATCCCATCCATTACCGGCATCATGATATCCATCAGTACAAGATGAATGTCATGTGTCTCCAGCACTTTCAATGCTTCCTGTCCATTCTTTGCTTCGTATACCTGATATCCTTCTGCCTCTAAGTAGATTCTCAACGCGTTTACGATATCTTTTTCATCGTCGCAAACCAAAATGTGATATGTCAATTCGCTTTCCCTCCTTTAATTTATGTTGTAGCCTCTGAATCCGAACCATTCAGCAAGGTTCTTACCCATGTATGAATCCACTGATCATCTCCGGGTGTCGATAAAATATACTCCGTCTGATAGGCCTCATCTGTTACAATGCAGTCCACTTTCAGACTCTTCAGTTTTCGAATCTCCTCTTCCTGATTGACAGTCCATACATACAATGGTTTTTTCAAAGAGCGCAGTACACTGACGAGCTTTGGGGTGACAAAGGATGCTTCCACACTGTAAATGTCCACTGCGTCCAACGTATAAAGTTTACCATATGCAATAAAAGTTATCAACTGTGTTGTGATCTCCGGATTGAATTCTTTGCTCTTCTTCAACACATCGTAGTTCATGGATGCCAGAATACACTGCTCCGTCATATCCTTTTCCGCGATCATCTTCACAACCTGTTCTATGAGCCCCTGCTCATGCCCGTTCAGCTTAATTTCAATCACCAGCTGAAACCAGGGAACAGTCTTCACATAATCCAAAACCTCTTCTAACGTACTGATTGGCGTATCCGCCCATTCCTCTCCGCAGTATGCCCCCATATCATACGTAAGGGCCTCTTCATAATTCACATCCCATACATTCCGATCCACGCCTGCAATTCGTTTGAAATTACTGTCATGCATCAGCACAATGGTTCCATCTTTCAACTGCTGTACATCAATCTCTGCTGAGGAGATCACATTTTCAGAGATCAGACGGCGAAGGCTCGCCAGATTATTCTCCGGAAATCCCTTTACACTGCCTCTATGCGCACATACCGAAGTCGCCTGGATCCATTGTCCGCTGGCTCCGGAAAAGTAGGCGCAAAAACCTACCAAAGCGACAATAGCTCCCAGACGGATCCACCATCCGTGATGGCTGCGTTTTACATGCACAGGTTCATAAGAAACAGTCATTGCCGGATTCTTTTTCTGCCGTATATAGTACCAGGCCGCTGAGATCCACGCGTATCTGGCCAATACCTGTATGCCGTCTGTAAGGACGACTTTCCATTTTCCTACCAGATCGTACCAGCTCCAGAAAATGGATGTTTCATACGCTTGGCCGCAGAAGAGTTTAACACACAAAATGGATACAAAAAGAAACAAGAAGTATATAATATAGCCAATTCCTAATAGAAACAGACTCCACGCAAAGTATACAAATATGATCCGTATCATACGATGTTTCACCATGAGGTGGCTTTGCAGACAGGCCCCTCGAAAGTTTTTTCCTCGCAGCGTATATTCATGGATGCTAAAAATCCATCGGAAACAGATGATCGCCGCTAGAATCCCTAATAGAATATACAAAACACGGGGAACGCTCATCGAGGAAATATATTCTGAGACAAACTCCGGAATCTGCATAAAGGAGAACAGGCTGGAGACCAGTGTCAGATTGGTTAATGGAACCACCAGCGCCACAAAAAGCAGCAGACAGAGATTATTCGGGCTCCCAATACGAAGCGCCTGCTTCCAGGAACGCCGCAATAACTCTAAAATTGTGACTTTCTCTTTATTTCGTGCTGCCTCAAAATAATGGATAATCACGGTTATTTCTATAAACTCATAAAATACCATGATGAGTCCCAATACGAAAAAAAGCAGGATACACCATGGTTTACGCAGAATGGACAGCAGATTAAACTGACTCAAAACCAGCACTCCGTTTTGCTCTATGCCCCACTGCAGCACCATTTTCACAAAAGGAATCAAAATCGTAAGGGATAGCAGCCGATATAGGAACTCAAACAGGAGGAGCGTCTGTGGATCCCAGCGAATTAACCGAAATACCATCTGAAAGATGGCTCTTCCGTCTCTGTACAGCTTTTGTATACGGACTTTCACGCGGTTTCCTCCCTTCCTGATAATAGCCCCATTGTAGGCGATTCCCCTCAAAAAGTCAATGAAGGAAAGGCTTACAAATCATTAGGATTCCTTAATTTTTTCTTTTCTTTCCTTCGCTTTTTTGTTATAATCTGTATATTCTCCAATGAAGCTAGGGAGGCGTACATCATGATCCTGATTCTATCTGTTCTTTTCGTTCTTTGCATCCTCTGCGGTGCTTTATTCCTGACCGCTCATCTGATCCTGCGCCGATTTTTTGGGGTACGGTGCGAGGGAAATCCTAATGTAACGTATTTTCAAGCTGAGGATTTTCCCGGTTTGCAGGCAAAGAGCGTCTCCTTCCCTTCGAATCGGGGACAGCTTTTACGTGGTTTTATATACTCTATGGATTTTCCCTCTTATAAGGGGCTGATCATATTCGTTCATGGCATGGGAGGCGGCCATACTGCCTATATGACGGAAATTCATGCGCTTGCGCAGGAGGGCTACCTTGTGCTGGGATATGATAATACGGGCACGATGCTCTCCGATGGAGCAGAATTAGGCGGCTTTCCTCAGGCGTTTCTGGACCTTCGCCATGCGATCTCTTTTTTGCGGAATTCACCTCTCTATCGTTCGTATCCTCTGTTCCTGGTAGGACATTCCTGGGGAGCCTATACAGTATGTAATTTCCCGCATCTTCACGAAAATATCCAGGGGGTGATCGCACTCTCTGCCTTCGACAATATGAGCAGCCTGCTTGTTCGTCTCATACAGAATCAAACAGGAAAACGGCTTTCTTTTCTCAAGCCGTTCTTCCTCCTATCCATATTCATAGACTATCGGGGATTGGCCCTGTATCGTCCCTCCTACTCGCTTCAGGAAGCGGATTGCCCGGTCCTGATTCTTCATGGAGATCATGATCCTACGGTTCCCCTCGAAGAAAGTCCATTGGCACACCAGGAAGTTTTACATCAAAACTCGTATATTCAGACGCAAATATGCCCTGACAAGGGGCATAATGTCTATGCCTCTGTCAGGGCTGAACAATATATGGCTCAGGTTTTTGGTTCTTATGAAAAACTGGAAAAAGAGTATGATCAGCAGCTTCCTCCTGAAATTCGCCTGGAATACTTTGAAAAAGTAGATTTTCGCAGAATGACCGAAGAAGATCCCGATGTCATGTCCTTGATTTCAAACTTTCTGAATCAATGTCTTCCGGAAGCGGAGGAAAAAATACGCTGATGCAAGTGCCCTCTCCCAGGGCACTTTTCATTTGGATCTGAGCACCATGCTGCTGTACGATATGCTTGACGATCGCAAGCCCCAGTCCGGTTCCTCCCGTCTCCCGGGATCTTCCCTTATCCACACGATAAAAACGTTCAAAGATTCGCCGCTGATGTTCTTCTGAAATGCCGATTCCCGTATCCTGTACTTCCAGAATCGTTCCATCGGTTTGCGGGTCCGCCTTTACTCGAATTGTCACTTTTCCTTTTGGCTTATTATATCGTATCCCATTATCACATAGATTGGCCACCAATTCTTCCAGCATGCCTTCTTCTCCTAATACCTGATGGGAACTCCCCTCCAACGCCAGGGTGACTTCATGGCGCTGTGCCAGCAGCTCTGCCGATTCCAGGCAGCGGGACGCAATCTGGTACAAATCCACTGGTCGTAAATCCTTGACCATTTCCGGCTCATCTAACCGTGAAAGCTCCAGAATGTCTCCAATGAGTGTCAGCATACGTCCTGCCTCTTTATGGATCTTTTCCGCGCATCCCGGCACATCCGCATCTTTGACCATGCCGTTCTCCATCATTTCCGCATACCCTGAGATGGTCGTCAGCGGAGTCTTTAGTTCATGCGAAACATTGGCTGTAAAATCCTGGCGCAGTTTTTCCAGTTCACTGTTTTTTTTCTGATAGGCCATCAGGGCATCGGACAGAGGCCGCAGTTCTTTATATAAAGAAAGCTCCCCCACATGATCCAACTGTTTAGCCATGGTCTCTACAGGTTCCATCATCTTCTTAGTCAATAGCATGGAAAAGACGATGGATACCATCACGATCAGGCAGCCTACCCCTAATAATCCCCATAGAACATTTGTATACATCGAAAAGATACTGTCTGTCTCCAGGGATACTCTCAAAATATTGCCATCATGCAAGAGCCGCGCATAATAATAAGTGTCCACCGAAAGTGTCATGGACTCTCTATGCGCATCTCCTGTGCCTCCCTCTAATGCCTCTCTGACTTCAGGACGTTCCAGATGATTGTCCATAGTATCCGCATTTGCATCGCTTTCATATAGTACAGCTCCCTCTGGAGAAATCAGCGTGATCCGCATATCATAATTGCTGAACTGAGAAAAATTGAATTGATGATCCTGCTCATATCCATCACATAATATATCGGCCATCACTTCCATATCCATCTGTACATGATGAATATACGCGCCGGATAAACTCAATAAGCAGATGATCGCTGTTATTACCATGGTAACAACTCCCATGCCAATCAAGCTCTTATTGATTCGCGACTTCATGCTGTTCATTGTCTTAAGCTCCTCTTTTGCCAAACGGAAAATTACTCCGTATCTTCTGCCTTGTATCCTACACCGCGCACCGTCTTAATATACTTTCCACCATCGCCGAGTTTCTGTCTCAGCGTCTTAATATGCACATCCACTGTACGGGTTCCGCCATCAAACTGATATCCCCATATGCGATCCAGCAGTTTTTCTCTGGATAGAACAACCCCGGGATTTTCCAATAGAATCTTCAGAAGTTCATATTCCTTATATGTCAATTCTACTACATTTCCATCAACCGTGACTTGACGGCGTTCATCCCTCATCTCAATCGAACTGCATCGCAAAATGGATTCTTTTTGTCTCATCCCCTGACTGTGCTGCTCCACGCGGCGAAGCTGCGCACGCGCGCGAGACACCAGTTCTAATACGCCAAATGGCTTTGCAAGGTAATCATCCGCGCCTAGATCCAGCCCACGCACCTTATCCAGCTCACTATCCTTGGCAGTTACCATCATCACAGGAATCAACGCTGTTTTGGGAGATGCACGCAGTACTTTAAGAATCGTAAGGCCATCGTCTCCCGGCAACATAATATCCAGAATCACAAGACCTGGCACTTCTTCCTCACATGCTGCAAAAAAACTCTTGCTGTCCTCAAACCCCTTCGTTTTGAAGCCGCTGTTCTCTAGAGCATATTGCTCCATCTCGCGAATACTTTCATCATCTTCTACAATATAGATCCATTCAGATGCCATAATGCCTCCATTCTCAATTCAAGCTGTATTTGACCTTGAATTGCTCATAATATCTTACAAAATTTCCATTAGATTCTTTTACTTGACTCAAATATTCATGCAACCGGTAACTGTCTTCTTCACTTTGAATTAAGCAGCCACCGATATTAGAACAATGATCCGCCACTCTTTCATAATTTGTCAAAAGATCCACAAATATAAATCCTTGCTCTATTGTACACTCTCCGTTTTTCAGACGTTCGACGTGACGATCTCTAAGCTGACTGCACAGATTATCAATAACTTCTTCCAAAGGTTCTACCTTAGATGCTAATGGTAAATCATTTTGTATAAAAGCCGAAATCGACATATCCACAATCTCGCTCACGGCAGATTCTACAATTTTCAATTCGCCAGAAGCTTCTACGGAAAAACTAACTTTTTTTTCTTGAATTTCTTCTGCTGTCTCCAAAATCCGTACGGAATGATCTGCAATTCGTTCAAAATCACTGATGCAATGCAGAATCTTCGAGATTTCTCGGCTTCCCTGCAACGTAGGATTCATGCTGCTTAATCGAACCAGATACGTCCCGAGACGATCCTCATAAATATCCGTTCGTTTCTCCATCTTCCGAATTTGATCTGACTCTTGCGTTTGGAAATCCATCACTTGTCCAATAGCTGCACTGAATGCTCTCTGACAAATTTTCGCCATATCCCAACTAGCTTCTTTGGCACGTTCTATCGCAATCGTCGGCTCTGCGAAAAATCTTTCATCCAAAACTAATACGGTATCTTTCAGCTCTGTTGTATTCTTCTTCATTTTCTCGTGACTGTCTATCCGAACTGTTTTTTCTGCTAATCTGACCAGCCATTTAGATATCGGCAGCAAAACTAAAGCGGTTAAGCAATTAAATAGTGTATGAATTCCCGCAATCCCCATCATTCCTACTGTCATATCCATAAAAGCAACGGACACGAAAGATCGCAGTACATAAAAGAGCGTCAGAAAGAAAAGCGCACCAATTACATTGAAATACAGATGAATCATCGCGGCTCTTCTGGCATTCCGGTTAGCCCCGATTCCCGCGAAAAGCGCGGAGATACAGGTTCCAATATTTTGACCCAGAATGAGAGGAATCGCAATTCCATAGGTGATCTGCCCCGTCGTAGATAACGTCTGCAAGATTCCGATGGTGACGGAAGAACTTTGGATGATCGCCGTCACGATACACCCGATTCCAATTCCCAGAATCGGATTTGAAAACAGCTGCATCAGACGCGCAAAAGTGTCGGATGCTGCCAGTGGCTGTACCATGGCGCTCATGATCTGCATCCCAATCATTAGAATAGCAAATCCAATCAGCACCATCCCCAGGTCCTTTTTTCGGCTGTCCTTTTGTCTCGCATTCGAACGAAACAACAAAATCACGCCGGCCATTGCCAGTAAGGGCGCGTATGTGGATGGATTTAAAAAACGCATCCATAAATTGTCTCCCTGCATGCCTGTGAGACTCAAAATCCATGGTGTTGCGGTGGTACCAATATTCGCTCCCATAATCACGCCCACTGTTTGTGCCAGCTGCATGATGCCGGAATTGACAAACCCTACGACCATAACCGTTGTTGTCGATGAGCTCTGCAGGATGGCCGTCACAACGGCGCCCAGCAATACTCCAATGACCGGATTCGATGTTCTTCTCTCCAATATGCCCTGCAGTTTACTACCGGACAGCGTTTCCAGTCCTTTTCCCAACAAATTCATTCCATACAGAAAAAGGGCAAGACCTCCGATCCAAGTAAACACTGCAAAAATATCCATTCTCCTTCATACTCCCCCCAGGATGTAAATTTTACTTTTTGTGGATTTCATTGTACGGACATCCAGTAAAATGAAAACGACAGTTTTGTAAAATTTACGTAAAACAGGGACGGATCTGTATATCCTCTTATGCGATGCTTCCTTTCGCGATTCTAACGACATATTGACATCCATAATCAAACCCTGTCGCATGCAATGTCAGCATGCCTTGCTCCGGATCTTGCATGAAAGATAACTCCTGTCCATTATCCATCCACTGTATTTTTTTGATCTTCTGATGAATCCCAGAAAACGTCGCCAGACGGCTTCCTCGCTTGCCTACTGTCACATTTTCATTGCCAGAGATCCCGAGATCAAAGACAAATAGATAGACGGATCCCTCATCCCCTGCCAGACCGAAATCATCCCGCTCGCCTTGGATTCCAGCCGGTTTTCCCGTATAGATTGCTTCTCCAAACAGATTCATCCATTCTCCGATGCACAGCGCCAATGCTTCTGACATCTCCGGAATCGCGCCTTGTCCCATAGGGCCGATATTGAGCAGAAGATTCGCGCCGGCTTTACGGCATAAACACAATGTACGAATACATTCTCCGGGGGATTTATAATGAAAATCTCCTTTTCCATAGCCCCAGTGGTCATTCATGGTCATACACATCTCAGATGCCACATATTTCCCATTCTGGTCTCTTAATGCGGGCATTCCCTGCTCAAATGTCACACTATCCACTTCTCTATGAGATACCCGTCCCCTATCATCCAGTCCCGTATTATTGATAATCATCGCGTCCGGCTGATATCTGCGGATCATGCCATACAGACGATCCAGTTTCCAATCTGCCTGCGGCCTGCTCCAGTTGCCATCAAACCATAGCCCACCGATCTTGCCATATTGTGTACAAAGAATCTCCACCGACTGATACAGATAATCCAGATAGGCATCAAAATCATTCTCAAAGGACGGCTGATACCAATCCAGTGTCGTGTGATAGAAAAAAGGAACGAGCCCTTCCTTGCGACATGCCTGTACATATTCCGCAATCAAGTCTCTGCCTGCCGGACTATGCATCACATCATAGTCCGAAAGCCCGCGTGTATCATATAAGGAAAATCCCTCATGATGCCGGGTTGTCAAGACCATATACTTTGCACCGGCTTTCTTCGCGAGCCGCGCCAGTATCGTCCCATCAAAATCTTCTGCCGTGAAAGTAGACTGCAGTTTTCGATACTGCTCTTTCGGGATCCGATCCTGATGCATAATCCATTCTCCCCGTCCCATCTGAGAATAGAGTCCCCAGTGTACAAAGATGCCAAAAGCCATCTTCTCGAATTCCTCGATTCTTTTTTCTTTTATCATCCAATTTCACTCCTTTTCAAAATAGATAACCCCTTCTTTACTTTATCATAGGTTGCAGAATGAGACAAGTCTTCTTTTTATTTTTACAAAAAAGAACCTACCGATATCGGCAGGCCCTTCCTACTTACCATCATTCGTAACTTGCTAATCCAGCACTATATTGCTGCATTGTCGCATCCTTATTCTGGAAGAATGCATCAATCTGTTCGTTCAGTGTCTCCTGTCCCATACCGTCGATCGTGGAGATCATTTCCTCATATAGACCCTCCAACTGATCCGGCGCGCAGGTAATCAGCTCCATAATCTTCACTTCATAATATTCTTTTACATTCGTGAAGATCTTAATTTCTTCACTATCTGCGCTGTATGACTCTGCTCCGCTGAAGAAAGACAGATCTTTATAATACTTCGATGTCGTATCCAGACTGCGAACCTGTGCATCCGATGCCCCGTTCTTTTCTGTCATTGCATCGATGTCGTTGGTTCCAAACAGCCAATATGCGCCGACGCCATAGGTTCCCTTCTTCTCATCATCTTCCATCTCATTGAATTCAGGATACAGTGTCGGGATCCCATCTTCATTATAATCCCAGGATTCTCCTTCTATGCCGAAGCTCAGCATGATCTGTGTATCATCCTGCAGCATATAATCCATCAGCTGCAAACAACGTCCCGGATGCTCGCCGCTCTTCGTAATCATGGTCACTGTCTCATTTCCAACACCGCCGCCTATGCTGTCCGCGCCATACGGTGCGTCCTCATAGGCACTGGGAGCCTCAATCATGACAAAGTTCCAATCCGGATGCAGTTTCTGCAGCTCTCGGTTGAACCAGTCAATATTATTGGCATCCTGGTTCATGTCTGCAAAGACCATGCCAGAAAATTCCTTAGCCTGTAGCTGTTCACCAGAATCTGTAAATTCTGTCGGATCGATCAACCCTTCATTATACAAAGTGTTGACAAACTTCAGCAGATCCAAAAACTTAGGACTATACCAATACTTCACATATTTTCCATCGATCATATCGTATCGACTTCCCAGATCAAACATGGGGAATAGCTTATAGATCAATCGCAGGTTTCCATCCGCGTCTTTTCCATTATTTCGAGATGCCTGTGCCGGAATCATATCCGGATATTGTTCCTTGACCTGACGAAGAAGATCCAAAAATCCATCAATCGTTGTGGTATCTGGAGAGCCCAATTCCTGATAAATCTGCTCTATGACGGCGACTCCCTGCTTATTTTTTGCAAAATCGCCGCTTTCCAGCATCTCCTGGGAATAGTAACCATTCGGTATTCCATATACCTTCATGCTGTTCCAGGACATTCTCTGATGAAGTATGACATGATCTCCCAGGTTTCTGGATAAGAAATCTGGCGCGTATTCATCCTGCAGATCATCAATCGCCCAAATCCTATCGTTGGTGGCCAATTGCTGTACGATGGACAGATGATAATCGGACATAATCATGTCCGGCAGGGTTCCTCCCGCAATCAGCACTTGCAGCTTACTATGGGAATTATCCGGAGGAAACTGGAATTCCAGATTGATTCCTGTATCCTCGATGATCTTCTGGCTCACATAGTCCTTTCCCCAGTAGCCATCGAAACCGGCGCTGGGAACCAGCTTATCATAGAAATAGGTCAGTGTGATTCCTTCTGCCGCTTCCCACTCCCAGCTGTTTCCCTCTTTCACCTCTGCCTGGCTCTCCTCTGCCGAATTGCCTCCGTTATCACTGTTCGATGCCGAAGACGTATCTCCTGCTGTCGAGGAATTATCCCCGCCACCCGAACAGCCCATCGCGCTGACAAGAAGCACGAACACGAACAACCAGGCCATCCACTTTTTCATTGCTTTCATTCTACTACCTCCTTTTGGCATTGTGTACAATTTCCCTTGAAATTGCATCCTTCTTTTGTATAAAGAATAGCATTATAATGACCAAAAGTGTAGTTTGTAATATTCATATTCGTTTGTTTTCTTCACATAAAAAAAGACCTGTCATTCGCAATCGAAATGACAGGCCAATATAATGAGGGGGGTATTCATTGATGCCGAAATTCCGCTTTTCGGCACACTCCTATTTTCCCCCTGATTTTCTAAAATATACCCTGATTCTTGGCAAAATGAAAAATATCCGCAATTGCCCCCTGGTTATTATCCAGTTCAGACACATAATCCGCTGCTTCTCTCAGCATAGAAATTCCATTGGAAGGAGTTGCTCCCAGATAGGCGTTTTGAACCATCTCTTTATCATTTTCATGATCTCCAATACATAGGATCTCATTCTTCTGTATGGACAAGAAGGAGGCCAGTTTCAAGACCGCGTTCCATTTTCCCGCATCCTTATGCACGAATTCTAACAAATAATCAGAAGAACGAAACATCTGTACATCTTGGGGAAGCCGATTTTCGATCTGTTTCTGTACCCAGATCAATTGGTCCAGTTCTCCCAAATTATTATATAACATTTTATACATAGGAGTATGTATATACGGATCTAAAGATGGAACACATGTGCATTGACTTCCAGAGAGTCTTTCGTATCGCTGCGTACACGGAAGATACCGCTCTACCAGGAACTGGTCTCCCACATAGAGATGTGGGTTTACATACTCACCATATTCTCGTCCTAGATAAACTAAGGCAGAGACTGCCCCATCTGGTAAATAACAGACATTCCAGGGGTCTTTTCGATCTCCTTCATAGATACAGGCTCCATTAGAAGCGATCCAGTATTCTCCCGGATGATCCAAGTCGAGTTCTTTCACGTATCGATCCATGCTTTTTCCGGAACGTCCTGAGCACAATACAATCTGTACTCCCTTTTTTCTCGCTTCGTCAATAGCTTGCCGATTTACCGCAGGAATTCTCTTCGTATCATCTAATAACGTCCCATCCAAATCCATGGCAATCAATCTGATCATTCTTTATTCCTCATTTACCAGTTCATCCAGAACCTTTTGTTCCTCCGGCGCCAAACGATTCTGACTTTTTCCGTTTTCGATAATGCGTGTATATAAACAGCTCGTTCCTTCCCGGCTATAGATGTTGTGTAACAGATATCCATTGTTCTTGGTATCCAACAATACCCATATAAACGAAAGTTCCCCGCCTAAGCCTTCAAACGCGTCGTAGCGCACCATTTTTGTCTTATAGAGCGCCGCCCCGATTCGTTTCTCTACGCTTCTGGTGACATACGTCGATAGCTGTTTATACTCCTCTTCCATCTTGGATACAGATTCGATACACTCCTGAATAATCCCCTCTAAGGATCCCGCCTTACGGCCTTTTGTAAGTGCCTTATACTTTTTCATCAGAAGCTGCTGTTTTTGCATAATGGAAGACATCATCATGATTCCCACAATCAGCAGAATCAGAATCAAAATCATAAATATCGCGATATTGTCCAGAAAAAACTGATTCATCACAAATCCTCCCCTATTCACGCGCTTCCAGGAAGTTCAAAATGCGATCCAGCTCTTCCTCCGAATGATACTCGATCTCAATTTTTCCCTTCTTAGCGCCTTTCTTAATGCTCACCTGCGTTCCTAGCAGCTCCTTCATTCGCTCCTCTGCCATTCTCGTTGCCAAATCTTTTGCCGTTTCTTTCTTCTCGCTCTTTTTCTTGGCTTTCGTCGGCTTCTTCTCGGCAAGAATCTGTTCCAGCTCTCTAACGCTCAGCTTCTCTCCTATAATACGGACCGCCAGCCGAGTCTGTTCCGCTTTGTCATCCAATCCCAACAAGACCTTGGCATGTCCCATGCTGATCATGCCTTCGCTAATACTCTTTTGTACAGCCTCCGGAAGATTTTGCAATCGCAGAGAATTGGCAATCGCGGAACGACTCTTGCCCAATTTTTCTGCAACCTGTTCCTGCGTCATAGAAAATTCCGTAAGAAGCTTCTGATAGGCCATACTTTCTTCCATGGGATTCAGGTTCTGTCTTTGTAAATTTTCAATCAATGACACTGCCATGGAATCTTGGGGCGTAAATTCTTTTACTATTACAGGGATCTCTGTCAGACCCGCTAACCTAGCTGCTCTCCATCTACGTTCTCCCGCAATAATCTTATAGTAATCCTTCTCCTTCTGCACCAATAAGGGTTGAAGAACTCCATACTGACGGATCGAATCCGAAAGCTCCTGTAGTTTCTCAGGATCAAAATTCTTTCTGGGCTGTTCTCGATCCGGTTCAACAGTGTAGATATCCACAATCTGTACCTTTTCCTTGATCTCTTCAGAAGATGGTTCCTCAGATACAGGCATATACTCCTCCTGAGGTTCCATCACTTCATCGGAACTGAATAATGCATCCAGTCCCTTTCCTAGTCCTCTCTTCTTCATTTTGCCTCTATCTCCTTTACTGCATTCCGAGTATTTCGGCCGCGAGACGCCTGTAGCTTTCTGCGCCCTTCGAGCTGCTATCGTAATAAATGATTGGTTCTCCATGGCTGGGAGCCTCCCCTAAGCGCACGTTGCGCGGAATCATCGTACTATATGTCTTATCCGGAAGATACTTACGAACCTCCTGTACAACCTCATTGCACAGATTCGTTCGATTATCATACATAGTAAATACAATGCCTTCGATCTCAATCTGTGGATTCAGTCTTCTTTTTACTAAATTGATCGTGTTTAAAAGTTGGCTCAATCCTTCCAAAGCATAGAATTCACACTGAATCGGAACTAAAACTGAATCTGCACTGCAAAACGCATTCACTGTCAGCATATTCAATGATGGGGGACAATCGATCCAAATAAAATCGTATAAATCCTGTACCTGATCTAACTGTTTTCTCAAGAGAAACTCTCTTTTCTCGATTCCGATCAGTTCTACTTCGGCGCCAGATAAGTCAATATTGGCAGGAATCAGATCCACCTTAAAATCCGTATGCGAAATACAATGACGGATGCTGTTTTCCTCCAGAAGCAGATCATAACTCGTATGCTCTGCACTATCCTTGTCTACCCCAAAGCCACTGGTCGTGTTCCCCTGCGGATCAAAATCAATCACTAAAACTTTTTGACCCCTCTCCGCTAAACATGCTGCCAAGTTGATTGTTGTTGTCGTCTTTCCAACGCCGCCCTTTTGATTTGCTACTGCAATTACCTTGCCCATCTTATACTCCTTTTCAATGTTCCACGTGGAACATCTCAATTTGTTTTTTCTCATTGTTCCACGTGGAACACACACGATTTGTTATGATCTGTAGTGCTTTTCTATGCAGCCGAAAGTGCAGCGGCATTCCCGGTCCACATTCTCCATCCACATAGCTATTCTGCATTCGATTCGGTATTTGAGAGGACGTAATATAAAACTCATCTCCTCGAATTCTCAATACATACTTTGGATTTTTCGGAACCCTTTGGATGGATCTCAATAATAGTCTCTGATTGACAAATCTCTTGCTATTCTTGATTCCAACGAATTCTAAAGTATCTGATTGTGGAGAATCTACTTGAAATGATCGGTTTTGAATATTTGCTCCTTCTCCGTTGAGTATGAGAAACATGACGAACTCATCCTCATATGTCTGTTCTTCTGCCTGTATCTTTAGTGGAAATGATTCTAATTTAGGAAGCTGCGCCAACCCGGTCATATAATAAGCAACCTTACCAAATGTGTTTTTGATATCTTGATTTGTTGCTTGAAATATATTGACCATGTTTCCAAATCCACATCGATTCAGAAAAAAAGTCCCGTTGACTTCTCCCACGTTCATCGTCTCCATATGCATGCGAAGGAGTACATCGATGCATTGGCTATAATCCTCCGGCATTCCCAGATAATGTGCCACATCATTAGAAGTTCCTGCTGGAATCACCCCTAAAGGAACTCGGATGGGACTCTTCATTAGGGCTTGCAGCACCTCATTGATCGTCCCATCGCCTCCTGCCGTGATAATCAGTCCTAATTCCTCCATGTTGGTTCTTTGGATACACGCAGCCATGTCTCCTACGACCTGACTGCGGAAGATCCGTACCGTGCATCCCATATTTCCAAAGACATTCAGGAAACGTTCCAATTCAAAGCGGAAAAATGTATCTCCTGCTTTTGGATTATATAGAAGCAGAATATCCTTATCCATCCTATCACATCTTTTCGGGGGCTTGTACACCTATCAGAGAAAGTCCCGTTTTTAATACGGTTGTCACCATCTTTGTCATGGCCAGACGCGCGTTTCTCAATTCCTCCTGTTCTGCACTCAGAATCGGATTCTCATGATAGAACTTATTAAAGCTGGAAGCCAGTGCGACTGTAAACCGCGTGATGATATACGGCTCATATCTCTCTGCTGCCTCATGTACCTTTTTAGGAAACTCCTCTATGATCTTCAGAAGATCCTGCGCATAAGCATCTGTCAAATACTCACCCTTCATATCTTCCGGTCGGAATGTCTGATAATCTGCCTTTCTCAAAATGCTGGACGCTCTGGCAAATGTATACTGCACATAAGGACCCGTCTCTCCATCAAAATTCAGAACCTTATTCCAGGAGAAGGTCACGTCTTTGATTCGATTGTTAAACAGATCATTAAACACCACAGCGCCTACACCTACCTGTTTAGCTACCTCATCGAGATTCTCCAGATCCGGATTCTTTTCCTGCATGATCTCCTTCGTCTTGGCGATGGCCTCATCCAACAGATCCTGCAAAAATACGACCTGTCCCTCTCTGGTTGACATCTTACCACTTTCGAGACTCACCAGTCCATACGGCACATGTACCAGGTCCTTACTCCATTCATAGCCCATTTTCTCCAGCACTTTGAAGAACTGCGCAAAATGAAGTCCCTGATCGAACGCGGTCACATAGATACACTTATAGAAGTCATACGTCTTCTTCCGATAGATCGCAGCTGCCAGATCCCGTGTAGTGTATAAAGAACTTCCATCCTTTTTCAATACCAGACAAGGTGGCATGTCCGCATCTGACAGATCTACGATCATGGCTCCATCGCTTTCCTGCAGCAGCTTCTTTTCTTTGAGTTCTTCTATCACGGCATCCACCTTATCCATGTAGAAGCTCTCCCCCTTATACGAATCAAACTGTACATCCAGAAGTTCGTATACCTTAGCCACTTCCTTCAGGCTGATATCTACAAACCAACGCCAGATCGAAAGGATCTCCTCATCCCCATGCTCCATCGCTGTGAATGCGGCTCTTGCCTCGTCATCCAGTTCGGGATTCTCCTTTGCCTCTTTATGGAAACGAACATACAGATCCAAAAGCCCCTGGATTCCCTGCTTTTCCACAAGCTCCTTATTCCCCCACTTACGATACGCAACGGCTAATTTACCAAACTGGGTTCCCCAGTCTCCTAAATAGTTGATGCGCACTGTATTGTATCCCAGATATCGATACAGCTTATGAATCGCATTGCCAATAGCAGTTGTCCGCAGATGTCCGATATGAAAAGGCTTCGCGATATTGATTGAAGAATAATCCAGAACGATCGTCTTTCCCTCGCCCTCCTGAGAAGAACCAAACTGTTCCTGAGAAGCGAATGCGTCTCGCACTAACTCCACAATCTTTTCCTTATTGACAAAAACATTGACATAAGGACCCACGACTTCGACCTGCTCAAACAAATCCTCTTCCTTGAGATGCGCTGCTACATCCTGCGCAATCAAAGCCGGTGCCTTACGAAACTGCTTAGCCAGTCGAAAACAGGGAAAAGCATAATCCCCCATTTTTTTATCCGGCGGAATCTCCAGCATCTCTCCGATGACCGACGCTTCCAATTCTGGAACCGCCCTCTGTATACTCTCTACAACACATTCTTGAATCGTCATTCTATCTTCCTTTCTTCTTTCCTTGATTGATTTTATTATACCGATTTCCCCTGCATTTGTCTAGGCACAGATGGAAATCTATTCAACTATTTTCGGTGAATCAGATCAGCCCGCATCTGGAAATGAGGAATGCCTGTCGGTTCTTCCACCCTGTCTCCTTTGATGAAGCCAAGCCTCTCATAAAAACCGACGGCCTGTTCTTGGGCATCCAAAACCGCTGTGAGCGCTCCCTCCTGAAATGCCTTCTCCATCATGATGCGCACCAGGAAATCTCCTAATTTCTGCCCTCTTTTATTCTTTTTCACGCAGATTCTTCCCATTGCCACCGTCTTATGATCTATCCATCGCATCCTTCCTGTTGCAACAGGCATGTCCCCTTCATATACTACCAAGTGCATATAGGCTCCATCATCTCCCGTGAATTCAAGTTTCTCCGATATTCCCTGCTCCTCTACGAACACTTCTCTACGAAGAGCATAACTATCCGAGAGATCTTCATTTCCGTTCCTCCACTTTCCACATACCATATCCTTCATCTCCTTCGATTTCATTATATCAAATTCTACTGCAGATGACAAGAAAGGAGCTGTCTGAAACAGCTCCTTTCCTACTCAACGCATGGGAATCCTGATCCGTACTTCATAATAATCCTCTCGTTTTTCCTCTTCCATATCGACTACCATACCCGAAGTCTTCATCATATCCACTGCTTTTTTCACAGTATTCGTAAACAGGCGCAAATCCTTAAAATAGCCTCTCATATTCGTCTTCCGTTCATTTCTTTTCCGAGTCTGCGGCAACGGAATTTCGCTTCCCCCCATCCCCTCTTCTACCAATCGTTCGCTCTGTGCCACATTGAGCCCATCGCTGACGATCTTACGCAAATATTGCCAGCGTTCCGGTTCCGAAATCCGAAGCAGCAGTCTGGCATGCCGTTCCGTCAAATGCTGTTCTATAAGAACCTGGCGAATCTCCGGTGACAGCTTCAGGAGTCTCAGTTTATTCGCCACAGCGGACTGACTCTTGCCTACAATCTTCGCGATCTCTTCTTGTGTAAGCCCATGATCTTCCATCAGATTTCGATATCCATCCGCCTCTTCAAAATAATTCAGATCCTGTCTCTGAATATTCTCCACCAATGCGATCAATGCGCTTTCCTGATCATTCTGTTCAAAAACGATCGCAGGAATCGTTGCATATCCGGCCATTTTCGAAGCTCTGAGCCGCCGTTCTCCCGCGATCAGCTCATAATAAGATCCCATTCTTCGAACGCTGATCGGTTGCATCACCCCATGCTGCTTAATCGAATCCGCCAGTTCCTGCATAGCCAGCGCATCAAATACGCGGCGGGGCTGATAAGGATTGGGTAGGACCTGGTTGGCGTCAATGACTCTTACCTGCATCCTGCCATATGTCTTTTCATCAAATTGCTTCATTCTGCTCCCTCCTATCAATTCGGTTCTCTATGGGAGAACCTATGTAAGGGAGACGTCCTCCGATTACAGAGGAGATTTCTTAATCTTAGCCTGTTTTCTGGGATACGTCGCCGGCGTGGGTTTCACCTTACGAATGCATCCGATCTGGTGTTCCCATCCCTCTTCTTGAAGCGACACTTTATACACGTTTTCCACCTCACAACCCAACAGACTTAAAGCTCTGGAAGAATCTTCCAGCTCTTGGGAAAGTCCGGGACCTTTATAAGCGAGAAATATACCGCCTTCTTTCAGCAAAGGTATGCAATACTCCAACAGGATCGGAAGAGGCGCTACCGCTCTGGATACGACAGCATTCCATTTTCCCCTGTATGCCTCTTTCTGTCCCGCTTCCTCTGCGCGTTCATGCTCGATCGAAATGGTGGATATCCCCAAATCTTGACAGACCGCCTGCAGAAAAGTCAATCGCTTCTGCAGCGCATCCATCAGAATCACGGGACGTTCCGGCTCCATAATCTTAAGAACCAGACCTGGAAATCCTGCGCCTGTTCCCACATCCCCCAAAAGACCATCTGGAAGAAAGTGTAATCCAGCCATGCTGTCCAGAAAATGCTTGCTCAGTATATCTCCCGGATCTGTCAGTGCCGTTAGATTCATCTTCTCGTTCCATTCCAAGAGGAGCTCCATATACCGATAGAGCTTCTCTCCCTGTTCTCTTGTGACCTCAATCTGTCCCTTTTTCCCCTGGATTTCAAGATTCTGCGCCTTCTTCTGCAATGTTTTGATCCATTCTTCTCTCATGTTCTTTTCCTCTGTTTTAAATATACCAACAACACACTGATGTCTGCGGGGGATACCCCGGATATCCGCGAAGCCTGTCCAATGGAGGCAGGACGCAGTTGATTTAACTTCTGCATCGCTTCGATTCGGAGACCATGAATCGCTGTATAATCCAAATCTTCCGGCAGCAGTCGATTTTCCATCTTCTGAAATTTCTCCGCCTGTTCCATCTGCTTTTCAATATAACCTTCGTATCGAATCTGGATCATCACCTGCTGGATCACAAGCGGATCCAACGCAGGCCTCCCCGGATCCACCGGAGCCAAGGCCTCATAGCTCACTTCCGGCCGCTTCAGGATTTCTGCCATGGGTACTCCCATCTTTAACGGCGCAGTTCCGCATGCGGTAAGAATCTCATTGACTTTCCGGCTTCCACCCAGCGTGATATTTCGTACTCGCTCTATTTCCTGCTGAATCGCGTTTTTCTTCTGTAAAAAAGCCTGATACCTGGATTCGGAGATAAGCCCTAAGCGATACCCCTTTTCTGTGAGCCGAAGATCCGCATTGTCCTGCCGAAGCAGCAGACGATATTCGGCACGGGAAGTCATCATTCTGTAGGGTTCATTCGTCCCTTTCGTCACCAGGTCATCAATCAGGACTCCAATGTAGGCCTCATCTCTTCGGAGAATAAAAGGTTCTTTTTTCTGAATCCACAGAGCCGCGTTGATTCCCGCCATGATCCCCTGCGCCGCCGCTTCCTCATATCCGGAACTCCCGTTAAACTGACCGGCAGAATATAACCCTTTTATTTTCTTAATGTGCAGGCTCAGATCCAACTCCTGCGGATCGATGCAATCGTATTCGATGGCATATCCGGTTCGCATCACCTCCACATGCTCCATCCCGATCAGGGTTCTCAGCATGTCTCTCTGCACATCCTCCGGTAAAGAGGAGGACATACCCTGCACATAATATTCATGAGTATGTTCTCCTTCCGGCTCCAGGAAGATCTGATGCCGCTTCTTATCCGCGAATCGTACTACCTTGTCCTCGATCGAGGGGCAATATCTAGGACCGATGCCATGAATCACACCGGAAAACAGGGGCGAACGATGCAGATTCCTTCGTATGATCTCATGCGTCTCTTCTGTCGTATACGTCAGATAACAGGACAGCTGCGGCCTTCTGATCTGTTCCGGTGTATTTTCAAAGGAAAAGGGAACTAGATTCTCATCGCCCTTCTGCTCCTCCATTTTGGAAAAATCCACGGTACGGCCATCGACTCTAGCAGGGGTTCCGGTCTTAAATCGGCGCATGGACAACGAAAGTGATTCCAATTTTTGTGTTAAATGATCGGCGCCCGCCATACCATTCGGTCCGGAATGCTGTCTGTATTCGCCATGAATGCAATCGGCTCGAAGATAGGTTCCTGTACACAGAATCGCCGCCTGCGTCTGATAACAGGCCCCTGCCGCAGTCACAACACCCTTCACCTGTCCTTCTTCAACAATCAGGTCTACGATCTCCGCCTGACGAATCCGCAGATTGGGCGTACTTTCCAGCACCTCTTTCATCGCTTCTTTATACCGAAACTTATCCGCCTGCGCGCGCAGAGAATGCACGGCTGGTCCCTTAGCTGTATTCAACATCCGGGATTGAATATATGTGCGATCAATGTTTTTTCCCATCTCACCGCCCAGGGCATCAATCTCCCGTACCAGATGTCCCTTCGATGTCCCTCCGATGCTGGGATTACAGGGCATCATCGCGATACTATCCAGATTGATGGCAAACAGAATCGTCTTCATGCCCATACGAGCAGCCGCCAAAGCCGCCTCACACCCTGCATGTCCTCCGCCGATTACTGCCACATCTACGGCTTCTTCCTGATACATACTCTTCCTCACTTTCCTAGGCAAAATCTGGAAAAAATCTCATCGACCAGATCATCCCGTACACGATTTCCCGTCAATTCGCCCAGCTCATCATATGCATTCTGCAAATCCATACTGATCAAATCTGTTCCCAGCTCCTGCGCGTTCTGCGCATTCTGAATCGAACTAAGCGCCTGATATACCGCCTGCTGTTGTCTTGCATTAGCCAGATATACACCATCCGAAGGATCTACCTTTCCTCCCCAAACCATCTGGCAGATACGTTCCTTCAGTTCGTCTATTCCTTCACCAGTCCGCGCTGAAATCATCACAGTCTGTTTCGTATCTCCAAATGCTTCTTTCGGCGCACTTTGATCTAATTTCGTTCTCACAATGATGCAGGGTTTATCCTGTAATGCCTGCAGGATCTCCTGATCTTCCTTTGTCGCTTCCGCGGATCCCTCCAGAAGAAATAGCACCAGATCACTCTGTCTGGCAGCCTCAAGCGCCCTCTCGACGCCGATGGCTTCCACAGGATCCTGCGATTCCCGTATACCGGCTGTATCTACCAGACGAAGAGGAATCCCGTCTAAGTTCATTCCTTCCTCCAGCGTATCTCTTGTGGTTCCGGGAATATCTGTCACAATGGCCCGATTCTCTCCTAACAATGTATTGAGCAACGTAGATTTTCCCATATTGGGTCTGCCGACTAACGCGACTCGAATCCCTTCATTCAGCATTCTTCCGGTATCTGCTGTCCGATATAAATCGCTCAGTTCCTTCTGGAGGCTTTCCAGTTCTTTTTGTATATTCAACTGCTGGCTTTCTTCGATCTCATACTCCGGATAATCGATCTCCACTTCTAGTAGAACGAGGATATCCAGGATTCGTTTTCGATATTCCTGTATTTTACTTCCCAGGCGGCCTTCCAGCCGCCTCGACGCTGCCTGCAGCGATCGGTTCGTCTGCGCGCTGATCATATCCATGATGGATTCTGCCTGCGACAAATCGATTCGACCATGTAAGAACGCTCTCTTCGTAAACTCTCCGGGTTCTGCCAAACGAACGCCCTGCGTCAGAATCGTCTGAAGCACTTTCCGCAGCAGATACATTCCGCCATGACACTGAAACTCCACCACATCTTCCCCAGTAAACGTATGAGGCGCTTTCATGTAAAGAAGCAACCCCTCATCCAGGAGCTCTCCTGTCTTCGGATCTATGATCTTGCCATACCGCACACTATGACTCTCCTGCTCTTTTGTGGGCTGTTTTCCTAACGGGTGAAAAAGCGCCTCTGCTACTTCCATAGCCCTGTCCCCGGATACTCGAATGATCCCGATTCCACCAGTTCCTATCGGCGTAGCGATTGCCGCGATTGTTTCTTCCCAACTCATCTGTCATCCCTCCCCGGATTCAAAACAGCCGGACAAATCCTCTTCGATTTGTCCGGCTTTTTCTTATGTAAAACATGCACCCTTTTACTTATGATGGTAATTTCCCTTCACTGGGCTAATCACCACTTTACGGAAGGGCTCTTCTCCTTCACTGTGTGTCTCCACTCCATTAAAGGACTGCAGAACGGAGTGGATAATCCTGCGCTCATAGGGATTCATCGGCTCCAGAGCCACACGACGATTGGTCTTGCGTACTTTCTTAGCCAGGTTAATCGCCAGTTTCTCCAGGGTCTGTTTTCTTTTTTCCCGATAATTTTCCGCATCCAACTTGATCTTCACATGGCCTTCTGTCTTCTTATTCGCCACGAGCGCCGTCAGATACTGCAGAGAATCCAGCGTATTTCCTCGTTTTCCAATGATCACACCCAGACCCTCGCCCTGGATATCCAGTTTGAGCACATCCTCTTCTTCCATCGAACCATCAATCTTAGCCTCGATTCCCATTTCCTTCAGGACGGGCAGCAAGAATGCAATGGCTGCTTCTTCCGCCACTTTAGCGTCCTCGCTGTACGCAATAGGCTCTTTCGGCTCTTCTTTTTTTGCCATTTCCGCTTCCTTCGCGGCTCTGGCCTGTGCCAGACGATCTTCTACCAACGTATCCATCACGTAAGTAGGCTCTTCTTTTTTCTTTTCAGGCGCCTTCTCCGGGGACACTTTCTTTACTTCCGGCTTCTTAGCAGCGCTTTCTGCCGGCTTTTCTTCTTTCTCGGGCTTATGGTCAGAAAACAGCTCCTCCTCTAAAGAAACGCCCTTGGCGGTTGCTCTGACGATGGCATCCTTAGCACCGAAGATCCCCAATACACCCTTGGAGCCTTCCTGTATGATTTCGATATCCACCTGCTCGCTGGGAAGTCCCAACTGAAGCAAAGCCGCTGTAATCGCATCATCTACGGTTTTACCGCTTGTCTCAACGTATTTCATATGTTCGCCCCTCTCTATCAGGAATCTTCCTTACCGGATGGATTCTCCGGCTTTTCTGTATTTTCCTGTTCTTTTTTTATTTCTTTATGACTTTCGATTCTTTTATTCGTCGCCGCCTTACGGTTCCCTGCCATACTGCTTCTGGCAATCACCGATTCCGCGGTACCAATTCGTTTTCCTGTCTTCTTATCGATGTTGGAACGCGCAATCTCCTTCAGACGCTTCTTCTCTTCCAGCTCCTTCTTTCTCTCCAGCGCCTGCTTATATTCTTCTTTATCGACGATCTTGTCCACAAGCAGCTGCTGCAGAATACTGAAGATATTTCCGGCAATCCAGTACAAACCGATACCCAAAGGCATGGTAATAACAAAGAATGCCGTCATCAGAGGAAAGATGATATTCATCGTCTTCATTGTCTGATTCATACTTTTCTTCGGATCACCGCCCGCCGCAACAGTCCGACGTTCATTCGCCTTTGTCATGATATAAGATTGGAGCCATGTGGTACCACCGGCAACAATCGGCCAGATAATCCCCGGAAAACTGAGACCTGCTGTCTCTGTCAGATTAAAACCAATAAACGAGTTCAGTTCCTGTGTCAAATTGACAATATCCTGAAAAGCCTGGTCCGCTCCAAAGGAAGTCAGTTCAAAGAACTGATTCCAGTTCGTCATCGTAAAATGCGCCAGAAGATCCTTCACCGAATCAAAGGTATTGATATCAAAATTCTGCAGGCCCTGAATCACAGAAGAAAAATTATCCTGCAAAATAGACTGGTAATTCGACAACGCCATGACCTGGGTCGTCAAAGTATTAAAATATTCTCCATAACCGGTGATGTAGAACGCCAGATTCCGCAAAACCTCGTACAAAACGAAAATAATCGGCAGCTGAATCAACATGGGCAGACAGCCGCTGAAAGGACTCGTCTTATTTTCTTTGTAGAGATCGTTCATCTCCATCTGCATCATCCGGGTAGATTCCGGGTCTGTTTTATTCTTATATTTGTCCTGAATTCTCTGAATTTTCGGCTGCAAACGCTGCATCTTACGGGTGGAACGCTGCTGCTTGAGTGTAAGCGGAAACAGAATCGTACGCACGATAAACGTAAACAGAATAATCGTGATTCCAAGCGCATTGACCGTCGTCAGCGACACAATTCCATTGTAGATGATATCAATAACAAAACTAAACAGCCAAGCTAAGGGTTTCAGGATAAAATTATTTGTCTGTGCCAGAAAGACAAAATCCAAATTGATAACTCCTCTCGATCAAAGACTAGAAAATTATGGCACTGGATCGTATCCGCCTTCATGAAAAGGATGGCATTTTAATACCCTTCTCACTGCGAGATATGCCCCTTTCTTCGCGCCATACTTCTCCACCGCCTCTGCCGCATAACAGGAACAGCTGGGGTAAAACCGACAGCACTGCCTCTTATAAGGGGAAATTGCCTGCTGATAGAAATGAATCGTTCCTAACAGCACTTTTTTCATCATATCATTCACCCATCCCATTTTCTGCCTTCAGAATGTGAAACTTTGCCGCCAGACCCAATAATGACCGCTCCATTTGCGTGCTCTTCTGGTCCTTCGAGGGTCCGCGGGCGATAATAACGATATCGTATCCTGTCTGAAACTGATGTGCATGCAGACGAAAGGCTTCTTTGATAATCCGTTTGAGGCGACTGCGAACCACACTGTTTCCGTTTCTTTTACTCACAGAGATACCCAGACGATTCTCTCTGGAACCATTCGGATACACAAACATGACCAAATATCGGTCCGCCTTCGACTTTCCATTGCCATACACAGTACGGAACTGAGGATTTTTTAAACTTTGGATCATAAACTGCCGTCTCTCCCTATCTGCAACTCCCAAATGTCCATAAGCATAAGGTCAGGCCGCCGGAAAACCGGCGGCTGACATCCATACTTACGAATCCCGCTCTTACGCGGACAGAACCTTACGGCCCTTGGCTCTTCTTCTGGACAGAACTTTGCGGCCGTTGGAAGTGGACATTCTCTTCATGAATCCATGCTCTCTCTTACGCTGCTTTGTCTTCGGATGATAAGTCGTTTTCATGGTGTAATACACCTCCTTCTAAATCGAAAATGGTCAGATTGCGGGTCAAAACAGGTTCCCGCAGGACGCCGGGATATTCCCAGCACAAAATTTTAGAGCACTATTCTGATTATATGAAATCAGAGCGCTTTCGTCAAGCATTTTTTTGGATTTTTGGGGATGTTTTGTATTTTTATGACTCTACTCTTCCTTCTGTCACTCGAAAAATCCTGGCCTGGTTCATTTTGCGTATACTATCCTCTACGCCCGTACACGTGATGATGGTCTGATGCTTTTCTATACTCTGCACCAGATATTGTTGTCTATTCTCATCCAATTCGCTCATCACATCATCCAACAGAAGAATCGGAGACTGTCCTGTTTCTTCTCCCATCATCTCCATCTCCGCCAGCTTCATAGACAATGCCGCTGTCCTCTTCTGTCCCTGAGAACCATAGGTTCGCACATCCATCCCATTCATCTCGATGCCTATATCATCCCGATGCGGTCCTACTGTCGTCGTGCCCATCCGCAGGTCTTGCTCTAAATGATCTCTGAGTTTCTTGAGAATCAGTTCCTCATCCTCCGACACATTCATCTCGTATCGAAACTCCATTTTCTCTTGATGACCGGAAATCTGATCACAGATCGCAGGCGCCCACCAGGCCAGTCTATCTATAAAGGCCCTACGCCTTTTGATCAATCGGCAGGCAAAGGAAGCGAATTGTTCATCATAGACAGAAATCAGATCCTGAACCCCCTCCTGACGAGCGGAGTCCTTCAGCAGCTGGTTTCGCTGCCGTAAAAGAATGTGATATTGCTGCAATGCATGTAGATAAACCTTATCTACTTGACAGATTTCCATATCCATGAATTTTCTGCGTTTTGCAGGACCTTCTTTGATGAGCGCCAAATCCTCCGGAGAGAATAGTACGGTTTGTATACATCCAAAAAGGTCATTGATCTTCTGTACAGGAACCCGGTTTAATGCTGCAGATTTTGCTCCATTTCGCCTCAGATGCATTTCCACCGTATTCGTTCTTTCCCGTCCTCTGCCATCTCCATTGTATACAATCCGTATAAATGCATCAGACTCTCCGATTTGTATACACTCTCTATCATACGATGTTCGGTGGGATCGGCCTGTAGAACAGTATCCTATCGCTTCGAGCAGATTTGTTTTTCCCTGTGCATTCGCGCCCATCAGCACATTGACGCCGGGTGTCAGATTCCATTCTAACTCTTTGTAATTTCTGAAATGACGCAATACAATCTGTTGAATTTTCAAAACTTGCACCTCAAAAAATAAAGGCGCGTTACAAGACCGTACTCCGCAGCGCGCCCAAAGCCTTTTTATTTGTCAACACGCTGAATCAGCCACTCTTCTGCCATTACCGTGACGTGGTCCTGATCCCGCAGTTTTTTTCTCAGCTCATGCACAGGCACTCCGTTCAATAGAACTTTGCCCGTCTGAATCAACTGGTGCGCCTCGCCTCCACTTGAAGCAAGATCCTCTTTTTTCAGCCACTGATCCAGTTTGATATATTCTCCTGTAATTTCGCTCGTCTTCATGTTATCTCCTTAGTTCAACCGAATTGGCAAAATGAAATATTTATAGTTCTCTCCCTGTGCCCCCTGAATAATACAGGGAGACAGCGAAGAAGAATACAGAATACACACCGTATCATCATCAATAGCTCGCAGGGCATCCATGTAATATTTCGGATTGAAGGCTGTTACCATACCTTCGCCCTCCAGGCGAATGGCCACCTCCTCATAGGCGCTTCCGGCTTCCGTATTGGACGTGATAATCATACGATCCTGCCGAATATCAAACCGAACAGGGCTGTTTTTCCCTTCCTTGGAGATCAACGCAGCTCGATCAATACTGTCTAAAAGCTCTTTTTTGTTCACATAAGCTCTTGTGGAAAAACTCATGCCCAAATTTCGCTCATAATTCAGGAATTCTCCTTCCAGAAGCCTGGATACCAACACTGTCTGATCCAGCTTGAACAGGATATGCCGACCGGTAAACGTCACCGTCATCAGATCATCTTCTTCACTGGAAAGAATCTTATTCAGTTCATTTAGCGCTTTTCCGGGAACTGTCATCTTAAAGCTGTTTTCACCGGATATGTCCGTACGCTGCATCGAGATTCGGAACCCATCTACAGCAACCAGATATAGATATCCATCTCGCACATCGATCAGCTCACCGGTCAATACAGGACGCCCGCTGTCTTCCTGTGCAATCGAGAAGATCGTTTTCTGAATCATCTGACGAAATTCATTCTGGGGAAGAACCATCTGATTCTCGCTCTTGACTTCTGGTAATAGGGGAAAGTCGTTTCCCTTCTGACCAGGAATGTTGAACTTGGATTTTCCACAGGAAATGGTAATATTATCCTGTTCATCTGAATCAATGCTGATTTCGTCATCAGGAAGCCGCCGAATAATTTCTGAGAAAATTTTCGCATTGACAGCCACCGATCCTTCTTTTTTTACCACAGCTTCTGAAACGCAATGGATTCCGAGTTCAAGATCGTTTGCAGTTAATGAAAATTCCTGATTTTCTGCCTTTAATAAAATGCATTGTAGGATGGGCATAGTTGTTTTCTGAGATACCGCACGAATCACGGTGCCTACGCCTTTTAACAAAGAACTCTTGTTACAGATAATGTTCATGATAATACCTCCTGTGGATAAGTTCTATCGCGGTCCTTGTTGTCTAGCGGATGCGAATAGAATAGTAATAGAATTGTTTGGTAGTAGTAATAGTAGTAGGGACCGTGGATTGTTGGAAAAGGGGGATAAGCCCTTATAAAAAGCGGTTTACAGGAGTGCATAACTTCGTGGAGAAAAATGCATAACCTGTGGAAAAACGAAAGTTATCCACGATCTTAAAATTGGGAAATATTTACAATCCTTAGTTATCCACGTAAATTCACAGGATATCCACACATCAAGTGTGGATAAAGTGGATAACTTTTAAAAATCATTCTCCCGTCAAACGGCGTTCGATATCATTGACGGCACGAAGAAGTTCTTCATTATTTAGATTCTTCAAGTCATCCGCGATCTTGTCCGCACCGTACATGACGGTGGTACGATCTCTTCCGCCCAGAGCGGTACCGATGGTTTTTAAGGGATCCGTAGTCAGTTTGCGACACAGATACATGCAGATCTGCCGGGGATACGCGATATTTTGTGGTTTTTTCTTAGATTTTATATCATCTACCGTGATCTGATAGTATTCACAGACGGTTTCGATGATACGCTGACAGGAAATGGTTTTCTTGATGTCATTTCCTGTATAATCTTTCAAGGCATTAGAAGCGATTTCAATCGTGACCTTTGTATTCGGGCTCAGAAGCCGGCAATAGGCTTCCACGCAGGTGAGAGCGCCTTCCAGATCACGAATGTTGGAATTGATATGATCTGCGATGAAGCTGAGGACATCCATATCAATATCCAGATGATTCTGTTCAGATTTCTTCTTTAATATAGCGATTCGTGTTTCATAGTCCGGAGCCTGAATATCGGCGATAAGTCCCCACTTGAATCGGGAACGAATACGTTCGGAGAGCTGCTCGATCTCTTCTGGCGGACGGTCAGAACAGATTACGATTTGTTTATTATCATTATATAAAGTATTAAAGGTATGGAAGAACTCGTCCTGGGTAGCCTGTTTGTTTCCTAAAAACTGAATATCGTCGATCAGCAGAACGTCAATCTGACGATACTTCTCACGGAAAGAATCATTCTTGTTGGAACTGATGGAATTGATCAGCTCATTCATGAATGTTTCTGAGGGTACGTACAGCACATGCTTGGAAGAATCGCAGTCCAACACATGATTTCCGATCGCATGGAGCAGATGTGTCTTACCCAGCCCTGAGTCCCCCCAGATAAAAAGGGGATTGTAGGTGTTTCCGGGAAAATCGGCCACCGCCAGGCAGGAATGATAGGCCAGCTTATTGTGATTTCCTTCTACAAATGACTCAAATGTGTAGCGAGGATTCAGATGGGCCTGGATCTTCAAAGACTCCAGGATGGAGTTTTCTTCTTCCTGTGAGGTAAGGGGAAGCTGATACTTTCCCTTATCTACAATTTCGAATGTGAAATCGTTATAGTTCAACATCTCAAAGCATTTCTGCAGATGATCCCTAAACTTCGTCGAAACAATTTTCTTGGCTAATGGATTTTCTGATTCCAGGATCAGCGTTTTTTTCGAGCCATCTTCTACCACGTCCACGGCCTGCATGTCCTGAAACCATCCTTTATAAGTCACTTCTGTCAGATCTTGACGCAAAAGCTGCTGAATCTCAGAGTAAATTGATGATGGATCATATTTCATTGCGGATCAAACCTCCAAAATGATATGGAACTGAAAACTGTTAATAACTTTATCCAACATATCCACGGCTTAAAATCTTCAGTCCAGGGAATATACACAGGATTTTCACATAGATATCCACGAAGATATCCACAGGGTGTGGATATCTTTTGGAAAAATCCTTCTATGGAATCTGAATGGATTTATCATACCACAAAATGTTACTGAGTTGCAACAGTTTCAATTGACATTTGGCGAAAAAAAAAGTATGATAGAGGTAACCAATTTTTTGAGGGGGTTAGATGGCATGAAGGTTCAAAAAGTGACGGATTCTTCGTTTTCAAAATATGGTAAAGTGCTGTCCGGGTATGGCTTTGAGAAGCTGTTAGACACATTGAGAAAATGCAGTGAAAAGCCTTCCTGTGGGACGATCTATGTTCCGTCCGATGAGACATTGGAAGCATGCGAAGTGTATGCGGAGCTGAGGGATCGGGCCTACGGCGGTATGCCGATCCAGATCGGATACTGTAATGGGAGTAATCATCGCCTGAATTGCCTGGAATATCATAGGGATTCGGAAGTGGATATCGCCGCGGATGATGTGATCCTGCTGTTAGGGCGTCAGGATGAAATTCAAGATGGTACATATGATACTTCCAAGGTAGAGGCGTTTTTGCTGCCGGCTGGAGTCGCTGTGGAGCTGTATGCGACAACGCTTCATTATGCGCCTTGCAATGGTGAAGGGAAGGATGGATTCCGGGTCATCATCGTGCTGCCGAGAGGAACCAATACCGAAATGCCGCAGTTTACGGCGGGATGTGAGGAAGATCGGTGGATGACAGCCAGGAATAAATGGCTGTTGGCTCATCCGGATGCGCCGGAAGCGCAGA
Source organism: Clostridiales bacterium UBA1390 (assembly GCA_002305315.1). Classification (GTDB taxonomy): domain Bacteria; phylum Bacillota; class Clostridia; order Lachnospirales; family Bianqueaceae; genus Faecimorpha; species Faecimorpha stercoravium. Next base: position 90,534 of record DBQQ01000031.1, read on the forward strand.
ATGGTGCGCATGTGGGCCTGATTGGTGAGAATATCTCTATATAATTTTAAAATACAAACATATTTCATGGAGGTACAAAAAATGAAAAACATGCCAGAGGTAAAATTAGGTTTGATTGCCGTCAGCCGTGATTGTTTTCCGATCACATTGTCGGATCGACGCAGTCAGGAAGTTGTAGCGGCTGCGAAAGAGCAGGGCGTGGAGATCTATCGTTCTAAGACGGTTGTTGAGAGTGAGACGGACATGCTGAAGGCGGTAGATGATATTCAGGCGGAGGGCGTGAATGCGCTTGTTGTATATCTTGGCAACTTTGGACCGGAAAGTGCGGAGACGATTATCGCGCAGAAGTTTGCGGGACCGGTGATGTATGTAGCCGCAGCAGAGGAATCTCAGGAGGATCTGGTGCAGGGCAGAGGAGACGCGTACTGTGGTATGCTCAATTGTTCCTATAATCTGGCGCTCAGAGGATGCAAGGCCATCATCCCGGAGTATCCTGTGGGACGTCCGGAAGATGTGGCGAAGATGATTGCGGAGTTTATTCCTGTAGCCAGAGCCATTCTGGGTCTTAAGAACCTGAAAGTATTTACTTTTGGTCCCAGACCGCAGGATTTCATGGCTTGTAATGCGCCGATTCAGCCTCTGTTTGACCTGGGACTGGAGATTCAGGAAAACTCAGAGCTGGATCTTCTGGTGGCATTCCGCAAGCATGCGGACGATCCCCGAATTCCTGACGTGGTGAAGGAAATGGCGGAAGAGACCGGGAATGACAACCCCTATGCGGGAATTCTTCCTAAGCTGGCACAGTATGAATTAACTCTTCTGGATTGGGCAGAGGAAAATAAAGGAAGCCGCGAATACTATGTGTTCGCCAATAAGTGCTGGCCTGCATTCCAGACGGAGTTTGGCTTTGTTCCTTGCTATGTGAATTCACGTTTGGCGGCTCGTGGTATTCCGGTGAGCTGCGAGGTGGATATTTTCGGTGCTGTGAGCGAGTATTTGGGAGCCTGTGTGTCAGGAGATGCGGTTACGCTTCTGGATATCAACAACTCAGTACCCAAGGATATGTTTGAGAGTGAGATCAAGAATAAGACACAGTATACGCTGCAGGATGTCTTCATGGGCTTCCACTGCGGCAATACGCCGGGATGTAAGCTGACGAAGGCGCATATGGGATATCAGCTCATCATGAAGCGTTCTTTGGAGCCGGATTCAGAGCCGAATATCACGAGAGGCACCATCGAAGGAGATATCATGCCGGGTGAGATCACATTCTATCGTTTACAGGGAAATGCCAGAGGTCAGTTGAAGGGATATATTGCGCAGGGCGAGGTTCTGCCGGTAGCGACTCGTTCCTTCGGCGGAATCGGCGTATTTGCCATTCCGGAGATGGGACGTTTCTATCGTCATGTTCTGATTGAGAAAAATTATCCTCATCATGGCGCGGTTGCCTTTGGTCATTATGGAAAGGCGATCTTCACAGTCATGAAGTATTTGGGAGTAGAAGATGTGGCCTTCAATCAGCCGAAGGGCATGCTGTACCCATCCGAGAATCCTTTTGCATAATTGAAATCAAAGGGGCTGCCTGCGTCTATGCAGCAGCTCCTTTTCTCTTTTTTGGGGGTATTTTATGATATTTCAAAATATGGAATTTCACAATGTCGAATGTTTGGAAGAACGATTAGGGGGCTATATGCTGCAGCGTTTTCCGGAAGAAGTACGTTTTGGCCTGGGGTACCAGGATCATGATCGCGGCAGGATGTTCAGTCAAATGCCGGTGGGATGTGAGATTCGATTTGTCACAGACGCGCATTTTTTCAGGATTTCCCTGGCCTCCTATGAAAAAGACAATCGAATATTCGTATTTCGGGGAAATTTTTTGCAGAGTGTTTTGGATCTTCCCGCGGGAAAGATCAGTACGTTTCATATCGAGGAACCGGCAGGATGGTCGAATATAGAGACAGAGGCTTTTCGGGGACACCGGTTTTCTTCGCAGGTTTGGCGGATTGTCATGGATAAGGAATCTTCTGTTTTATATTATGGTGCGGATTTTGTGGGACACTCAGTCAGGCCGCCGCAGAAAGAAGAGGTGCCAACGAAAAAGTGGATGGCTTATGGTTCTTCGATTACATTTGGCGGAGACGCTCATTTGGGAATCAATGCTTACGCGATGAGAACAGCCAGACTTTTAGATCTGGATTTATACAATAAGTCCATTGCCGGATCCTGCTTCTGTGATGTTTCCGTGGTAGAATATCTGGCAAAAAAAGCGCCGCAGATGGATCTTGTGACCTGTGAACTGGGAATCAATATGCTGCGCCGTTTTCCAGAAGAGGTTTTTAAAGAGAGGACCTATCATCTGATCGGAAGGTTGAGGGAGGCAGCGCCCGAGACAAAGATTGCTGTCATCACGCCATTTACGGCAGGAGCAGCTTATCAGAAAGACGAATCTAACGAAGGAAGAACACGGTATTATGCATTTACGGATATCTTAAAAGCATATCCGGATCCGGCCGTGACGGTATGGGATGGCAGAGAGATCTTGAAGGATTTTTCTGGATTATCGGCAGACCTGGTGCATCCGTCGGATGAAGGACACGCCATGATGGCGATGGAATTAGCGAATAAAATCAAAAAGATCATATAATGGGAGGCGAATACCAATGGATATTCAACAGATGAAATCGATTGCGGATGGAATTCGTGCCAATGTGGAAAAGGTCATCGTAGGAAAGAGCCATGTGATCGAATTGGTTCTTGCAGCCATGCTGGCAGAAGGACATGTGCTTTTGGAAGATGTTCCGGGAACGGGAAAAACAATGATGGCCAAGGCATTGGCGAAGTCCATTGATACGCAGTTTAAGAGAATCCAGTTCACACCGGATCTACTGCCTTCAGATCTGATCGGTATCAATTACTATAATCAGAAAGAAGGCGAGTTTGTATTTCGTCAGGGCGCTCTGTTCACGAATGTATTATTGGCGGATGAGATCAACCGGGCTACGCCCAGAACCCAATCCAGCTTGTTAGAGAGTATGGAAGAAAAGCAGATTACGGTGGATGGAACCACGTATGTTTTAGAGAAGCCCTTTTTTGTCATTGCTACGCAAAATCCCGTGGAAACCCAGGGTACATTTCCCCTGCCGGAAGCACAGCTGGATCGTTTTATTATGCAGCTTTCCATGGGCTACACCAACAAAGAAGAGACGATGGAGATCCTGCACCGTTTCATTGCCGCATCCCCTGTGGAAGAGATTGAGAGCGTCTGCAGCAGAGAAGAACTGCTTGCGATGCAGCAATTTGTGAAGACCGTTTATATCCATCCAGATATTGCGGGATACTCTGTGGATATCGTGGAAAAAACCCGGGAAAGAGATGATGTGGCACTGGGCGTCAGCCCTAGAGGAAACCTGTCCTATCTACGAGCGGCGCAGGCATTGGCTGCTATACGAGGAAAGAATTATGTGTCTCCGGATGAGATTAAAGACCTGGCTTTGCCGGTTTTGGGACATCGTATGATCTTAAAGAGTGGCATGAGAAACCGCTCAACGCAGATTCAAGAAATCGTAAGAAACATATTGGAAATTGTTCCGGTTCCAACAGAAGAATGGAAAATCGATCAATAAGGGGGGATCATCTCCGTGCCTATTCTTGTTATTTTTCTTGTGGCCGGATTGATTTATCTTCTTCAGGACAGAATTTATAAGAAATTTTGGAATGTTAATTTACATGTGGATGTAAAGTTTGAAGATAAATTTATCCATGAGGGAGAAGATACCTATCTTAAAGAAACTTTATCTAATGGTAAAATTCTTCCATTGCCCTGGGTATATGTTAAATTTCAAATCAATCGAAATGGAAAAGTAAGTCACTATCGTAGTGATCTGTTTAGTATACGTTTCTATCAGAAAATACGACGTCGTATTCCGTTTCATCCGGAAACGAGAGGAATATATACTATGCGGGGAATCGATTTAATCAGCAATAATCTGTTTATCACACGCAAGTTTGTGCAGACTCTGCAGGATGCTACGACTATGGTGGTATATCCGAGATTGATTTCTACGGAGGAGTTTCAGATTCCTTTTCAGAAAATGATGGGAGATATTATCACCAAACGATATATGATCGAAGACCCATATATGTTCAAAGGAATCCGGGATTACCAGTCTTATGACAGTTTCAAGTCCATCAATTTTAAGGCTTCTGCGCGAGCGGGAAAGTGGCTGGTCAACGTTCATGATTATACGATTCAGCAGAAAGTGACGATTCTTTTGAATATGGACAGAGCAAATCAATATTATGATATGCGTTTATATGAAAATAGTATTCGTATGGCAGCTTCCATGGCAAACGCCTACGAACAAGAGGGTATTCCTGTATCTTTGTGGTCCAATGGACGAGATGTGATCACAGGGGAAAAAATAGAAGTAGAAGAAGGGTGCGGTATGGGACATCTTCACACTGTGTTTGAAAGTCTGGCGCGAATGGAAATCAGCTTAGATGTAGAAGATTTTGATTTCTTTATGAGAAGAGCAATAGAAGATATGGATCCCAATTCGATGTATGTATTGATCTCTCCTTTCTTTGGAAAAAATTGTATAGATAGTTATGAGGAAATTCAGAGAAGACACGCATCGGCTATGTGGATTCTTCCCGTTATGCTTTCAGATCTATCAGATCCTGATTTCAAAGGACCGAAAATAGCAGATTGTCTTTCGAATGTCTATTTATGGAAGGTGGATTAAAAAGTGAAGAAGACAGTATCTCTACTTCATTTACAGAAACTACTGGTAGATTATTTTAATACTTATCTGGTCATTGCGATTTTGAGTTATGTTTTGACGGTATTAACACAAGATCCTATGATGATTCTGAAAGTACATTTACTTTTGATTTTGCCTATATATACATATTTTATTAGGCAAAAAATATGGAATTTATTTTTATTTATTACATTGCATGCGGCATCTTTTTTAATATTATTCTTTTATAATATAGAAAATAATATCATTGTTAATTTATCAATAGCAGTTGGAATTTTTATTTTTATAGTATATTCTTTTGCGCTAAGATTGCACCAGGCAAAACATGAGATTACAATAGGAGGAGTTATTGTTTTATGCGGAGCCTTTGCGATAGGATATTTTTGTACAGAGATTCCTCAAATTGCAGCAGGAGAAGAGATACGGATTTATTTGATGATAGCCTCTCTGATCGTTTTATTAGTATATTTTATAGATTTACACTTTAAAAATATTGATAGTACACTTAATAATGTAAATGAAATGCTGAATCAACCAGCACAGAAAATTCGAAAATTTAATCAGAAAATTCTATTATATTTTATTGCAGGAACGGGAATTTTTATTTTTTTAGCGCTTATTTTTCGTTTAGATCGAGGTATTGTAGCATTAGGACAGGGATTATTATGGTTAATTCGGTATTTAGTAAGTCTTATTCCAAAGGGAGAAGCCGTGTCAGAAGAGAGTGTTTTTCAGGAAGAGAGCATACCAGAGAGTAGCCAGGAAGATGTGGAATTTGAACCGGTGGGTCCGAATCCATTCTGGGAATTTTTAGAGTTTGTGATGACGATTGCGGTTGTAATCGCATTGATAGCTCTTACAATTTATGCGTTACATCGTTTTTATAAATGGTTCTATTCTCGGAAACCTGAGACCATTTCATTTGATGAATTTGAAGAGACCAGTACATTCATGGAAGCGAAAGAAAAAGCGTCGAAAAAAAGGGATTTTTTTTGGTCTCGTTTTCGCTTAACAAATGAAAAGAAAATCCGAAGGATATATAAGAAACGATTGGAAATACCTATGAGAAAACAGGAAATTATAAAAGTTTCGGATTCTCCTAAAGAAATATTAGAGAAAATGCCATCAGAAGGGTTGGAAAATTTGACGGAGTTATATGAGAAAGCAAGATATTCGAACCAGCTGATTACAAAGGAAGAGGTGAAAAGGGCAGAATCTACCTCTTAGTATAGGAATAGATCTTGACGGAATTTCTGCTTCGGAGTAGAATATATGCATGTGCTCTATTATAGAGCGCAAAAAAGTATTTTATGAATAGAAAAGGGGAAACAGAATGAAAAGAATAATGGCATTATTTTGCGCCACATGGTTTCTGATGTTTTCTGTAGGAGGATGTGTTGGTAATGATTCTTCGCAGACGGAATCTTCGACAGCAACAGAGTCTTCTGCAGAAAACAGTCAGACAGAAGAATCTTCTGTAGTAGAACAGAGTATGGCAGAAAGTTCTTCAGAGGAAAGTTCATTAGTGGAATCATCCAATTATGTGGTAAAAGTTGCTGCATTAAAGGGACCTACAGGAATGGGACTTGCTAAGCTTATAGATGAAAATGCGGCAGGGGAATCCCAAAATCAGTATGATTTTACTTTGGCTTCTTCTGCGGATGAGATTTTAGCCAATATTATTCAGGGTGATTTTGATATTGCGGCTGTACCGACGAATGTGGCTTCTATTTTATATAACAAGACAGAAGGCAGAATTCAAATGGCAGCAATTAATACGTTAGGAGTATTATACGTATTATCGGCAGATGATTCCATTCAAAGTATTGCTGATCTGGCAGGAAAAACGGTGTATTCTACAGGACAGGGAGCAGTGCCGGAAATTGCTTTTAATTATATTTTGGAACAGAATGGTTTGACTCCGGGAGAAGATGTGACAATCGAGTATAGAAGCGAACATAGTGAATTGGCAGCGCTGATGGCATCTGGAGAGGCGGAAATTGCTGTGCTTCCGCAGCCTTTTGTTACCAGTGTCTTGAATCAGAATGAAAACGTGCATGTTGTATTAGATCTGACGGAAGAGTGGAATCAGGTGACCAATGGAGAGAGTGATCTGACTATGGGATGTATCGTAGTGCAAAAAAGTTTTGCAGAGGAACATCCTGAGGAAATGGCCGCATTTATGAAAGAGTATCAGGCTTCCGTGGAATATGTTACGGCAGAAGCCAATCTCGAAGATGCCGCTGCATTGATTGAGAAAGCAGACATTATCCAGGCAGCCGTGGCTCAGAAGGCGCTGCCAGAGTGTAATATTGTATTTATAACAGGAGAAGAAATGGAGAATATCTCCAATGGATTCTTACAGGTGATATTTGATAGCGAGCCTACTTTAGTAGGAGGAGCACTTCCGAATGAGGACTTCTATTATCAGCTGGCTGCGGAATAAAAGGATTCTGCGGTGCGGAATCCTAATCCTTTGGATTTTCATATGGCAGTGTGCCTATTGGTTTGTGGGAGAAGATCTGTTATTATCTTCTCCCTGGATTGTTTTACAGAGACTATGGGAGCTTATTTGGACTCTGGATTTTTGGAAAACAGTAGGAAATTCTTGCGCGGGTATTCTTGCAGGATATTTGTGTGGCGTTTTTGTGGGAAGTATTTTGGGTGTTTTAAGCAGCCGATTTCGTTTCGTGTATGAATTTATTCGGTTGCCTATGCATTTGATTCAGACGACGCCTGTAGCATCTTTTATTATCCTAACGCTGCTTTGGATTCCTTCTCGCCATTTATCTGTTTTTATTTCTTTTTTGATGGTGCTTCCGCTGATTTGGACAAATGTTGATCAGGGGTTTCACAGTGCTGATAAAAACCTCTTGGAAGTTGCAAGAGTGTATCATTTTTCTTGGTGGAAGCGTTTTCGATATATATATTGGCCTTCCGTGATACCTTTTTTTCATTCGGCGTGTCAGGTCGCGATTGGTTTCGCTTGGAAATCAGGTATTGCGGCGGAAGTGATCGTTACGCCTTTGGGGTTTATCGGGAAAGAGTTAAATGATGCAAAGGTGACACTGATGACGGCAGATATGTTTGCATGGACTGCAGTTGTCATTCTGCTTTCTATCTGTTTTGAGAAAATCTTTGGTGTATTGTTTTCTCGTTTGCAATCCCAGGCGAAAGGAGGAAAGTAAACATGGAGGATCTGGAATTTCAACATGTTTATTTTTCGTATGGCGAAAAAAAGGTATTAGAAGATTTAAACCTTCGCTTTGAAGCTGGAAAAAGGTTCGTTTTGATGGGTCCTTCCGGCATAGGAAAAACAACAATCTTTCGATTGGCGCTGGGATTGAGCGTTCCGGATCAGGGACGGATTCTGGGAATTCCCAAGGACGGAGCCGGGGTTTTATTTCAGGAGGATCGTCTGTTTCCTCATCTGTCTATTTTAGAGAACTTAAAAGTATGTGTACCGGAACGGACCGAAGAAGAACTTCTGGAAATGCTTTCTATCCTAGGGCTTTCCGGTGAAGAAAACCGATATCCAGCGGAGCTTTCAGGTGGCATGAGACGGCGCGTGGCATGTATTCGGGCCGTAGCCGTACATCGAGATTTATATCTTTTGGATGAACCATTTAATGGTTTAGATAAATCAATAAAAGAGCGAACAGCATTATGGGTTGTAAGGGAAACAAAAGGAAAAACTCTGGTAGTCATTACGCACCAGATCCAAGATGCAGAAATGCTTGGGGGAAAAATTCTTCAATTCTGAAGAGAACACAAGGAGAAAGAAATGCTTGAAAATTTTATTTTTAGTTTGAATATGTCTCTTCCGATCTTTATCCTAATGATTTTAGGATATTTTCTAAGGAAAAAAGAGATACTCAGTACATCTTTTTTGGAGTGCGCAAACACTTTTTTGTTTCAGATAGCACTGCCTGCTAAACTTTTTTTAGACACAGCAACAACGGATTTTACGCAGTCTTTTGATCCCATTTTTCTGCTTTTAGCGGTAGGCGGCACTATTGTATTTTTTATTCTTTTCTGGGTATATGGACATTTTGTAATCAAAGAGCCTAAAAAAATCGGAGCTTTTGTTCATGGCGCCGTTCGCGGAAACTATGTATACATTGGATTTGCGTTGATTCAGAATATTTTGGGCACGGGTACGCTGCCGGCAGAAGCGATGTTGGCCAGTGCATTTGTTCTCCCTTTATATAATATTTTGGCTGTTTTAGTTTTGACTGTGACCAATAATCCTGGCAAAAAAATTGACAAGAAAAATCTGTTGAAGCAGATCATTACGAATCCAATGATCGTGGCTATTCTGGTGGGTCTTCCGTTCTCATTTCTGAGTATTTATACAGATTTTACGCTTCCATTTGCGATTGATAAATCTTTGGATTATCTAGGGAGTATGACCACACCACTTGCTTTGATCATCATCGGTGCGAATACGAAGATGACGGCCATCGCGGAAAACATGAGTTCTATTATCACGGCCTCTGTATTTCGATTGATACTTCAGCCTCTAATTATTGTACCATTGGCGATTCTGTTTGGATTGGGAAACAATGCGATCCTAGTTCTATTCGTAGTCTTCGGCGTACCGTCGGCAGCCAATGTTTATATTGTAACGAAAAAGATGGGCGGCGATGCGGATATGGCATCGGGAATCATTGTGGTTTCTGTCATTATGTCCCTTTTCACATTAACTGTGGGGATTTTTATGCTTCGAACTATTGGCGTATTATAAAGAAAAATATCCTTACAGCGGGACAGATCGCTGTGAGGATATTTTTTATTTTTGCGGAGATGTCCAATCGACATTTCCTAAAAGCATGACAGAACCTTGAAAACGCATGCCTACCGTCGGATAACCTTCCAGATCTTTTGGATTGATGAAGATATTATAGGACTTTCCGATGATATCGAGTTCAAATTCATAGACCCATTCTTCAGTATACGGATTTAAAATCTTGTGAATGGCCTCAATAGTGCCTAGAACGACAAAAAAACCATAGGTTTCTTCATCCATTGGAACCATGAGACCCTCTAAAATCGAATAGATATCTTCATTCTGCATTCGACGCAGAATATCCAGTTCCATTGCCTTGTCTTCTTCATCCAATTCCAGTTCTGCTTCTTTATCTCCCGCACTGGCTCTTCTTGATAATTCATCCCAGTATTCTTCCTGTTCCTGATAGACGACTTCATCTTCCACAGATCTTTGAATATTGAGAAGGATCTGGCCAGAAATAGAAAGACCATATACACAAACATCTAATATGTCAGGAGCATGAGAAACATGTTTCTTCATCTGAATCAAATTGGAGAGGAACAGATCGACGGTATTGCCCGTTTTTACATTGTCACCGATGAGAATGGGCAGCATCTCGTTGGTGGTATCGACCTGCCAGGCATCGATTTGCATATGGTTTCGCTGGGAATGAACGACAGGAAGAATATCCTGAATGGGAAGATGATAATCTTCGGATTTTCCACGAAAGATGAGGGTAAACACATCCATATCAAAATAAAATTCCACCATCTTTTCTTTCGTTTCCGGATCGAAAAAGGTATCCATAGAAAAATGAGAAGAATTCAAAATATCCGGAAGTAGGGAAGCAAATTTTTTTCTATCAATATATTCACTCATGCCAATGGCAGAAAGATATCGAAACATATGAATCTCCTATTCTCGTACCATAATATAAACCGAAGTGATCTGTCCGTTTAAGGAAGCCTGGATTTCAAAAATACCGGGAATTGCAGGGGCAGTATATACACCTTCTGGCGTAATCTGCCCGCCAAAGGGTTCTCGAATGGTCCAGACCGGCGTTCCTCCATTTTTCGGCATAACCAGGTAGAAATGAAAAGATTCACCTGTACGCAGGACTCTGGGTGCGTTGGCAATATAGAATGCGTTCTCGTCCGCTTCCTGATCCAAGGGTTCTTCTTCCATAACTGGTTCAGGGAGGATAGCAGCTGGCCTGGATTTGGCTTCCAGGCGGGAGGCACGCCATGCAATCTTTAGTTGAGGGCAGGATGTATTTTCTTTGAGACAGACACCAATTTGAAATACACCTTGTTTCGGATACAGAATAGCGCCAATCTTAACGGCAGGAATGCCTGGAATGTAGGAGGATTCTGAGAAAGCATCCATATCTCCAAAGAGAAGCTGCTCTCCCTCTACCGGGCCTTCCTCGTATCCGTCTGGATCTATGAGAGCAAAGGAGAGATGAACATCGCCTTCTCCCAGACCGTGAGGAATTTTTGCACTATAATAACAACGTCCTCGGTATCCGCCGTGATCCAGCGCAATGACCGCAGTTCCCTGTGTCAGTGTTTCCTGAAAAAAGACGTTCTGTACCATCGAATTCCTCCTTTCTCTTATGAGCCATTTAGAATCTATTTTATTGTAGCCTGTTTTACAGGAGAATGCAAGCCCTTTGTCAGAAAGTGTTTACGATTTCGTAAGGGTCCCAGGGTTGAAAAAGGAAATCCCCTATGCTATAATGAAAAAGCCAAAAACGTATGTTGTTAGGCGATGGGGAAAGGGGGTTCGTGATGACGGAATTCACAAAAGTGAGAAAGGGATACCGGCCAGAGGAAGTAGAACAGGAGCTTTCCCGCCTAAAGCAAAAGATTGCAGAACAGGAAGAAGAACTGGCTGTTTATAACAAGAGGGAAGAAGAACTGCATCGAAATGAAATAGAGGCGCAGATGAAGGCGGATCTGATTATAGAAGAAGCGCAGCGAAAAGCAGATGAGATACAGAAAAATGCAAGGGAAGAATTAAAAGAGATTCGCCAGGAAGCACTTCGTATGCGGGATTTGATGGAGGCATTTCAGAATGAATATAATCAGTTGCTGAGGCAGTATTTACTGAAAATACGAACGGACGAGTTTTCGGCGCTGATGGACAGACTGGGCTGTCTCATAGAGAAGACAGGCGGAGAATACCCATATAAGGAGGAATAAAAATGGATATTATTATGATTGTATTATTATTGGCAGAGTTATTTATTTTAATGCGCAATATTGCTTCACGAGCAGAATTGAATCGTTTGAAGGAAGAAGCCGTGGTTATACATGTAGATCAGAGAACATGGGTAAAAGTATGCCGAATCCTGTGTGCGGTGGCGGCGGTAGCTATAGCTGCATTGATTGGTCTGTTCATTATGCAGGGGGAAACAGCTATGCTGGAAGGAGGACTTTTCAGTTGGTTGGCGCTCGTACTTGCCTTTGCTTTTTTTGCCATTGCGCCGTATACGATGCATGAATGGGTCATAACGGAAAAGGGAATATTTATTTATAATGTGGGACAGCTGATCCCCTGGGGGCAGGTGATTACCACAGGAGTACAAAATGGAAAACGAATGAAAAAAGTTGTGATTCAAATCAAAAAGGAACAGGGAGAGGTCTTCAAAACAAGATATCAGATGATTGGCATGAATGATATGGAAGAGGCAAATCGGATCAGCGAACTGATTCGACAGTTTGTCCATGCATTAGATCGTAAGAAGATCTATAAGAAAACAATAGAAGAGAGAGCGACAGATCTGAAAAAACGTCGTTGGTTTTGAGGTGCAATATGAGAGTTTGGGATGTTACGGAATATGGAGTCAAGGCAGATGGTAAGACGAATGATGGACCCTCCATTCAGAGAGCAGTGGATGATTGCAGTGCGGCAGGTGGTGGCCGCGTCCTAATTCCTGCCGGACATTATTTATGTGGTACTATTGAACTAAAAGATCATGTAGAATTGCATCTGATGCAGGGAGCCTCATTGATAGCAAGTCTAAATAAAGAAGATATTCGTCAGACGCCTTGTCCGGATGGAGCTAAGGAAGATTCGGGATATTTCATCGGAGCGCTTCACGCAAAAAATGTATCCCTCACAGGAGATGGTGAAATATATGGACAGGGATATAAAGTCATGCGAGACGATGGAGCAGATGGTCATTGGAAAGAATGTCCTTTGATGGTGGAAGGGTTTCGTCCTCGTCTGACATATTTTGAAGATGTGGAGAATCTTCGAATAGAAAATGTGACTTTTCGGGATTCGGCGCTTTGGACACTGCATATGGCAGGGTGTCGTCGGGTAAAAGTTCAGGGGATTCAGATTTTAAATCACTGTAGAGGTGCCAATAATGATGGGATTGATCCAGATTCTTGTCAGGACGTAATCATCTCGGACTGCATGATTGAAACAGGAGATGATGCGATTGTGATCAAAACAACGGCTCCGATGACAAAGCTATATGGACCCTGTAAGAATATTCTGATACGAAATTGTATTTTGGCGTCCCATGATTCCGCATTAAAGATAGGAACGGAGACACATGGTGATATTCGAAATATAATTATGTCAGATTGTATTGTAAGGGATTGTTCACGAGGAATCGGAATATGGGTTCGTGATGGAGGAACGGTAGAGAATATCCAGGTTCATCATATTGTAGGAAGTGTACGACGATATGCTAATGCCGGAAATAGAGCGTTTGCGCCAGATTGGTGGGGGAAGGGAGAACCATTGTTTTTATCCGCTACATTCCGAAAGAATACACGGGGACCTATCGGGAAAATACAAAATGTATACTTCGACCATATTCGAATGGATGCAGAATCCTGTATTTTTATGCGCGGAGAGGAAGAAAGTATTATACAAAATGTACGCTTTCAAGATTTAGAGTTGGTAATGAAAAAACAGGGCACACAAGAGGCAGGATTTTTCGATGAGCAGCCTTCGGAAAGAGGGGTCTATGAGCATGAAATACCTGCTATGTATATTCAATATGCGAAAGATGTTGCGGTGATGAATATGAGAGTATGCTGGACAGAAGACAGATATTTGAGATGGGCATCAGGAATTCAGACTGTGAATTGTCAAAACATAAGAGTGGACGGCTTGGAAGAGTCAGTTCGATAAAATCATTAGATAGAGAGAAAGAAGCGAGGCAGCAATGTTTTTTATCTTTGCAGGAGGTTATCTTGTGCTGGCAGCCTGGTTATACGTATACAGTATGCGCTGGGCTGGGGATGTATTGGGCTTTTTCAAAAGGATTCCAGGTCGAATTATATATGGCATTTTTTATTGGTTTATTGCCATATCCATGATTCTGGCTTATTTTTCTCCTGCCGGTCCGATTAAAGATTTTTGGATGATTCTGCGGAATTCGTGGCTTGGATTTGCTGCGTATGCGGTACAGATATGGATTTTTCTGCGCATTCTTCAGTGGATTCTGATTCGGACAAAGAAGCTAACAAAAGAAAAAACCAGGTATCGAACCTACCGAATCCTCTTTGGACTTATCCTAGTTATATCTGCGGCTGTGATCAATCTATACGGCATGATTCATGCCAGACAGACGGAAACGGAGTATTATCAGGTCTCGATAGAAAAGGACGGGGGGAATCTGGAGAATCTGAGGATTGCGATGGTTGCGGATCTTCATCTGGGGTACAATATTGGTTATTCAGAGATTCAAACGATGGTAAACATCATCAATGAGGAAAACGTGGATATCGTCCTGATTTGCGGAGATATCTTTGATAATGATTTCGATGCCATTTCTAATCCGGAGGGAATCAGGGACTTGCTGCGCAGTATCGAGAGCCGATATGGGGTGTATGCCTGTTACGGAAACCATGACGTGGCAGAGTCCACATTGGGTGGATTCACTCTTGAAAATAAAAATATTCCGAAAACCAGTGATGCTCGCATGGATGCATTTCTGCAAGATGCAGGGATACAGTTGCTCCAGGATGAAAGCGTATGGATTGATAATTCTTTTTATCTGGTGGGACGTCGTGATTATAGTTCCGAAGAAAAGTCGAAAGAGATACGTAAGACACCACAGGAATTATTGGAGTCTTTAGATCATTCAAAACCGATCATCGTAATGGATCATCAACCGAGAGAATTGCAAGAATTGTCGGATGCCGGCGCGGATCTGGATCTGTGCGGACATACGCATGATGGGCAGATCTTTCCCGGTAATCTGTTCATCGGCTTCGCATGGGAGAATGCCTGCGGATATATGCAGAAGGGAGACATGCATAATATTGTCACTTCCGGTCTGGGACTGTGGGGCCCGAATCTGCGTGTGGGAACCAACAGTGAGGTCTGTATCATTGATGTAAATTTTGAATAAAAAAACAGAAAGCGTTCATACTAGATCTGTAGACATTCATTCAGGAGGCAGAGTATGAGCGCGAAAAAAGATAACAAGAAGAAAAAGAATCCGCTATTGGATGTTCCGATCATGCAGCATGTGGAGTCCGAGGATCCGCAGAGACCTTATCCGTCCTTAGAGGATTTGGGAATTACCTCTTCTAATGATTGTACGGGTCTTATTCCAAGCATGCCGCAATCCGAAGCGGAAATAGAGAACTACAAAAACATGTATCATTTTGAGCCATGAAATTGCGAAAAGCAGCAGAAACATAGCGGATCTGCTGCTTTTCACGTTTACCTATTGACATTGATGCCGGGATGCGATACATTGAATATATAGAACCGGATGTATGTCCGAAGATACAGGAGGAAGACATGATTCAATCATCAATGTTTACGACCAAGTTAAGAGTACGTCCCCTTGTCGGTTTTTTGCAGCATTCAGATGTATGGGAAGGCCCCTGTCGGGCGGGCCGATGGGAGGCTCTTCAGCCTGAAGCTGAGAAAGAATGGGCTAAGAAGATGTTTCCGCAATTTGTAGATCAGCTCAAGGATGTCATTCCACAAGTAGAGATCCTGGAGCCCTTAGCGGTTCCATATCTGGAAACGATGACAGTATCCCAAGATATTTGGGATAATATTGAAGCCATGCTCCCACAGACCGATCTTTTCCTTGTCATGTGTTATCGGATTCCAAAGCTGGAGAGGTACCGGAAAACGACGGTTGTATTCAGCAACGGAAACGAAGGGGCGGATGTATGTGCGTATTACCGTTCCATCGGTGTGGAGGCCTATAACGCGATTGATATACCGGACCTGAACGAGATTCTGCATGCGAT
This sequence comes from Clostridiales bacterium UBA1390, assembly GCA_002305315.1. Taxonomy (GTDB): domain Bacteria; phylum Bacillota; class Clostridia; order Lachnospirales; family Bianqueaceae; genus Faecimorpha; species Faecimorpha stercoravium. The sequence goes on from DBQQ01000031.1 coordinate 106,310, forward strand.
GTGGGTGCGGAAATGTATTGCCAATACCCGGGCATTGGTTCTCACAAGCGGTCAGGTTCCTACCTATGGGATTCAGAGCAATATCCGCGATTTGGAATATCTGCGTCGTCAGTATGGATTTGAGGTCATCAAACTGCCTTATAAGGAGATATTCCCTTACATGGACCGTGTCGATGAAAACGAGGCGAAGGCGCTGGCGGATCAGCTTTTAGCGAATTCAATGGATACGAAGGTCAATCCGGAATACCTGGTCAATGATACGAAATATTTCCTGGCGGCACAGGATATGATGCGGCAATATGGATGTAATGCTTTTTCTACGGCCTGTATTGAGCTTTGCGCCTCCAGGATTCCGCAGGAGCGCAAATTCACGCCATGTATCACACATTCTTTGATGAAAGCAGCGGGCATTCCCAGCACCTGTGAGGAAGATCTGAATGCGATGATGGCGATGATGGTTCTCATGTATGGCAGCGGAAAATCCGCCTTTATGGGGAATCCGTTCCTGAAATCGCCGGAGATTGTGGGCGTGCATCACGCGGTTCCGGCGCTGAAGATGAACGGACTGGATAAGCCCGATCTGAAGTATAGTCTCTGGGCATTTACCGGCCAGGGCTTCGGCGGCAAATTGCAGGTGGATTTTGCTCAAAATGATGATGAATACGTCACATTGGGCCGCTTTAATCCACTGGGCAATAAGATGGTCGTGAAGCGAGGAAAGGTGCTGCAGTCAGAATTTAAGCAGTATTACTGCAGTCCGGACTACCATATTCAGATTGAGAATGGAAGAGACTGGCTCCATACGCTGGCGGACTTTGGACATCATCAGGTGCTGGTCTTTGGGGATCAGATTGATATGGTTTGCCGTGTGGCGAGAATGATGGGCTTTGAAGTCGTCAAAGGATGATATGATCTATCTGAATCATGCAGCAACCAGTTTTCCAAAGCCAGAAAAAGTGGTACAGGCCGTAACCGAGGCGCTGCAGTGTCCTCCGGCAGGACAGTATCGCAGCGTATTCGATAGCAGAGGGCGGGAAGGAGATGTTACTTCTTGCCTTCGGAAACGGATGGGAGAGATCCTGGGCGTTTTGAATCCAGAACGTATTTTCTTTACATCGGGTGCTACCCAGTCCCTGAATATGATGATCCAGGGACTGGGATTATCCCAGAGTCTGGTCTTGGTCAGTGAGGCAGAACATAATTCGGTCCTGCGTCCGCTGTATAATGGAGGCGCAGCGGAAGTACGGGTGATCCCCTGTGATCCTGCAGGACATGTTCGGCAAGAAGCCCTGCGGGACATGCTGGCATCAGGCCCGGCGGCAGTTTTCATCAACCATTGCTCGAACGTAACAGGAGCGATACAGGATATGAAGGAGATCAGCAGGGAGGTTCATGAAGCGGGTGGAATTCTCGTCGCAGATCTTTCTCAATCCGCCGGCGTGATTCCGCTGCATCTGGAGGAGGATCAGGTGGACATCGGAGTCTTCACGGGGCATAAGGGACTCAGAGGGCCACAGGGAACGGGCGGATTTTACATTCGCGAGGGACTCCATGTGAGACCCCTTTTTTATGGGGGAACGGGGAAGGATAGCGAGAGACTCCGATATGATGATGACTGGGAAGGCTATGAAGTGGGTACCCAGAATGGACCGGGGTTAGCCGGTCTGTTGGCGGGTGTGGAGAGCGTGTTGTCAGAAGGAATTGATGTGATCTATGCAAGAGAAAACCAGAAGATCACCAGTCTGTATCAGAAAATGAAGCAGATTCCGGGGATTCATCTGTATGCACCGGATCCGCCGGAAGGGCCCCTCTTCAGCTTTTCCCTACAGAGCCTGACGCCCCAGGATACAGCTTATATTTTATATCATGGTTATGGTATCGTCACAAGAGTAGGGCTGCATTGCGCGCCATTGCTTGCGCGAGCGATACATTGCCCAAAACAGGGGAGTGTGCGGATCAGTATCGGGACCACCACGACGGAGATGGAAATGAACACGTTTCTGAAAGCGCTGCAAGAAATCGCGGCAGAAGGAGAAAAATAAATGGAAGTACTTCGTGTAGAAGAATCCAGAGAGCCCTGTGCAGAATCCGGATGGTATGCCTATGATCTGGCTCTTTCCAGGCCAGTGATGAGAAAAGACATCCTGTCTTTAAAAGAACACGGGGATCTGACCTATCTGGCGCAGCTCAAGATGCCCTTTTACAAGCTGAATCAGCCGTATTTTTATCTGCAGGGAATGGAGGGAGAGGCACAGCTGAGGCTGGCGGTGTATCGAGAAGTAGAAGAAAAAACCTTGCAGGAAGTGACAGAATGGATCCAGAAGTGGGAGGAATAGTTTCATCTGAATTTTCAGCTAAGATTGCAAAATATGTATTGACATCCCTGTAAAAGAGGCATGATACTTTTTAGTATCATTTAGAACGGTTATTCTGATGCTACTAATGGAAGATAAAGATCCGGAGATTCGCATTACCTGTACCACGTTATGAAGGGTGGTGCAGCGGCGGATACGCCATTGCGGCATCAGATGAGCAAAGAAACGAGTGGAGCAGCCATTCGTGATACGTTGGCGGTTCTTCTCAGAGAAAAATACTGACAACAAAAAAGAGGACGTTGTAGAATCGCAAGAGTGCGTATAGATCAGTTTTGTTTGAAACTGAATTATACGCGGTTTTGTGGAAAGGCACTTTAGAATCGTAGGACTGCGTATAAATTGGTTCCTTTTATTACTTATTATACGCAGGTCAGCAGAGATGCACTTCAAAATCGCAGAACAGCGTATAATTCCATTCCTTTTGCAACTGATTATACGCGGATCCTCGAAAAGGCGCAGCAAAATCTTGATTTTGCGTATAAAGCTGAAGGGCTTCTCCGTCCCCACAGCGCGTTTTATACGCAGTTTGAAGATTCG
>DBQQ01000034.1 GCA_002305315.1 Clostridiales bacterium UBA1390
ATCATCACTTCGGGGCGTTTCGGGCCGCACGCGGCGTGAAATCCTGGTTTTTGATGATACTATGCATCGCCTAGTATCATCACTTCGGGGCGTTTCGGGTCCGCACGAGGCGTGAAATCCCAGATTTTGACGATACTATGCCTCGCGTAGTATCATCACCTCAGGGCCGCCAAGACCCCAAACCGTAGTTTTTAATGATACTGTGCCTCGCGTAGTATCATCACCCAGGGCGTTTTCGAGGCCGCCGAGTCGCAAAATCCCAGATATTCCAGTCCCCCCCCCTCTATCATAAAAAAGAGTGTGAAAAACGAATTCTCGTTTTTTCACACTCTCTTCTTATTCCATTCGGATGCGACTATAATAGGAAATATTCTCCCCCGGCGCCAGTATGTCTAAGCCGGATACCTCATTGGGAAGCGGCAGATTGGGCGCGTTGATGCGCCAGTTTTGGGGTTCAATACAGATCAGATTGCCTGCACTGTGCGCATTGAACAACATCCAGTGACGATACGACGGATCTACCTCGTAGAGGATACGGCGATCTGCCGAAGTCAGTATCGCACCGTGAAACGGTTTTCCGTCGACCAGAATGGGTTCTGCCGTAAAGTGATCGTCCAAATCTTTGTACAGGGGCGATTGTCCCTCATCAGAACGCAGTTTCTGTTCTGCCTCATCCAGGGTACGTACCTTTCCCGTTGGCAGCATGCGATCATCCAGCAAGATACGTTGTCCCACAGAGACGCGCATTCGACCCGAATCCGACGGCGCATCGGGAGATAAGGGCAGCTTAAAGGCAGTATGCCACCCCAGGCCCACCGGCATCTTATGGGAACTTCGGTTTTCCAGACACACATTCTGCAGGAGCCCCTCCTCCGTCAGAGTATACAGCACATCCATGCGGAATGCATGCGGAAAATCCGGATAAAAATCCGTATGCGAATCGCAGTCAAATCGCATGGTTACGGCATTCTCCTGCACCTGAACCGCCTGCCAGGGGCGTGTATACAAAAAACCGTGTGAGAAAAGGCGCTTAAGATTCGGCTGTTTCATCGTAAACTGATACGAACGGCCATCGAAAGTAAAGCGGCCCTCATCAATCCGATTCGGTGGAAACAAACAGGGCAGGCCATGTCTTGTCGGCGCGGCCATCGCCTCCTCGGCAGTTTCACAGGGCCAGAAGGCATCCCAGTCCCCTTTTCGCAGTGTGACCAACGCACCGCCTGCCTCTGGAAACAATACCGCTTCATACCCGCCGCCCCGAAGAATAATCTTATTCTGCATAGACATCAGCCCGCACGGTGACGGTCTCCTGACTTCCCAACACGCCTAGCCCGGATTCTTCTCGGGGCAGCTCCAGATTCGGCGCGTTGACACGCCAGTTCTGCGGTTCGATGCAGATAAAGCTTCCCTCCTGATGACAATTCCAGATCATCCAATGCTTGTAAAAGTCATCCACACGATAATACAGCGTATGCCCGCTGGCAAGATCCTCTAAAACCGCACCGTGGAATGGCTGTCCATTCACCTCGATGGGCTCTGCCGTGAAATGGTCATCCATGTCCGCATATACCGGAGATTGACCGGCCCCCCGGAATTTTTCCTCCTCCTCGGAAAGGGGACGGAGTTCTCCAGTCGGCAATGCACGATCATTCAGAATCACCCGCTTGCCGATGGAGACGCGAACCTTGGTGTCCTCCGCACGCGCGCCTTCTACAAAAGGCACTGCAAACGCAGTATGCCAGCCCAATCCATAGGGCATATCCCCCTCACTATAATTGGTCAGCCGAAACTCCTGATGCAAGCCTTCCTTGTCCAGCCGGTAGATGAGTTCTGCCTCGAATTCATACGGATAATACGTATAGAAATCTGTATCCCGATCTCCCTCAAAGACCATATGGATCTCTGCCATATCCTCATCCTCAAAATACCCTTCTACCTGCCAGGGCCGCTTATGCAAAAAACCATGCAGAGAATTGTTCCGATCCGGTTCATTGACCGGAAGCGCACTCTCCATCCCTTCAAAAACGAAACGCCCTCCGTCGATCCGATTCGGCGGAAACAGACAGGGCAGGCCATAGGAAGTGGGATGCGCCTCTACCTCCTCTGGTTTACTCCATTGATGAAACAAATGTAAATCGCCTTTTTGCAAAGAAATACAGGCGCCGCCGTTCGCCGGTGCAAACGTCGCCTCATATCCTCCAGCCTGCAAAGTGATCGTCAGCATGATAGATTCCTCCTCGCTATTTTGCTTTGATTCTAGCATATTTTCCAACGAGAATCAAGAATCAATGGTTGAAATCGGTACCAAAGTGTGATACTATTGAATATATTAAAATTTTAATGGAGGCGCCTATGAACCGCATTTTCACGATCCCCAATCTTCTATCTTTGATTCGGATCCTGTTGATCCCTGTGTTTGTTGCGCTCTTTTTTCATGATGAGATGATATGGGCCGCTCTGATCCTCATTATCTCTGGCCTGACCGATACGTTGGATGGCTACATCGCCCGTCACTTCAATATGATTACCAATCTGGGCAAGGTCTTAGATCCTATCGCGGACAAGCTGACACAGGCCGTGGTAGCCTTCTGCCTATGTGTTCAGATGCCGGCCGTAATTCCCTTATTCGTCCTTCTGGTGCTGAAAGAGGGGATCATGTTCTTTGCTGGCATCTGGGTGCTGCGTCGCACAGGCAAGCCCTTTGGCGCCTATTGGTGGGGAAAAGTATCTACGACCATCTATTATATTGCGATCACCATTTTGGTTCTGTCTGGTCAACGTTTACCTGAACTGGTCATCTATCTACTGATCTGGATTCCCTTTGCGGCCCTGCTGTTCTCTTTAATCATGTATTGCAGAATCTATCTGCAGATCCTGCATCGAAAGGATCTGCCGCAATGAGAGCCATCATCGAGGGGCTTTCCGAAATCCAGCGTCGTGAGCGCCTCCAGCAGGCTCTCACATTGTCGGAGACTTCGGTTTCTCAGGGTATCGGCACCCAAAAGGAACGCACTCTTCATTCCGTTCTCAAGTATTATCTGGAGCCAGATGCGGAATATCACGAGATTCCCATCGGCTCTTTTATTGCGGATATCTACCGAGATGATCGGATCATCGAGGTACAGACCGGAAGCTTCACGCCGCTTGCCAAAAAGCTGGACGCGTTTTTGCCGGAATTTCCGGTTACCATCGTCTATCCGATTCCGTGGCACAAATGGGTGCATTGGATTCAGCCGGATACCGGAGAAGTGTCGAAGGGACGACGTTCCCCGAAAACCGGGCACCTATATATGCTGCTTCCAGAGCTATACCGAATCCGTCCCTATCTGATGCATCCTCATCTCTGCCTTTTGCCCATTCTGATAGATCTGCGGGAATATCGCTATCAGGATGGTTGGGGACGGGACGGGAAGCGAGGCTCGCATCGAGCGGATCGAGTTCCCTTTGAGATCGGACCCGCTAAGCTTCTGACCGGCCCCGCGGATTACATCTCTCTGCTCCCGGATTCACTGCCCGAATCGTTTACCATGAAGGATTTTATCAAGGCGACCCGCTTCTCTCCCCGCAGCGCTTCCTATGCACTGTCCGCACTGCGGGAAATCGGTGTGGCCCGCCAGATCGGCCAGCAAGGCCGCAGTTATTTATATACCATCACAGAGGAGGAAACATTCCATGCCCTATAAAACCGAATTACATATGCATACGAACGATGTCAGCATCTGCGCCCGCGTCACTCCGCAGGAAGCCGTGGAGGATTACAAGGCAGCCGGATACCGCACGATCGTGGTGACAAACCATATGAATCGTCCCACATTTCAGCACATGAAAGATGCATCCTGGGAGGAGCAGATGAACTGGTATATACAGAAGCGCAAAGAGATCCTGCAGTATGCCTCGCCGGACTTCACCATCCTGTTGGGATTCGAGCTGCGGTTTGACGGCAGCGAAAACGATTACCTCGTCTATGGCGCTTCCGACGAGTTTCTGATGAGCCATGGCGATCTGATGAGTATGAATCTGGAGAGTTTTTCGGCTTTGGCGCATCAGAATCATCTGCTTATCTATCAGGCCCATCCTTTTCGCTATCATATGTCCATGGTGAAGGAATCGCTGATCGACGGTCTGGAAGCTTATAATGGCAACGAACGCCATGATTCTCATAACTTTCTCTCCGTGTCCTGGGCCAGCTACGCGCATCTAGCCATGATCTCCGGCTCTGACTATCACCGTAAGGGAGATCCCTGCAACGGCGGTATCGCCACCGATCTTCCCATCACGACAGAAGATGAGCTGATGGCCTATCTCATGACGCGCAATTATACCCTGTTGCGCGGATAAGGAGGTTGTCTCATGGAGCAAAGAAATGTGGCGCTCACACCCCCTATGGGCTGGAACAGCTGGGATGCTTATGGTGCCTCTGTCACAGAGGATGAGATTCGCGGCAACGCGGAATACATGGCTGCTCACATGCTTTCCTTTGGCTGGGAATACATTGTCTGCGATATTCAATGGTATGAGCCAGGCGCTATCAACTCGGCGTATCGGCCCTTTGTGCCCCTGGAAATGGATGCGTATTCCCGACTCATTCCCGCGCCCAATCGCTTTCCCTCTTCCGCCGATGGTCATGGCTTTCGGCCTTTGGCCGACTATATTCACAGCCTGGGGCTGCGGTTTGGGATCCATATGCTGCGCGGCATTCCTCGTCAGGCGGTGCATCAGAATACGCCGATTCTGGGCACGACTGCAACTGCTCGGGAGATTGCTCACCCCTTCTCCGTCTGTTCCTGGAACACGGATATGTACGGCGTAAACCCGCAAGCCTATGGGGCACAGGCCTATTACAATTCGCTCTTCGACCTGTACGCCTCCTGGGGCGTGGATTATGTGAAAGTCGATGATATCTGTACGACAGCCTATCATCCCACAGACCCCTATGCAGGCAAGGGCGAGATTGAACTCATCCGTCATGCCATCGACCAATGCGGCCGTCCCATGGTGCTGAGTCTTTCTCCTGGCCCAGCGCTGCGAGAGCAAGCCGATCATCTATGTGCCCATGCGAATATGTGGCGTATGACAGGTGATCTATGGGATGAATGGCATCAGCTTGCCGAGATGTTTGACCGCTGCCGCTTGTGGCAAGGCGTTTCTTGTCCCGGCTGCTGGCCAGACTGCGATATGCTGCCATTAGGTCATATCGGTATTCGTTCTATTGAACATGGAAAAGGTGATCGTTGGACGAGACTTTCTCGCGAAGAACAGCGCACGATGATGACACTCTTCTGCATCTTCCGTTCTCCCTTGATGATGGGCGGTGAGCTGCGGGATAACGATGAATGGACGCTTTCGCTACTGACAAACCCCGATGTACTGCGTCTGCTGCATCATTCGGATGGCGCTCATGAACTTTCTCGCGGCGCCTCCTCGATTCTCTGGGCAAGCCGGGACGAGGACGGTAGCCTGTATCTGGCCTTTTTCAACACGGGAACGCATGAGGCTCATCTGGAATGCGCGCTGTCATCCCTGGGCCTGTCTTCTCAGTCCTCGGTCCAGGTACGAGATTTGTGGGAGCGCGAAGACATCGGAACCATGACTGGTTCCGTCCATTGCTGTGTCCCCTGTCATGGATGCCGTCTGTTCCGTTTACATCTGCTATAAATAAAAAGGATTGGTTCAGTGTATGCTGTTCCAATCCTTTTCTTTGTATTACTCTACTACCTGAATCCAGCCTTCGGGCGCTTCCAGATGCCCCATCTGAATGCCAGTCAGCGTATCATACAGTTTCTGTGTGATGGGCCCCATCTTCTCCATCCCACTGGCAAAGACGTATTCCTTGTCATGATCGACCACCTTGCCTACGGGGGAGATCACTGCCGCCGTGCCGCACAGGCCGCACTCTGCGAAATCCTTCACCTCATCCAGATAGACTTCCCGCTCTTCAACTTCCAGCCCCAAGTATTCCTTGGCCACATAAATCAAAGAACGACGGGTGATCGACGGCAGAATGCTGTCTGACTTGGGCGTGACCACCTTATTGTCCTTCGTCACAAAGATGAAGTTCGCGCCGCCTGTCTCTTCCACCTTGGTTCTGGTCGCCGCATCCAGATACATGTTCTCATCAAATCCATTCTCGTGTGCTGTCACAATGGCATGCAGGCTCATGGCATAGTTCAGACCCGCCTTGATGTGTCCCGTACCATGGGGCGCCGCCCGGTCAAAATCACTCACGCAGATCGTCAATGGCTTCGCACCGCCCTTAAAATACGGGCCGACTGGCGTTGTGAAGACGCGGAACTGATACTCCTCCGCGGGCTTAACTCCGATCACCGCGCTGGAACCAAACATGTAGGGGCGGATGTACAAGGTGGCACCGGTGCCAAAGGGCGGTACATACGCCGCATTCGCGCGTACCGTCTGTATCACCGCATCCACAAAGCGTTCCTTAGGAAATACAGGCATCTCCAGACGACGTGCTGAATCCTCCATTCGCTGTCCATTCAGATCAGGACGGAAGATGACAATCTGACCCTTCTCCGTCGTATATGCCTTTAAGCCTTCGAAACAGGTCTGGGCATACTGCAGAACGCCGGCACATTCGCTCATCGTAACGGTAGCATCCGTCGTAAGACATCCATCATCCCAGGCGCCGTGCCGATAATTCGATACATACCGCTGATCCGTCATGATATAGCCAAAACCCAGGTTTGCCCAATCAATGTTCTTCTTCTCCATCTTCCTCATCCTTCCATTTCCCATGAGTTGACATACGGCTTTCCGTATTAGGATTATTATCTTACTTTTTTGTTTTTTTGTCAAGTTCTCCCCTGGATTTTACGAAACTTTTCTGCCAAGGACTTCTCACTCCTCTTCTTTTTCTGTCTCTTCCCTCTTCATCTTGGATACCAGAATCCCCGTGCAGGTCACCACTACGATGCATACATACATGCCGATCCCCACGGTCACCGCACTTCCATAGTCCATTCCGTTAAAGAGATGTCCTACCGTGTCAGCGAACAGTATACCGCCAATGGCAACAAGGAGTCCCATCAAAAAATATGTTCCTATTGTTTTCATTTTCCTGTCCTTTCTTAATATGCCGATTCACCGAAAATAAAAAGCAGTGTCCCTTCACGAGACACTGCCTTCTTGTCTTTCTCTTCCTTACTGCGGCTGCTTGCCGATATAAGCCAGGATACCGCCATCCACATACAGGATGTGGCCATTAACGAAGTTCGATGCATCGGATGCCAGGAATACAGCAGGTCCCTGCAGATCCTCTGCTTCACCCCACCGAGCGGCCGGTGTCTTTGCGATGATAAACTGATCGAACGGATGACGGCTGCCATCGGGCTGGATCTCACGCAACGGCGCGGTCTGCGGTGTCGCGATGTAACCAGGGCCGATACCATTACACTGGATGTTGTACTCGCCGTACTCGGAAGCAATGTTACGAGTCAGCATCTTCAGGCCACCCTTGGCTGCCGCATAGGCAGAAACCGTCTCGCGACCCAGCTCACTCATCATGGAGCAAATGTTGATGATCTTACCATGGCCCTTCTTGATCATGCTAGGGATCACGGCCTTAGAAACGATGAAAGGCGCGTTCAGATCCACATCGATCACCTGACGGAACTGCTCCGCCGTCATGTCGCACATGGGAATACGCTTGATAATCCCCGCGTTATTCACCAGAATATCGATCACGCCGACTTCCTCTTCGATCTGCTTCACCATAGCCTGTACCGCCGTCTCATCCGTAACGTCGCATACGTAGCCATGTGCATCAATACCCAGCTCCTTATAGGATGCCAGACCCTTGTCTACCAGCTCCTGCTTGATATCATTAAATACAATCGTCGCTCCAGCCTTTGCATATGCGCTGGCAATGGCAAAGCCAATGCCATAGGATGCACCTGTTACCAGAGCAATCTTACCCTCCAGGGAAAAACTCTGTGGAAATTCCATTCTGATAAACCTCCATTCATAGAAATTTGTCTTTATTATATCACATCTGACGTCAAATTACCATGTTTTTGAAAAAAATAAAAAACTTCATCATCTCTTCACAAATTCTGCCAGACTATGACGGTTTCCTACCGGCCCCGCCTCCATCATCGAGCGTATGACCGCCTCCTCTGTGGCATCGGCCATAGCAGAAAAGGGTATGTTGATATACTCTTCATTCAGCGCACGCAGAGCGATAGTCCCGGATGATTCCTCCGAACAGATCCGTTGTGCCGTGGAAAAACCGATCACAATATCCCCACTGCCGTGCCCCCAGAAGGAACCCAGCCGCGCCAGTCCCACGCCAGCACGCTTGATGATGCGCTGAAGCTGCCGGGATGTCACCGGCATATCCGTGGCTGCCACGATCATGATGGACCCTTTATCCGGTTCCGAGGATGCAAGCTTCTGCGCCAACTCCCTTCCAATGGGCTTTCCGTCTAAACGCAGATTTTCCATCTCACCGAAGTTGCTCTGTACCAGCACTCCCAGCGTATACGTCTCCTTCCCGACCTCAAACACCCGGGAAGCCGAACCGATTCCACCTTTCAGCCCAAAACAGGTGGTTCCCTTTCCGGCGCCCACATCGCCCAACGCGAAATCGACGCCTGCGCTCTCTATCGCCGCGAATACGTGCTCCTTCTCGATCACTCGTTCTGTGATCTCATTTAACGCGCTGTCATTGCATTCTCCCACGATCGGATTGACCGAACGCAGCCTGACCCCATGGGCCTCTGCCTGACGCGCCATATATTCCACCAGCGCATCATGCACCTTGCCGATATTCATCGTATTCGTGAGGGCGATGGGTGTTTCCAGCGTTCCCAGTTCTTCGATCTGCACCAGCCCCTGTGCCTTGCCGAAGCCATTCAGCACGGCGCTCGCCGCCACCATCTTATGTGTGAAGAGAAATGGCTCCTCCGGGGCAGGCAGAATCACCGTCACTCCGGTATGATGGCGCGGCGTGTCCACCGTATAATGTCCTACGGTAACCCCTGCCACATCGCTGATCCGGTTGCGCTCTCCCTTTCTCATCATAGCCACTCTTCTCCCGGAAAGATTTTCAAAGCGCCCTGCTGCTCTTTCTCCGCAGGTGTGATGACTGCAGGCGCCTCTCCCGCATTTTTCATGCAGCGCAACAGCCTCTCCCGCATCACCTGGCATACCGGCTCATGCGCCGCGCTATGAATCAGGTTATGCTGCTCCCAGGGATCATGCTCCAGGTCGTACAGAAACGTCTCCACATAATGATCCGAGCAGGAATCCTGAATCGGGTCTTTATCTGGCGCCTCCACTGAGTATTTCCATCGTTTGGTCCTGACAGCCCGTCCCACCTGCGACTCGCTGATCTGGATAAAGATCTCCTCCGGGCCCTTCTCCTGTGGATTCCTCAATGAAGGCAGGAAGGAATGCCCCTGCATGTCCTCCGGTACTGGGATGCCACAGGCTTCTAAGAGTGTCGGCGCGATATCCACCAGACTCACCATTTGCCTTAGGCGGCCGCCCCCTGTGAAGGGCCCGCCTGTGAGCGCCATAGGAATCCGCACCGAACTCTCATGGCAGGAACGCTTATATTCCGCATTCCTCGTCTTGAAATGACACCCATGATCCGAGGTATACAGGACAATCGTATCCTCTGCGAGTCCCAGACTCTTCAGCGCATCCTGTACTCTGCCAAAGGCCTGATCCAACCGTTTCACCATGCCATAGTAGCCGGACAGATGCTGCCAGGCCGTACCGGAAAGTGCCCCTAGATCCGGCGGCATGTAAGAATATGCCCGATTATAGTCCACATCCGGCGGCGGGAAGCTATCATTTGAATTCTGAAAATGCGGTTCCAGATAGGAGATAAACAGGAAGAAGGGATGCTCTTTATGGGCATCGATATATCGAATCGCCGCATCTGTCAGCGCGTCCACCCGGTAACCCGGCAGGGTCACTTCCTGATTCTCATTATCATACACCACGGTATGATAAGCAGTCGATGTGTGTTCCAGAGAATTGGCGCCCAGCCAGTACTGGTACCCTCCCCGCTCTTCCTCCGGTACGGCGCCGCGGCCCGAACCCAGATGCCACTTGCCGATATAACCCGTATCATATCCCGCCGCATTGAAATAATCCGCCATGGTCTTATGGGCACGGCCCAGTACCCGGGCATTGCGATATGTTCCTACCGTCGTAGCGTATTTTCCGGTCTGCAGAACGCCGCGGGCAGGACAACAGACTGGCTGTGGTGTGAATGCCTCGTAGACATGCGTTCCCTCCATTGCCATCTTATCGAAGTTTGGCGTCAGCATACATGGATTTCCATGAACGCCTGTGGTATCCCACCGCTGCTGATCCGTAAAGAAGACGACTACATTCATTTCCATTCTCCTCTCATCTGATATCTTGGATTCTCCGTACAGGTGAACAACACCTGATACCGATATGGGAAGGAACTGCGCATCCGTCTATGTGCCTCCCGCGCGACTTCTTCCCGCTTGAACAACCCATATACCGTAGGGCCGCTGCCGCTCATGGAGACTGCATCCGCGCCCTCTTCCTTCATCCTGTCTTTGAGCTGCTGAATCACGGGATGCTCATGGATCACCGGCGGTTCCAACATGTTGACCATCTCCGCCTGCATCTTCGAGATATCCCGGGACTCGATCACAGCAAGCATCCGCTGTACGTCCGGCTTTCGTCCCGGCTCCCACGCGTCAAACGCCTTATAGGCCCAGGGTGTGGATACGCTGAAGTCCGGTTTCACCAGCACAATATAGGTTCTGGGAAGCGGCGGAAGCTGCTTGACTTTCTCTCCTCTTCCTGTCGCGAGGCACGTGCCCCCCATGATACAGAACGGCACATCAGAACCGATCTCCGCTCCCAGTTCCATCAGTTTTTCCGTAGAAAGGCTGAGATGAAACAGCTTATTCATCCCCCGCAGTACGGCGGCCACATCGGCACTTCCGCCTGCAAGACCTGCCGCGATGGGAATCTTTTTATGTAGACGCAGATGTACTGCCTGCTGAATGGAAAATCGTTCCTGCATCATGAGAATGGCTTTGTATGCAATATTCTTTTCATCCATCTTCAGAAACGGGATATTGCACTCAAAGGTATTGACCGTATCCCTTCCTACAAAAAGCTCCACATCATCCCACAGACGCAGACTCTGCATGATCATCGAGACCTGATGGAACCCATCTTCCCGGGCTTCCCCCACCTCCAGCGTCAGGTTGATCTTGGCGCGGGCTTTGTTATAGACGCCCCTACCATTCGGATACCGATAATCTCTCGTTAGCATGTTCTTCCCCCCTGTCAAACCACAGCTCTTTTTTCTTCTGCAATTTCTCGTAAGAATGCCTCAACCTGCAGCCCATACTGCACTGGATCCACCGGCTCGGGCGTCAGATACAGCACTTTATCTCCCTGTTTCACATCGTAGAGTTCCTGTACCATCTCTTTTTTCCGATCCGATTCTCCCACAATAAACAATACCGGGACGGCCACCAATCCTTGACGGCGTCGCAGCGCAGCGATCGGCGAAACCTCTTTGACGCTTACGCCTACCCAGAGTCTGCTCATCCAGCCGAGAACCCACATCACCGGGTAGGGAGGCATCTGTTTGTCCTGTTCCAGAATCATCCGCAGCCATCTTCGCAGATCGGACCAGGGAGAATCTGCGATGACAAAATCCACGAGCTCATCCAGGCAAGCATGTAAAAGCACTGTCACAGCTCCCATACCGACCCCATAAGTTCCAATACGGCAATCTTCTCCTAAGATGCGGCGTGCCTGCGTAAAGACAAGCCGCAGATCCCGATGCTCCCGATATCCGAGTGTCACCGGACGCCGCTTCTTACGGTCACATCCCCGTTGATCGACCAGTATTACATGATATCCCTTGTGCAGGAACCACTCCGCCTGACGGCCCAATACCATACCCGGTTCTCCGCCATCCGGCACAAGAATCACCGCCTGGCGCTGCCGGCTTGCGGCGGGAAGCACCCATATGCGCAGCTTGGAACCATCACTGGTGGTACAGGAGATGGGCTTTCCCTGCGGCAGCGCAACATTCCGCTTTTTCTTCGTGATTCGAGGATAAAATAACGGGCGGCATACACCATAGGAGACAGAAGCCAGATAGAGAATCATGATCCATAAAACCAATAAAAAGGTGATGATCCACACCGTCCGCTCCTCCTTTTCTTTGACTATTTTCATTATAATATAGTCTTTGTCATTGTGCAAGATAAATCTTGCCAATTCTCCTCATGCCTGCTATAATAGTCAGGCATGAACGCAGCAGGCGGGAGCGGTCTTCCCGCACCTTAATAAAGGAAGCAGGTGAGAATCCTGCGCGAACTCGTCGCTGTATGAGGCTATTTTCCCGTTCTTTTCCGTATGGTCTTTGCCGCAGAGGCTATCGGAATGACACCACTGGGTACATCCTGGGAAGGTGAACGGTTTTCCTCGAAGTCAGAAGACTTACCTGCTGCATGTAACGGAACTGCCACGAGATCCTGGCAAGCCGTGTGTTGATGCGAAATCTATACGAAAGGATATCCTGCAATGAATGAAAAAACAGTAAGCAAGAAAAAGATTGCCCTCATTGCCGGTGTTCTGGTCGTGCTGATTGCGGCGTTTGCACTGATCTTTGCACTGACAAGACCGGAGACCACACAGGGGGCGAAAACCATCCACATTGAGGTGGTCGTATCGGATACGGATACGCGGGAGTATACGCTGCATACGGATCAGGAATACCTGCGAGGTGCGTTAGAAGAGGAAAACCTGATCTCCGGCACAGAGTCTGCAGAATATGGACTCTTCGTCACTACCGTGGACGGTATTACGGCAGATGATTCCCTGCAGCAGTGGTGGTGTTTCACTAAGGGCGGCGAAACCGTCAATACGGGCGTGGACACCACGCCGATTCAAGACGGCGATCAGTTTGAGATCACACTGACTACCGGCTATTAAGATGCGCCTGTCCATTTATGATCTGGTGCTCCAAGCGCTCCTGGGCGCCATCCTTCTGGCCGTCCAGGTGGCGCTCGCGCCGCTGCCCAATATAGAGCTGGTTTCGCTGCTGTGCCTTGTCTACACCCTGGTCTATGGGAAAAGAGCCCTGCTGTCGATCTATACCTTCGTCCTCTTAGAGGGGCTTATCTACGGATTTGGGCTATGGTGGGTCATGTACCTCTATGTATGGGCGATTCTGTGGGGTATCGTCATGCTGCTGCACCGTAACCGTTCCGTGATCCTATGGTGCCTTGTGCTGGGGCTCTATGGTCTTTCTTTCGGCGCGCTCTGCGCCATTCCCTATCTCTTTGCGGGCGGAGTGGGCGCCGCGCTGTCCTGGTGGATCAGCGGCATCCCTTTCGACATCGCGCACTGTCTGGGAAACGCGGTCTCTGTGCTGGTGTTATATAAACCCCTATACTATCTGATGAAAAAATTGGCGGACTTTCAGCGCCGCCGGGAAAGGTTGCGATCGAAATGAGTGTATACGGAGCTCGGGCTAAGGCCCTCTTCGAACGTGGCTATAATTGTTCACAATCCGTCGTTCTGGCCGTCTGTGAACCCTTAGGTCTTGACATGGAGACAATGGCCCGGCTTGCCTCCTCCTTTGGTGGTGGGATGGGTCGGCTGCGCGAAGTCTGCGGAGCCGTCAGCGGTATGCTGATGATCGTCGGACTGGCCAAGGGCTATAGTTCGCCGGATGACCGGGAGGGTAAGATTCAACAATACGCCCGGGTACAGGAACTCGCCGCTGCCTTTCAAAAGGACCACGGCAGCATCATCTGCCGGGATCTTCTGGGGCTTTCTGTCCATTCCGAGGCTCCGATACCGGAGGAACGTACGCCGGAGTATTACCAGAGTCGCCCCTGCGGGGAGCTGATTCGTCACGCGGCAGAATTGACTGCGCGAGAACTCGGTCTTTCCTGATTTTTGAGAAAACCCCTTGACAAGACTTTCCGTCATGGGTATAATTATGAATTGTCGCGAGGGTGTAATCCCTCGAAGGGAGAGGTGTCCGAGTGGTTTATGGAGCTGGTCTTGAAAACCAGTGACTCCGCAAGGGGCCGTGGGTTCGAATCCTACCCTCTCCGTTTCTCGGGGGAACCGTCAGATCGCGGTTCCCCCTTTTTTATTTCATACTTAGGAGGTTGTTCCCATGAATCCATGTTTCTTTGATAGCGGCCGTATCCTGATCCCCCGCAGCGATTTATCTCTCTGGAGTACGATCGCCTGCGATCAGTTCACTTCCGATCCCGCCTATTGGGAGGATGTCCGCCGGATGACAGAGGGGCATCCTTCCGCTTACCACATCACGCTGCCGGAGATCTATCTGAAGGAGAGCGAAGAGGCCACATCGCGTCGTATCGCCTCCATCAATGCCACCATGCGCCGTTATCTGCAGGATGATCTGTTTACGGCCTATGACGGCATGATCTATGTGGAACGTACACTCCGGGATGGTGGTGTGCGCAAGGGCCTCCTGGGGCTTTTAGATCTGGAACAGTACGATTACCATAAGGGCGCTTCCTCGTATATCCGTGCCACGGAAGAGACAGTGCTGGAGCGCATTCCGCCGCGTGTTCGGATTCGCCAGGACGCGAGTCTGGAGCTGCCGCACCTGATGCTTCTTACGGATGATCCGGAGGGTCTTCTGATCGAGGAGATCGCCGCGCACAAGGCAGACTATGAAATACTCTATGATTTTGATCTGATGAAGGAAAGCGGTCATATCACCGGCTATCTGTTGAACGATCCGGCGTTGGCCCATGTGCGCGCGGTGCTGAAAACCTTCTCTGACCCTGCCTATTTTCAGGATAAATACCATACGACTACCTCTCCGCTGGTCTTCGCAGTGGGGGATGGCAACCATTCTCTGGCATCCGCGAAGGAGTGTTACGAGCAGCTGAAGGCGCGAATTGGCGCCGAAGAAGCCGCCCAGCATCCCGCGCGGTACGCCCTGGCCGAACTGGTCAATCTGCATGACGATTCTCTGTCCTTTGAACCCATCTACCGTGTACTCATCGGCGCGGATCTGGAGGATCTGCTCCATCATCTGCGGGCTCAGGCTCCCGCCTTTCATGGCGGCGCCTCCAAACCCGGTGAGATCAGTCTGCACTTCCAAAGCGGCTTAGAACGCCGCACTCTGAGCATTCCCGCATCTCCGGGGCTCCTGCCGGTCAGCATACTGCAGCCGCTTCTGGACGCCTATCTGGCTGAACACCCCGAGGTGCAGATCGACTACATCCATGGTCTTGACGCCGTGCGGGCGCTGGGCAGTCAGGAAAACCATGTGGCGATCACCTTCCAGGGGATGCAGAAGGCGGATCTTTTCCCCGGTATTATCCAGGGCGGCGTTCTGCCCCGTAAGACCTTCTCCATGGGACACGCTGAGGACAAACGCTTCTACCTGGAAGGACGGGAGATCCTGTGATGATTCGTCCACTTTCTCCTGCGGAAGCGCCGCTGGCTGCCGAGATCTACCAGCTGTGCGCCCGGGAGATGAATGCGCACGGCTTCTACAACTGGAGCGAACAGTATCCTTCTGTTCGTGAGGCCTCATTGGACGCGCAGGCCGGAACACTATACGGCTATTTTCACCATGACGCGCTATGCGGCGTTGTCACGTTGGATCAGAACGAAGTCCCCCAATATGCCTCTCTTCCCTTTCGTGTGTCCTGCCGTGAGGCGCTGACCACACATCGGCTGGCTGTCTCGCCGCTGCATCAGCATCGCGGTATCTCCCGGGAACTCCTGCGCTTCGCATTTTCGCTGGTGACGGAAAAGGGGTTGCGCGCGCTGCATATCGACTGCCTGTCGATCAATCCCGGCCCCATGCGCCTGATCGATTCCCTGGGTTTTCAGCGCGTAGGCGCTATCTATTACCCTGAAAAAGACCCGCGTGTGCGGGATTATCCATTCTATTGCTTTGAAAAGGTACTGACATGAGAGTCTGTTGCAGAATGCCTATGATGGCTCACCATTTGCACAGGATGAAAGAGTACAATCTCCTAAGGAGTTCCGTAAATGCACGGACTCCTTTTTTATTTCCAATATGTTCCACAAGAGCATTGCGATTTCACAGTCCATAATTTCTCATTAGTCTGGCTGAGAAATTGTTACATCCGCTTCAAGACCAATGAGAAATCCGGGGTTTTTCTCATTAGTCTGGCTGAGAAATTGTTACATCCGCTTCAAGACTAATGAGAAATCCCGGAGTTTTCTCATTAGTCTGGCTGAGAAATTGTTGCATCGCTTCAAGACCAATGAGAAATCCGAGGTTTTTCTCATTAGTCCAACTGAGAGATGATTTCTCATCTATTTTGCAATGGCTCCTTTCTTTTTCTGGATTCTAAAAGTATTTTCTGCCCGATAACCATAGGAGACCTCTGTCTAGCTCAACTGGGCCTGCACGCGTTCGAGATTCGCCTGCCCTGTCAAGTCCCATACAAGCTCTTCTGTCTCTCCATCCCAGTATACCAGCGCGAGCGGTGTTCGATACATCTGGACACACCCCCAATAGGAGCTATTGTCCTCTCGTTCTGTCTCCTCGTTCATCAGGGACATATATAAGTCTTCTTCTGACTCTTTCCCGAAGTTGTCATATACTTGTTCCTCGGATACCCAGAAGACGCTTCCCTCCGGCATGTCATATGATAAGAACCGTTCACTGGGATCTCCCCACTCGTCTTGCAGTTCTTCCAGTCTCTCCTCTCCGCAAGCCCATCGAATCTCCTGCAACACGCCATCCTCCGCATAGACTTTCTCGCCCTCCTCGGACGCTTCCATCAGTTGCTCCAGAGGCACCTTGCCCGAAATCCTGGGCTCCGTGTAGTGGTGATAAAACATGCTGTACCAGACCGGTCTCCACGTCAGAATATTCCGCTCGTCATCGAAGGATAGACTGACCAGATGATTTTCGCACAGACTCTGCAGAATCCCATAATAATCATCATACCGCTCTTCTCGAATCGGCTGCAGGATTTTCAGTTCTTCTCCGATCTCCCACACTGTCTCCTCATCCTGGACACGGTCAATCATGCGTTCTTCCGACCTCCAGCTATTGAGCCCCTCCTGCCATGTGTACTCCCGATAAGGCTCCCCATAGGCCGCTCGCACCTTCTCTCGAATCGCGTCCGGTTCGATCTCGGGATCCTCATATACACAGTCCAATGTCGTCAGATATCCGTCCTGATACGTAAAACTCAAAGAGACAGCATCGTCCCATAGAGAAACTTCATCCACCACATAATACGCTGTGTTCGGTACATTCTCATAGGTACGTGTCTCTCCGCCCGGGAACTGTTCTTCGCCTTCTTCAATACTCGCGTTCCAATCCAGGCCGGGAAAGGTTAATAATTCTGGCTCCCCAGTTTCCTCTGGCTTCGATACACATCCGTTAAAAAGAAAAAGCAGGAGCAGCATCATGACAATCATATACTTCATGCTCTTTTTCATAACTAGAACCTCCCTATATGCATCAAGATGAAAATTGTAACAATGTAACGTTCAAGTTACTGAACAGAACAGCCAGCCTTTGTAATATTAACTTTTTTATTTTCTCTTCGTTTCCAACGCCTTACCCCATAGAATCTGCTTTGCCTCTTCACTTTCGGTCAATCTATAGAAACCATGGCGACTTTCCTCCTTTCTGCGCGCCATACGCCCCACGAACCCATACCCAAAGCCATCCGCAAACTTCTTGGATGTGCTTTGTCATTTCATCTTGAATATACACCTTTTTCTTTACATTGTCAATAAGACGTTTTTATCTTTTCAGCATTATGCTTATAAAATATTTGTTTTAACAGTAGATTTTTGGCAAAATATGAACACAGCCCGCGGATAGACTTTCCTATCCGCGAGCTGTGTTTTCTTTTTCTGGATTCTAGAAGTATTTTCTGCCCGATAACCATAGGAGACCTCTGTCTGCGAGAATAAAGAGAACAAACAAAAAAGCCGCAATGAAACGCCATATCTCCTCCGAGATTATCATACCCAGAACCATGCTGACTCCCATACCACCAATCAGAACCGCCTCTAATACATATACAGTGCCTCGACGTCGGCGATATTGTTTCCGCTCCTCTTCTTTTAATTGCAGGGCATAATCGGTATCCTTTCGCGTTATATCCCGGAAATCATAATACGCCAAACGTCAATAATAAATCACCCCGCCAATCACTGCGAAACCAATCAACGCATAAAGCAACACCAGGAGTATGAGCAGGATCATTTTCAAAATATTAGGCCCTCCTTTGTTTCCTTGCTATTCCAATACAGTCAGCACGCCCGCGTCCATCTCACACACCGTATCGCACAGCGCCTTGACATCCTCATCCGTAAAGCCAAATGCGGATGCGCAGGTATAATCCGTGATAGAAAACGTCTTGAGATTATTCAGTCCCGTGAAAATACTTTCCTTAGCCACCCGCAGGCATCCGGTCAGCACCGCGAAGTACAGATGCGGATTCGTCTTCAGCGCGCTTCCAAACAGATTTCGGATCAAAGAGACCATCTCCGTATAATATCCGCCGTGGAATGCCTTATCCAACGGCACATCATACTCATCGATCAGCAGAATCGTCTCTTTCCCGTAGTGCTTCGCCAGAAGCTGCGTCAACGTACGCAGGCTGTCTATCAGCATATCGTCCGACATCGTGAAACTCCCGTCTCGAATATCCGTCAATGCCTGATACATCCGTCGATCTCCATCATCTAACTTGTCGCTTTCCGCTAAAAAACTAAAACGCCTGGCTTCTGTCCCAATGACCCGTCGAAGTAGATTATGGGCCTCCCTGTAATTTAGCCCTGAAACATTCTTCAGAGTAATCGAAACAACGGGGAATTGTCCCATATATTCTTCACAGAGTTTTTTCTCATTCGAGATTTCCAGCCCATCGAAGATGGCCTTGTCACTTCCGATCTCAAAGAACTCCTTGAGCATACTCATGTTTAGCGTCTTTCCGAAGCGTCTGGGACGGGTGAACAGATTCACCTTTCCCCATTTTTCCAGCAGGCCTCGGATCATTGCTGTCTTATCTGTATAGTAGAAATCTTTTGTACGGATCTCGCGAAAATCTTCGATGCCCACCGGCAACCTTTTCTTTCTGCCATCTATCATCTTTAACACTTCCTTTCCCAGAAATTCTGTTTTAAAATAAAGCCGCTTGCCTTAAAAGGATTCTGGCTTTATGATACCATTCTCTCCTTCTTTTGGCAAGCAGCTTCTCTGTTTTTCATGCCTTTTTCATCTGTGCGTTTCTCCGCAAAGGCACGGCAAAATCCATTGTTCTACCGCGTATGCGATTCCATCTTCCTCATTGCTCCGCGTCACGTACTCCGCCCTATCCTTGAGATTCTGCGGTGCATTGCCCATTGCCACCGAGTGCGGAAAACCAGCCAGCATCTCTTCGTCATTGTGATCATCGCCAAATACAACGATTTCCTCCGCCTGCCATCCCATCTGATCACAGACGCTCTGAATCGTTCCATATTTGCTGACGTCGCTGCCGGCAATCTGAAGCAGCTTGCCCTGGTCTGTCTCATAAATCTTCGCCTGTGCCCCACAGCTTTTCCTTATGTTTTCCACCAGATCTCGTGGCAGCTCCGTCACTGAATCGATCAAATTCTCATAAAACACCAGCAGCTTCACAACCTCGCTCAGGTCCGCCTCTTCCAGCGATATCGCGTCCCGCGGCTCCACACCCCACGGCCCCCAGGCCTCCTTAGACAAGCGATATCGAAAGGCATGTTGCTCTCCTCTCATCTGCAGCGCCAGGTTCAGTCCCGCAAAGTGCTTGACCTCCTGTATCACGCATTCCACGACTTCCCGCAGCATAAAATGATACGCCAAATGCTCTCCGATCCGCTCACAGGCCCCATTACAATAGACTCCACCGGAAAATAACTGCTCTTCCGCCGCGCCCCACCCCAGCATCTTCTCAAGAATCGGCGGCCGCGCCGTGGCCACAAAGAGCGCAATGCCTCGTTCCCTGCATTTCTCCAGCGCCTCATACGCAGAAGCCGGGATGCGCTTATCGTTGTCCAACAGTGTTCCATCCAGGTCAAAGAAAATCGCTTGTATCATCCAGTATACCCCTTTCCGTCTTCTGATATATGGTACCTATTTTAGCGATTGCAGAGGGATATGTCAAGAAAAACCATCTAACAGCATCGTACTCCAGCTCTCTGCTACACGCAGCATTTTTTGCCCTGTTTCTTCCTGTCCAATCTGCAGCAGCACAAAGGCCGTGGATACAGTTTGCAGATACCCCCACTCCCAAATTCCTCGTTGGGGAACTCCAGTCAGACGGTGTAAATATTCGCACCGTCTTTTTCCTTCTTCCACTGGATTCTGTGTATATTCCTCCACCCATTCCCGCATAAGAACACCCAGATCATACTCCTTTTCATAAAATATGCCATCCGGATCAATCAATTGATAATCATCCCCGGCTAATGTTATCAACGTATTTCCCCCGTGGGCATCTCCATGAAGTAACACAAATTCAGAGGGTTTCATAGCCTCTTCCCGCGATTGCAAATAGGAAAAGGCCTATTGAATCACTCTCAGAGAACATGGATGATGAAGTTTTTCCCATGTCTCGCCAATAAACTGCCGAAACCACATCACCGAATCCAATCCACTAGGAAAATCCGTCTCTCTTTCGGGAGTGATCCATGCTTTTTTCAATGCTGAACATATGATTTCAATCTGCCGATCCACGGAATATCCCAACTGATTGATCGGCTTTCCCAAACGCTCCAATAAGCATGCTTTTCTCTACGGATCATACGCAAACAACTTGACATATCCATGCCCATCCGCTGTCTTCAGGGCTGCCATACTCCTTGAAAACTCGCCGCCCAGATCCTCCGGTGTATCCATTTTCAAAACATACTTCTCGCCATTTTCTCCATCCGCATACGCTACAAAAGCATGCGTACCGCCATATAATGCCTCTCCCACAGAAACATGCCATTTTTTCTCCAAATCTGAAATCAGTGAATCCATATTGGCAAGCCACGCCTCGCCAACAGCACCGGCTGACCTGGCCCGGCTCACAACAAGCGGCGGAAGAGTACGCCTGCACTCTTCTTCCCTTTGTCCACACAATACAGAGCTTACAATGCGATAAAACTTCTCCCTATCCACATTCCTCGCAATCTCTACCGGTCCCTTCCTATCTGAAGTAAAATCCGTCCCGCCTTTGTTTTCTTCCTTTTCTATTTCTACTTGTACACTTCCACGCTGAAAACAGCAAAGATCCGGATGAAACACACACACTGCAGCTAACGGATCGTGTAATGTCAGCTTTTCTGACCGTTCCAGCCATGCGTTTCCAAAACTGAAAACCGCCCTCATCAAGTCGCTCTCCGCCCTGAACAAAATCCCGGCCTGCGCTGCGTCTATAGTCAGCCTTTCTGTGACCTCTAACGGGATAACTCGATGCGTCTTTACATGTGTTGCAAAAACAATACGAGATGCCAACGGATCCGCCCAGGAATTCCAGTTATAATACGGTTCCGGAAGCGGCTCTTCTCCAAAATAGCCGTTCATAACGTATAACCCCTTCAGTAATGCAGCTGCATCGGGATATGTTTTGAATAGCGTTGCGATATTAGTCATATTCCCCGTCCCGATCAATACAATTTCGTGCGGATTCTCTTTTATTTTTCGATATAGAAAAGCAGGGGCATCTGCTTTTTTATAGGTATAATGCTCCCAAAACTCCAATGCACCAGCACCGCCCGGCGTAGGATACACAGGTATTGGCTGTAACGTACTGTCCAATCCAGCCACAATAGGTATCTGTTTGCCCACTGTTCTACAGATTGCATCTGCGATTGCCGCCCGTTTTTCCGATTCTCCGCAAACCGTTGTAATACCCACCAGTTCGCACTGCGGCTCTTTCAATAAATACGCAAGACAAATCGCATCATCAATATCGCCGCCAATATCTGTATCCAGCAAAACTTTTTCCATGCTCAAAGCCTCCCATATCGTACGAAATCGCACAAGTACATATTATCAATTCTCACGCCTTGTTCTAAATCACTTCATTTGGGTTGGTAGCATATAGCTTTGCCTGCATTGTAAACAATATAACGGGATCCACCAATTTATCCTTCCTAACACGGCACCTGCAGAAATACATCCAATCATATTCCCCAGCCCCTCCATAGCACTTATCATAATTTTATGCAAGCCGACTCCACTACCGCTCACCGCATTCTGTGCCTGATGTGCTAAGGCTAGTATCCCCGCATCCATTGTGTCGCTGTACGGTCTTTCCATACTCACTTTTGCCACTTGATTCACAAATCCCAGAAAACCCGGGAAAAGTCTGGAATCATATTGTCTTTTACAAAACAGCATTGCGAGACTCAAAACACACCATAAAATCCCCATGCTCACAATCCTTGTATTCCATATCCCACTTCTTCGTTCCAATTGCACAAACACACTCTCTATAAATAGTAAGCTTATATATGTGCAAACACCCGCTAAAATTGCGTGTAGAAACCCATATGCAATCAATCCCTTTTCCTGTCTATGAATCTCGCGAAAAGTTTGATAAACACCTTCAACACTCTTTCTGACTTTCACGGTTACCATTGTGAGATCTCCTTTCCGTTATATAACTCGGATCTGCTTTTAGGTTATCACAAGTAAAATCTGCCGTCAAGTCACTTTGCCTCGTTTAATGTCATAGAAACAGGAAATCAAAAAATTCGATGATACTTCAGTTGAGGCATATCATCGAATTGGGAGTCTTTCAATGCTACTGGGTATGAAATCTAGGTTTTTGATGATACTGTACGTCGCAGAGTATCATCAGATTTGGAGGTTTCAGGCCCGTCCGGACATGGAATTAGGGTTTTTGATGATACTATGCGTCGCATGGTATCGTCGCCCGAAGCATTGATTGGCCACTGGCCACCAGTTACCCATCGCTAACCCGCCCCATCAAAAAAAGCCGCATCTCTGCGGCATTTTCTAGACACTATAGGGCTCGAACCTATGACATCCTGCTTGTAAGGCAGGCGCTCTCCCAACTGAGCTAAGCGTCCATTAAAAAAAACGGCAACCTCCTACTCT
>DBQQ01000017.1 GCA_002305315.1 Clostridiales bacterium UBA1390
CCAGGCGCTCTGAAATGTAAAATCCCGCTGCGGCGATGAGATTCTCGGGGCCCTGAAGATTTTCTCATCACTCAGTTCTCTGGGATTGTAAAATTCCACTGCGACGATGAGATTCTCAGGGGGCGTGGGGGATTTTTCTCATCACTCAGTTCTCTGGAATTGTAAAATCTCGCTGTGGCGATGAGATTCTCGGGGCCCCTGAAGATTTTCTCATCACCCAGGCACTTTGAATTGTAAAATCCCGCTGCGACGATGAAATTCTCAGGGCCCCTGAAGATTTTCTCATCACTCAGGCGCTCTGGAATTGTAAAATCATGCTGCGGGGATGAGATTCTCTCATCACTCAAGCCCCTGGAAATGTAAAATCTCGCTGTGGGGATGAGATTCTCGGGACCCCTGAAGATTTTCTCATCACTCAGGCGCTTTGAATTGTAAAATCGCGCTGTGGCGATGAGAATCCCAGGGGCCCCCGGGGAGATTTTCTCATCACTCAGGCCCCTGGAATTGTAAAATCTCGCTGCGGCGATGAGATTCCCCAGGGATCCGAGGAAATTCTCTCATCACTTAAGCACCCTGGAATGTAAAATTTTGCAGCGGGGATGAGATTCTCTGGAAGCCCAAAGATTTTCTCATCTAGAGATATATAAAAGGGGCTGCTGAGTCTTCAGCAGCTCCTTGATGAAATTATTTCTGCAGTTGTTCGATAGCGGTCTCTGTCGCTTTCTTTAGGGCTTCCTCAATCTTTGATGAATCTTTTCCACCAGCTTGCGCCATATTGGGACGTCCGCCGCCATTTCCGCCAGTAATTTGAGCCGCCACTTTGACAATATTGCCGGCATGAGCGCCCTTCTTGACAGCGTTCTCTGTGGCCATGACAACAAAAGAGAGCTTTTCTTTTCCGCCAGCTAGAATGATGATGGAGTCACCTAATTTATCCTTTAGGGTGTCACCCATCTGACGCAGGGCATTGTTGTCGAGCTCGGGACGATATGCACTGAGGATGGAAATATCTGCGACCTTTTGTACATCCTTCAGAATGTCATCCGCCGCATTGGCCGTCATCTTGGCTTTCAGGCTTTCAAGTTCTTTTTGCAGGGATCTGAATTCTTCCATAAGGTTTTGCGCCTGCATTACGGCCTTTTCTTTGCTGACTTTGAAGAGGTGTGCGATCTGATCCAGCTCTTCATCCTGCTTGCGGAAATATTCCAGTGCCTTTTCGCCGGTCAATGCCTCGATACGCCGTACGCCCGCAGCCACGCCGCCTTCGGAAAGAATCTTGAAGCATCCGGCCTGCGCTGTGTTCGAGAGATGGGTACCGCCGCACAACTCGATGCTGTAGTCGCCCATCATGACCATACGAACCTGATCGCCATATTTCTCGCCGAAGAGAGCCATCGCGCCCTTCTTACGCGCTTCATCCATCGTTGTGATCTCTGTACAAATAGGCAATGCTGCGAGGATCTCACGATTGACTTCGTCTTCGACCTGCTTCAGTTCTTCTGCGCTCATGGCCTGGAAATGGGTGAAATCGAAACGCAGTCTGTCAGCGGTCACATCGGAACCTGCCTGCTCTACGTGGGAACCTAATACATTACGCAGCGCTTTCTGCAGCAGGTGTGTCGCGGAGTGATTGCGCGCGCAGGCCATACGCTGCTCGCCATTTACGGTGAGCGTGGCAATCTGTCCGTTCTCGATATAGCCTTCCGTGACTCTGCCCACATGACCAATCTTGTCGCCGATCACCTTTTTGGTCGTCTCTACTTCTACGGTACCTGTCTGTGTATGCAGAATACCACTGTCGCCATGCTGGCCGCCGCTAGTCGCATAAAATGGCGTATGATCCAGAAATACGGTAACATGCTGGCCCGATTCTGCCTTCTCCACTACCTCGGACTCTGTGGTGATCGCCAGAATCGTGCTGTCAGGTTCCTCCAGGCGGTCGTATCCATGGAATTCTGTCACCATATTGGGATCCAGCAGATTATAGACTGTCGCCTTGGCACCCATATAGTTGGACTCTTCTCTGGCGGAACGGGCACGAAGGCGCTGCGCCTCCATTTCCTGCTGGAAGCCTTCCTCGTCCACGGTCATATTAGCTTCCTGCGCGATCTCCAGAGTGAGATCCATGGGGAATCCATAGGTATCATACAGCTTAAAGGCCTGACTGCCGGAAAGCACATTCTTGCCCGTCTTCTGATTCTCCTGGATATACTGCTGTAATCTTTCCAGTCCCGAGTCGAGCGTGGCATAAAATTTCTCTTCTTCGCTATGAAGTACCTTGAAAATGTACTCCTTTTTATCCTCTAATTCCGGATACGCGTCTTTAGAATTCTCAATGACGGTATTGCTGATTTCTGCCAGGAATGGGCGAGAAATGCCGAGAAGTTTTCCATGGCGTGCCGCACGGCGCAGCAGACGACGCAGTACATAGCCCCGGCCTTCGTTGGAAGGCAGGACACCGTCGGAAGTCATGAACGTCATGGAACGAATATGATCGGTAATGACACGCACTGAAACATCGGTCTCATGTTTTTTCCCGTATTCCACATTCGCAATCTGACACACATGATCCCGGATCGCCTTAATGGTATCCACATCGAAGATCGAGTCCACACCCTGCATCAAGGCTGCCAATCTCTCCAGTCCCATACCCGTATCGATATTCTTATGCTCCAGTGTCTGGTAGCTGCCATCGTCCTGACGGTCGAACTGCGTGAATACGTTATTCCAGAATTCCATGTAGCGATCACAATCGCAGCCTACTGTGCAACCAGGCTTACCGCAGCCATATTCCTCGCCGCGATCATAGTAAAGCTCTGAGCAAGGACCGCAGGGACCAGAGCCATGCTCCCAGAAGTTGTCTTCCTTCCCCATGCGGAAAATGTGATCCATGGGCATACCGATCTCCTCATGCCAGATACGTTCTGCCTCATCATCATCCTGATACACGGTCACATAGATGCGCTCCGGTTCCATTTCCAGCACTTCGGTGCAATATTCCCAGGCCCAGTGAATGGCTTCTGTCTTGAAATAATCTCCGAAGGAGAAATTACCCAGCATTTCAAAAAAGGTGCCATGACGCGCTGTCTTTCCAACATTTTCGATATCGCCGGTACGAATGCATTTCTGACAGGTCGTAACCCTTTTGCGGGGCGGTACTTCCTGTCCCGTGAAATACGGCTTCAGCGGGGCCATACCTGCATTGATTAAAAGCAGGCTGTTATCGTTCTTCGGGATCAAAGGAAAGGAGTTCATCCGCAGATGTCCCTTCGACTCAAAAAAACGAAGATAACTCTCTCGAAGTTCGTTTAATCCCATGTACTTCATCTTTCTTACTCCTTTTCTTCCGCGAAATATGCGCGGGCATTTTGTATGTCTATCTGCTGCTGATTCCGCAGCGCCTCCATACTCTCAAACTTGATTTCTGGCCGCAGGTGGCGATAAAACTCAATCCGCACATCCCGCCCATATAAATTTTCATCAAATTCCATCAGATAGGTCTCGCAGCGCAGGCTGATCCCCTCTCCCACCGTCGGATTATGACCGATGTTAGAGACGCTTTGATAGGCACCATCCTGTGTAAACGTTCTTGTGACGTATACTCCGGGATCCGGATACTGCCGCGCTTCATTTAATAGTAGATTGACTGTGGGAACCAGTGCTCTGTGACCAAGCCCCCTCCCTTTATTCACATTTCCCAGCATGAAATAGGGGCGTCCCAGTAGGCGGTTGGCCTCTTCCATCTTTCCTTCTTTCAGAAGGGCGCGAATCCGACTGCTGGAGATACGCAATCCATCATCTCGCACTTCCGAGACGACGCGGCATTCCATACCATGCATGCCGCAAAGCTTCTGCATCATCGCTGCGTCTCCCCGATTCTGTCTTCCAAACCGAAAGTTACTGCCGATTACGACGCCTACCGCATGGAAGTTCTCCACGAGAATTTGGTTCACAAACCGTTCCGGTTCCATATCCATAAGTTCCGGTTCAAAATGCATGATGACCAGATGATCGATCTGCTGTGTCTCATTGACGACCCATTCTTTTTCTGTGAGTCCATAGATCAATGGCACTGGTTGCTTCTCCATCAGCACATGGGTAGGATGCGGCTCGAAGCTCATCATCACGGTGCTTGCATGACATTCCCCTGCTAATTGGCTGGTTTCCTGCACCAGCCTGCGATGTCCAAGGTGCAGTCCATCAAAAAAGCCCAAAGTGATGACAGACGGCTGTATACGAAATGGCCATTTCTCATTCCATCGCATTTTTTCCATCTTTCATCACTCCTTCTAATACATCTTCTCGATTTTACACAGTCTTGCTCCGTCCTCCAACACTTCACTGACTTGATACAAGGCTGTAAAATGTCCCTGCGAATTATAGACGCGAATCCGCTCTCCTATTGCGGATTCAGCCGAAAGCAGCAACGTATTGCCGTTTTGCAGGCGCTTCTCCTGCGCTTCTTCAATCTGAATCCCTTCGTATTTCGCAAATATGCGATCCACCGATAGAATTCGCTCTTCCAACTTTCCCTGATCTTTCAACGACCGGATCTGATCCAGCGTCAGACTGTCCTTCAGAGTAAACGGCCCGCTTCGCAGCCGGCACAGTGATGACATGCAGGCCAGCCAGCCGGTCTTTCTCCCGATATCTTCGCACAGCGTCCGAATATAAGTTCCTTTCGAGCAGGTCACACGAATCCGTGCGCCTTTTTCATCGAGCGCCAGCACCTGGATCTCTTCGATCCGAATCTGTCTCGGCTTACGTTCGACCTCGATGCCTTCTCTGGCTAAATCATACAGACGAACACCGCCAACCTTGAGTGCGGAATACATGGGCGGAACCTGCCATATATCGCCTGTCAGCTCCTCGATAGCCTGCATAAAACGCTCCCTGCGAAAATCGTAGGATACCTGCCGGGTCACATGACCCGATAGATCCTGGGTATCCGTTTCCTGACCAAAAAGCAGTTCTGCCTCGTACTGCTTCTGCGATCCCGTGAGCAACTCCGCAGCCTTGGTGGCCCGCCCCAGACATACTGGCAGGACGCCGCTGGCATCCGGATCCAGTGTTCCCGTATGTCCTATCTTCTTGATGCGCAGGATTCCGCGCAAAATGGCAATCACATCATTCGATGTGTATCCCGGCTCCTTGTTGACATTCAGAATCCCGTTCACTCGGCATCCTCCGGCAGCTGTTTCATGATCTCCCGCAGGATGCGCTGGCATGCGGGCTCTATCGGACCGGAAACGGTGCAGCCCGCTGCCCGAACGTGACCGCCGCCGCCGAAGGCTCTCGCCACCGCCGCGACGTCCACGCGATGCTTCGAGCGCATGTTCACACGGATCGTATTGGGCGCCAGTTCCCGCAGAAATACGGCCACTTCTGCCTCAGATACCTCTGCCAGCGTGGCTACTGCTCCTTCGCTGTCGTCACTGGTTGCTCCCACCGCTTGAAAATCCCTGGTCTCCATGGCGGAAACCACAATCTGATCGCGGTATAAATACGCCTTCTGCAATATGACCCCCAACACCTTCGTCTCTACGAAGCCCTTGGTATGAAACAAACCATTCATGATCGCCGTGATATCGATCCCCGTGTCCGAAAGATCCGCGGCCATCCGAAAAATCTCAGGCGTCATAGACGAATGCCTGAATCCGCCCGTATCGAAGGAAAGCCCTGTGAAGAGGGCTTCTGCTACCTCCTTTGTAATGGGATATCCATTTTGCCGAAACAGTCGAAACAGGATCTCACAGGTGGAGGTAGCCGACGAATCCGTCCAGTTATAGGTCGCATATTCCTTATGATTCACATGATGGTCGATGCAGAAGGACTCTTCCGAAAGATCTGCGCATATATAGGCCTCTCCCGTTCTATGGGGCTCTGCACAATCCAGCATGATCCAGCCAAATCGGCCGCAGGTGGCCTTACACAGTGTCTCCCTGTCCAGTATAGGCAGATTCTGCGGAAGCCAGCTATAATGAGAGATATTTCCCTCATAATAGATCATTGGATGCTTTCCCTGCCGAAGCAGTTCCAGCCCCATGGCCACACAGGCTCCGATGCTGTCTCCGTCCGGTCGGATATGACCGCTCAGAATCAGGCGATCCTGTCGATCCACAAAAGCCTGAAAGGCCTTCGCCATCTCCTCAAACGTCATCATCTTCCTCCGCCTCTTCCTGCGATGCTTCCACACCATAATCCTTCAGCATCTTAGAAATATGAATGCTGTATTCGATCGAATCATCCATGATGAACTTAAGCTCCGGCGTATTGCGCAGATTCAGCCGCGCAGCCAGTTCACGGCGAATAAATCCAGATGCGGATTTGAGCGCCTTGGCGGTCTCATCCCGCCGTTTCTCATCTCCCAAGATGCTGATATATACTTTACAATATTTCAGATCCCGCGTCGTATCTGCCTTTAAGACCGATAACAGCGGTGTCTCGATTCGAGGATCCTTCACCTCGTCACGGAGGATCTCACTCAGTTCTCGGCGGACTTCTTCATTAATGCGTTCCATCCGTCCACTTGCTTTTCCTGCCATTCTATTCTCCTCTATCACGCGATGCCCCTTCGGGGCATCGCGATTTCCTTTAGCTTCTTGCGATCTCCTCCATCGAGAAGGCCTCAATCGTATCGCCTTCCTTAACATCGCTGAAGGATTTCAGCATAATACCACATTCATAATTCGTGGCGACCTCCTTCACATCGTCCTTGAAGCGGCGCAGAGAATCAATCTCACCCTCATAGACGACGATGCCATCTCGAATCAGTCTCGCCTTGCTGCCTCTTGTGATCTTACCATCGGTCACATAGCAACCGGCAATCGTACCGATACCCGACACCTTGAAGGTCTGTCTCACCTGTGCGTGACCATCTACCTTCTCCTGGAACTCCGGATCCAGCATACCCTTCATGGCGGCTTCGATATCCTCGATCGCATCGTAAATCACGCGGTACAGACGCATATCCACCTTTTCCCGCTCCGCCACGGCCTTAGCACCCGCATCTGGCCGCACGTTAAAACCGATGATGATCGAATTGGAAGCCGATGCCAACGTCACGTCGGATTCATTGATGGCACCCACACCGCCATGGACGATACGGAGTACCACTTCATCGTTAGACAGCTTCTCCAGACTCTGACGCACCGCTTCCACGGAACCCTGTACGTCGGCTTTCACGATGATATTCAGTTCTTTCATCGAACCTGCCTGGATCTGATCGAAGAGGCTTTCCAGCGAAACCTTCTTGGTCCCCTCCAAAAGCTTCTCCCGATCCTTGGCGCTGACCTTCTCAGCCAGCTGTCTGGCTTCACGCTCACTCGGCGTCACAAAGAACTGTTCTCCCGCTACAGGAACTTCCGACAATCCCAGAATCTCCACCGGATCCGATGGCCCTGCGCTTTTTACTTTCTTGCCTTTATCATCGCTCATAGCCTTCACGCGACCGAACGCTTTACCCACTACAATCGAATCTCCGATTCTAAGCGTACCGTTCTGCACCAGCGCTGTAGCCACAACGCCACGGCCCTTATCCAGCTGCGCCTCGATGACATGACCTGTCGCAGGCCGATCCGGATTGGCCTTATATTCTTCCATATCGGCAACCAGCAGAATCATCTCCAGCAGCGTATCAATCCCTTCTCCGGTCTTGGCAGATACAGGCACACAGATCGTAGAACCACCCCATTCCTCTGGGATCAATTCATATTCTGTCAGCTGCTGCTTCACATGGTCCGGATTCGCCTCTGGCTTATCCATTTTATTGATCGCCACGATAATCTGCACACCAGCCGCCTTCGCATGGTTGATCGCCTCAATCGTCTGCGGCATGATGCCATCATCCGCGGCCACTACCAGGATAGCAATATCCGTCACCTGTGCGCCCCGAAGACGCATAGCCGTAAATGCCTCATGTCCCGGAGTATCCAGGAATGTGATCTTACGATCATTGATGCTGACCACAGAAGCACCGATATGCTGCGTGATGCCGCCGGCCTCTCCCTCGGTTACCTTCGTCTTACGAATCGCATCCAGCAAAGAAGTCTTACCGTGATCTACATGACCCATCACAACGACAACCGGCGGACGGCTCTTCAGGCTTTCGGGGGAATCCTGCTGCTCCATGTAAGCCTTGAAAATATCCTCTTCCTGCATGGGTTCTGCCAGGATATCCATCTCCAGTGCCAATGCCTCTGCCTGCTCATAATCCAGGTCATCATTCTGCCCCATCATCTTACCCTTCAGCATCAGGCTCTTGATGATCTGGGTTACTGGCTTCTTGACCATGTCCGCAAACTCCCGTACGGTCATCATCGCCGGAAGCTGTACGACTTTGATCTCTTCCTCTTCTTCCTGCGGCTTGGGCGCGGGCTTATTCTTCTTGACGCGGTTCTTGACTACTTCATCGTCTTCTTCGCCCATTGCCATGAAGTTTTTATTATGCCGACGTCCAAAGCCGTCCTGCGATACGTTCTTCGCTCTCTCTCTTTCCTTATCCTTATCCCGGCGCATACGTTCCGTCTTCTTCGGCTTATCGATGGCAGACGTCACTTCCTTCGGCGCCTCCGGAATGGAAAGCTCTTCCTGATTCCGGCCGCCGCGATTGCCAGTCTGTGGCCGCGCATTGCCGCGCGAGTTTCCAAAATTGCGGTCTCTGCCCCGGTTCTCATTCGATCCCTGATTCCGGCCGCCGCGCTGATTCTGGCTTTTCTCGCTCCGGTTTTCATTTCGATCATTCCGCTCGCTCCGGTTCTCATTCCGGTTCGTACGAGGCCGATCTCCCTTGGGGGCATTCTCTTTCTTCGCACTCGTTTCAGGACGCTCCGCTTTCTTCTGCGGTTCTTTTTCCTTAGCCGCTTCCGGCTTTTTCTCCGGCTTCTTTTCTGTTTTCTCGCTCTTGGGCGGCTCCGCCTTAACTACAGGTTCCTTGGGCTGCTCCTCTTCCTTCTTTTCCGGAATCGGTTTCGCCTCTACCGCTTCCTTCTTTTCGGGAACTGGCTTCACCTCCACCGGCTCCTTTTTCTCTGGTACCGGGGCTTC
Source organism: Clostridiales bacterium UBA1390 (assembly GCA_002305315.1). GTDB lineage: Bacteria > Bacillota > Clostridia > Lachnospirales > Bianqueaceae > Faecimorpha > Faecimorpha stercoravium. Next base: position 9,046 of record DBQQ01000017.1, read on the forward strand.
CTCTTGCTTTTTCTCGGGGACCTCTTTCTTCGGAGCCGGTTTGTTCTCTTCTTTCTTAGGCGCGGGCTTCGCTGCTGCCGCACTCTTGGCTGCCGGCCGCTTAAACCGGGGCTCTTTACCTGTCAGCTTCACACAAACCTTGCGGATCTCCTCCATCTCCAGAGGAGCCTTGGCATTGGGAACAAATACCCCGATACTCTCCAGACATTTCAGCACATCTCCGCTGCTGACCTTTAATTGCTTTGCCAAACTTTCAACTGTTATTTTTGCCACTGGCTCATTTCCACCTTTCGGATATTCCGGAGATCAATTCTCCTCCATTTTTTTCAATATGCTCCCTGCCAATCCGGTATCCGTTACCGCAACGCAGGAACGCTTTTCTTTACCAATGGCCCTTCCCAATCCTTCCTTATCACAGGAAAGCTGATAAAAAGGCACATGGTAATACTCACTCTTATTCTTGAATTTCTTATATGTGTTTGCGGATACATCCTGGGCCACCACAACCAGTCTGGCCTTACCGCTCTTCAGCGCTTCCTCACACTGAAACTCGCCAGATACCGCCCGACCGGCCTTGCTGGACAACCCGAGCATCTGCAGAATTCCTTGCTCATTCACTTTTGTCTGAACTCCTCTCGCAAGGTTTCCACGAGCTCCTTTGATACGGGAACCCCCAGGGAACGTTCAATTCCCTTATTCTGAATGGCCTTCTCCAGACATTCTTCCTGATCGCAGATGTAAGCGCCGCGCCCGGACTTTTTTCCCGTACGATCCAAAGAAACATGTCCTTCGGGGTCCCTCACAATCCGAAGCATCTCCTTCTTACTCTTCATGGCCTGGCAGCCCGTACACTTCCGCAGTGGAACTTTTCTTTGTTTCAGCATGCCATATCTCCTTTATACCCGCTTAATCGTCTTCGTCATCAAAGGGAGGCACGAAGTAATCATCCTCCTCTTCATCCATGATGACACGTCCCAGCGTACCACTCTTGATATCAATACGATATCCGGTAAGACGGGCCGCCAGACGCGCGTTCTGCCCATCTTTGCCGATAGCCAAGGAAAGCTGATTCTCCGGCACGGTCACAGACGCCATGAAGTTCTCTGGATCCACATCGACTCGCAGCACCTGCGCTGGAGAAAGAGCGGCCGCAATATATACATCCGGCTGTTCGTTCCATACCACGATATCTACCTTCTCACCAGACAGCTCATTGACCACAGCATTGACACGGTCTCCATTGGGACCTACACAAGCGCCCAACGGATCTACCTGCGGATCCTTACTCATGACCGCCAGTTTGCTCCTGGAACCGGGCTCTCTTGCGATATTCTTGATCTGTACAATTCCCTCGTGAATCTCCGGCACTTCCTGCTCAAACAGGCGCTTCACCAGTTCAGGATGCGTCCGGGATACCAGAATCTGCGGCCCCTTGGGCGTATTACGCACTTCCACCACATAGACCTTAATAATCTGATTCTGCTTATACTCTTCGCCGGGAATCTGTTCCGCAGGACTCAGAAGCGCTTCCGTTCGGCCCAGGTTGATGTATACGTTCTTCTTCTCTTTCCGCTGAATCATGCCGGAGACCATCTCGCGCTCTTTCCCCTTATACTCTCCATAGATGATATTGCGCTCCGCTTCCCGGATCTTCTGCACTACCACCTGCTTGGCATTCTGTGCGGCAATCCGTCCAAAATTTCTTGGGGTCACTTCCACATCCACCACATCTCCGATCTGAAGAGCCGGATTGATCTGCTGCGCCTTTTCCAAACTGATCTCCAGATTATCGTCCTGCGGTACATCCACCACGTTTTTCTGTGCCCATACCTTCACCGTGCCATCCTTTCGGTTCAGATCCACCTTGATATTCTGGGAGGTTCCGAAATTCTTACGGCAAGCTGATACCAGCGAAGCCTCCAGGGCCTCATATACGACCTCTTTGTCGATTCCCTTTTCCCGCTGGAGTTCCTCCAGGGCCATTACAAAATCATTCATTTTGACGATCTCCTCCTATCATTAGAATATCACGGCCAAACGAATCCCGGCCAGCTCTTTGCGATTCCATATGCTAATTACTTCATCCTCATCCGCAAGCGTCACTTCCTGCTTCTGTGGATCATAGGACACCAGCTTTGCGGTAAACTCCCGCTCCCCTGCAAATGCGCCCTCCTTATGAGGCGTATATAACTTCACCTCAACCAGCTTACCTATGCTGCGGACAAAATCCTTATCTTTTTTGAGCGGACGGTCTAAGCCTGGTGAGCTTACTTCCAAGATATAAGGAATGTCAATAGGATCCGCCTTCTCCAGCTTCTCATCCAGATAATGACTGGTATCCACGCAGTCATTGATGGAAAAGCCGCCTTCTTTATCGCCGAAGACCTTCAGATACCAATTGGATCCTTCCTTGACGAAATCCACATCCACGATCTCATATCCCCGCTCGGCCGCAAAGGGCTTGAGGCATTCTTCCACCAACTGAATCATTTCTGCTTTCTTCATACAATCACCTCACTTACACCGCCTGTATCCGGCTTACAACAAATGAGAGCGGGTCACCCCACTCTCTAAAACTTAACTCATACACTGTATTAGTATAGCACTATCCCCCAATAAATGCAAGAGATTTTAAAAAAATTCTGATTTTCTCTTGACCTTATAGTTGCTATATGGTTTATCCTTAGGACAGTGGGAAATCCACAAAGGAGGTTTATCATGTTTAAGCGTACCGTGGACTCCTGGATACAGCGGCTGAAGGAGGGCATCACGCCTTCTATGATTTTTTTCATCATTCTCGGTTCCGCCATCTGTACCTTCGGTGTCCACAATATTCATCAGCAAACTCATATTACCGAGGGAGGGTTGATCGGCACTATGCTGCTCATCGAGCATTGGCTAGGGCTGCCGCCTTCCGTCATCACACCGATCCTGGATATATCCGGATATCTTCTGGCTTATAAGTATCTGGGCGGACGCTTCATCAAGATCTCAGCGATCTCTACGCTATGCGTCTCCCTGTTTTATGAATTCTGGGAGCTCTTTCCTCCGATACTGCCAGATCTATCTGCCTATCCCCTTGCCTCCGCAATCCTAGGCGGTCTCCTAGTGGGAGGGGGCGCCGGTATCGTCGTGAGGCAAGGCGGTTCCAGCGGCGGCGATGATGCGCTAGCCCTGACTCTATCTCATGTGACTCATTGGAGGCTTTCCAAGGCATATCTTATCATTGATTTGGTTGTCTTAGGTCTCTCCCTCAGCTATATTCCTTTCTCGAATATTGTATTTTCCATCGCGACCGTCATCGTATCTTCCAACGCGATTGATTGGGTACAGCGCGTTCAATGGAAACGGAAAGCAGACATCAGAATCTGATTTCATATTCTGATGCAAAAAAAGACAAAGTCCCTCTCAAAACAGGACTTTGTCTTTTTTATGTTTAAAACAGGCTCATCTGCATGGATTCCGGCATGCCGTCCAGGATATGAAGCCTCCGCATCTGTTCCAGCGTGGTCTTAGATACCTTGGCCCGCGTACAAAAATCATCAATGGTTCGGAACTCGCCTTCTTCCCGAGCGTCCACAATGGCCTTCGCCGCGGTGGCGCCCATGCCGTTTAGCGAGGTAAACGGCGGAATGAGATGTCCCTCCTCGGACAGTTTGAAACGATCGGCGCCGGATTTTTCCAGACTGATCGGTTCAAACTGAATCCCTCGGCAATACGCCTCGATCACCAGTTCCAGCGTGGTGATCATATCCTTTTCCTTTTCCGTGGCCTCCTTACCCAGCGCTTCCAATCGCGCTTTCTCGTTCCTGGCCACATCCTCGCCCTGGCACATGAGTTCATAATCGAATCCCTTTGCACGAATGCTGAAGAAGGCCGCGTAATAGGCTTCTTTATAGAACACCTTATAGTAAGCGACTCGAAGGGCCATCATCACATAGGCCGTCGCATGTCCCTTCGGGAAGAGGTACTTGATCTTCTGACAGGACTTAATATACCACTCCGGCACGCCCGCCTCCCGCATGGCCTGCTCATCCTCTGGCTTCAATCCCTTTCCTTTTCGAACCGCTTCCATGGTCTTGAAGGAATACAGATTGTCCATATGATGCCGAATCAGATAGGTCATGATATCATCCCGGGTACAGATGACCTCCGAAATCGTGGCCACATGATCCCGGATCAGATCCTGCGCATTATTATTCCACACATCGGTTCCGTGAGAAAGACCGGATATGCGCACCAGATCCGAAAAGCACTGCGGCTTCGTATCCACCAGCATCTGACGGACGAATCGCGTGCCAAATTCCGGGACTCCATAGGTGCCCACGGGGCTGCCGATCTGTTCTGGTGTGACGCCCAGCGCCTCCGTCCCCAAAAAGAGGGACAACACCTCTTTATTATCGACTGGAATCGTGGTCGCATCCACCCCCGTCAGATCCATGAGCATACGGATCATCGTCGGGTCATCGTGCCCCAGAATATCCAGCTTCAAAAGACGTCCATGTAGCTGATGATAATCGAAATGCGTCGTGATCGTGCCTGTCTCCGCCTTGTTGGCCGGATACTGCACCGGGCAGAACTGATAGATGCTGTACCCCTTGGGCACAACCATCTGGCCGCCGGGATGCTGTCCCGTGGTGCGCCGCACGCCTGTGCAGCCCGCCACCAACCGATTGATCTCCGCTCGATTGAGGCGCATATGATGCTCATCGACATACTTCTTCACATAGCCGTAGGCTGTCTTATCCGCCAAGCCGCCCATAGTCCCCGCGCGGAACACCTGCGTCTTTCCGAAGAGTTCTTCCGTAAAGGCATGCGCCCTGGGCTGATATTCTCCTGAGAAATTCAGGTCGATATCCGGCTCCTTATCCCCGTCGAACCCCAGGAAGGTCTCAAAGGGAATATCATGTCCTTCCTTCATGAGCATGCTGCCGCAATGGGGGCAGACCTTATCCGGCAAGTCAAATCCCGATTTGCCGGCATTGGCCCTGATCTCCTCGGAATCAAACTCGCTGTACTTACATTCTTTGCAGTAGTAGTGAGGTTTCAGCGGATTCACTTCCGTGATCCCCGCCATGGTCGCCACAAAGGAAGATCCCACGGATCCTCGGGAACCTACCACATATCCATCCGCATTGGAATGCCATACCAGTCGCTGTGCGATGATATACAAACTGGCAAATCCATTCTTGATGATGGAGGTCAGCTCCCGATCCAGACGTGCCTGAACCGGTTCGGGCAGCGGGTCTCCATAGATACTCTTCGCCTTATTATGTGTGATCTCCACCAGCTCATCATTGGCGCCGGGAATCTCCGGCGTGAAAGTACCGTCCGGAATCGGCTTAATCTTCTCGATCTTCTCACTGATCATGACCGGATTGTCAATGACCACCTTGCGCGCCACCTCCTCTCCCAGATAACTGAATTCCTCCAGCATCTCTTCCGTCGTTCTGAGGTAGAGCGGCGCCTGCTGATCTGCATCGTCAAACCCTTTTCCCTTCAGAATGATCTTTCGATAGATGCCGTCTTCCGGGTTCATGAAATGGACATCGCAGGTCGCGACCACAGGCTTGTGATACTGTTCTCCCAACTCTATGATCCTGCGGTTGATATCCTTCAGCGCCTCCATGTCCGGCACCGTATGATCGCGTACCATGAACTCATTGTTGCAGAGCGGCTGAATCTCCAAATAGTCATAATAATTGACCAGATTCTCGATGACCTCCGGACCATCGTTATCCAGTACCGCCTGATAGAGTTCACCCGCTTCACAGGCCGTTCCCAGAAGCAGTCCCTCCCGCAGGCGATTCAGCTCCGACTTGGGAATCCGCGGCACCCGGTAGAAATACTGCAGATGCGCGATGGAAATGAGCTCATACAGATTCCGGAGTCCGGTCAGATTCTGTACCAGAATGATGGCGTGATGCGCCCGGAGACGCTTCACATCCACTCTCGCCATAATAAACGGATTGATGTCCGAAAGCTTCTCCACGTTCTGCTCCGCAAGCTCCAAGAGGCAGCGCTTGAAGATCTCCGCCGTCGCCCCGGCATCATCTACGGCCCTGTGGTGGTTCTCCAGAGAGATTCCCAGGTGTTTACAAACTGCATCCAGCGTGTATCGCTTGAGCTGATTGTACAGGCCCCGGGCCAGCGCCAGCGTATCCACCACCGTAAAAGAAAGATCTCCTAGCCCCAGATCCCTGGCCTTGGTTTCTATAAAACCAGAATCGAAGCCCGCATTATGGGCCACCCAGACCGCGCCCTCACAGAACTGCAGAAACTGTGGAAGCGCCTCTTCGATCGAAGGCGCATCCTGCACCTGTTCATCGGTGATGCTGGTCAGCTCGGTGATCTTCTCCGGAATCGGCATGCCAGGATTCACAAAGGTGCTGAACGTATCCACCGTCTCCCCATTCTGCACCTTGACGGCACCGATCTCGATGATGTGATCCCGTTCCTTATTAAATCCTGTGGTCTCGATATCGAAAACGACAAAAGGCACTGAGAAATCCTGTCCCTGTTCTCGCCGCACCGCTTCCTGCAGATCGTCTACCAGATAGGCTTCTACTCCGTATATCACCTTGATTGGCAGTTTTTCCGCTGCCTCCATCGCTTCCGGGAAGCCCTGTACTACGCCATGGTCAGTGATCGCCACCGCAGGATGTCCCCAACGAGCGGCCTGCTGCACCAGCTCCGTCGGTGAAGAAACAGCATCCATTTCGCTCATTTTCGTATGCATATGCAGTTCTACCCGCTTCACCGGCGCGTTGTCTTCCCGCTGCGGCTTAATAACACTCTTCCGCCGCCGGATCGCCTTCGCCTGCAGGATCCTGTGATCCCCCTTGTAATCATCCTGCATCTCGCCATAGACCTCCAGGCCCTTTCCTGCCTTCAGATCCGAGGCAATCACTTTATACCGCTCCTTGTCCACCTTGGCATATACGGGTATGGAACCGGTATAATCCGTGATGTCTATGATGAGCGACATATTGCCCGACCGGTCCTCATTGGCCTCATGCAGGATCACATCGCCCTGTACCGTTACCATGCCGCTGACCGCCTCGATATTGCGCAGCGGTCGTTCATTCTGTGCCTCAAAGGGCGTCCCGATGATCATCTGATCCATCGCCGCCTTCACATCCGGATCAATCGGATACTCCTCCTGGCACAGGGTGATATGATTGGCAATCAGCGTCACCGCATGAAGGTAGTCATCCTGCTTGGCCGTTCCCTTCACCATGAGCGTTACGCCATTTATGATCTTCTCTCCCCATTTCTCGTAATCCTCATTCGGTACAAAAGCCTTGACAATGGCTTCCTTCTGATAATCGGTCAGTGTGAGCTGCAACAAGGTCTTTTCTCCCTTGATCTCCCGCTCGCTTTTCGCCGATACAATACCGTGCAATACATAGCGCTTCTTGTCCTCCAGCGGATCCAGCTCGCCGATCTTACCGGTAATGCGCCGCCCCAGAAGAATCTGATCCTCCGGCATCTCTTCCTTCTCGGGCTCATCCATCTCCGGCATTCCCGAACCCCAGTTATCCACAGGATCGTCCCAGGGAAGCTCACCTGGCTCCACCATGGCCTGGCTCTGCGGCTCCATCTGTTCTTCTGGCGCTGGAACATTCTGCGCCAGCATCTTTCGCAAAATGCTTTCTTCTCTTTTTTTACGCTCCTCTTCCTGCTGCTGTATCAGATCCGGCGTCTCTGCTTCCTCTTGCAGATGGATCTGCGTATGGCTTCCCGTAATCTGCCGCATATCTGCCTCAAGCCGCTGAAGAATCCCGCTGTGCCGAAGCAGTCTCGCCTGAGACGCCGGCAATTTGATTTCTACTTGTCCCGCTCTGCAGGCCGATCTTTTCGGGGATGACAGAATGGACACCAACATCGGATGCAGATGACGCTCCGTATCCAACGCCATATCCCAGGCATCCTCCCAGATATCCTCCTGGTTCTTCGGTTTATATTGAACCTCCAGAGAGACACGAAGCAGATCCTGCATTCCCTCCTGAATGGCCTCCTGCAGGGTATTACACCAGACCGGCGAGAACAGATGGCTTGTCTTGGTCTGAATGCACATCACGCGTTCCTGCCGCTTGACGCGAATTTCCTGTACTTCAAGAAGAGAGGCAAGCTCTAACTGCCCCTCATCTTCAATCCACTTGCCAAAAAAATCCTCCACTGTTCGTTTCTGTGCTTGCATAAAGGCTCAACTCTCCTCTTTCGCGTCCTGTTCCAATTGTCTTGCTTCCTGCACCAAGGCCGCAAGAAGCTGATCTTCCGGCACCTTATACAGGATCTCTCCTTTTTTGAAGATCAGCCCTTCTCCGTTTCCGCCGGCAATCCCAAGATCGGCCTCTCGCGCCTCCCCCGGTCCGTTCACCACGCAGCCCATGACTGCGATGCGGATAGGCAGCGTCAGATCGGTCAGGGCTTCCTGCACCTGTTTCGCCAGTTTCACCAGGTCAATGGAGGTTCTGCCGCAAGTCGGGCAGGAGATAAACTCCGGTCCAAAACGGCGGAGTCCCGCAAATGTCAGGATCTTCCTGGCAGTACGTACTTCTTCTACCGGATCATCCGTCAGAGAGACCCGCAGGGTATCCCCAATTCCCGCATGGAGCATGATCCCGAGTCCCATGGCGGATTTGACTGCGCCGTCAAACAGCGTCCCCGCCTCCGTCACGCCCAGATGCAGCGGATAGGGATATTTTTCCGCAAAGGCCAGATAGGCATCCGCACAAAGATTTAAATGGGAGGCCTTCAAAGATACTACAATGTCTGCAAAATCAAATTGTTCCAACAAGCGTACGTTTTCTTCGGCGCTCTCTACCAGCGCTTCCACCGTGGGGCCTCCATATTTGGCCACCAGGTCTTTCCGCAGAGACCCCGCGTTCACACCGATGCGAATCGGTACGTGATGCGCCTTACAGACATCTACTACCGCCTTGATACGGTCTTCGGAACCGATATTGCCCGGATTGATCCGAATCTTATCCGCGCCATGTTCTACGGCCGCGATCGCCAGGCGATAATCGAAATGAATATCGGCCACGAGCGGAATCGAGATATTTTCTTTGATCTTCCAGAAGGCTTCCGCCGACTCCATATCCGGCACCGTCGCTCGAATGATCTCACAGCCGGCCTCTTCCAGCGCATGGATCTGACGAATCGTCGCCTCCGCATCCTTCGTTTTGGTATTCGTCATAGACTGAATCCAAATCGGCGCACCGCCTCCTAAGGGCAGTTTTCCCACGCGAATCTGTTTTGTTTTCTCTCGTGTATACATCCTTCACACTCCGATTTCCATAGATTTACGCAAACAGTCTCACAATATCCTGATATGCCACAAACAACATCAGAAGCATCAAAAGCAGAAAGCCTACCGTATAGATTCCATTTTCCAGCTGTGGCGACAAAGGTTTCTTCCGAATCCCTTCCAGGGCCAGAAATATCAGACGGCTTCCATCCAGCGCCGGAATCGGAAACAGATTCATGACGCCCATATTCGCGGATAAAAGCGCTGTTAAGCTCAGCACATTCAGAATGCCGGCCCAGATATCCACCTGCGCCCCGACACTGTAGGATTCGCCTACGACGCTGACGATTCCAATCGGGCCCATCATATTGTTAAAGGATACCTGCCCTGTGATGAGCTGCACCACACTGCGGATGACCACTTCCACGTCTCCTACCATCTGCCAGAAAGACTGGGCAATCGTATTCCAGATCACCTCTGGAAGCACACCGATTCCCTCCTCTGCAAGGATTTCTCCCCAACTCTGACTGCGACCTTCCGCCGTGATCCCAATCCGATACCGTTCCAATTCTTCGTCGTATTGCGGTGTGATCGTGACGGTACTCCTCGTGCCATCTGCCTTCTCAACTGTGATCTCCACCGGTACATCCTGTACATCCATCAATGCATACTGCAGGTCCTGAAGAATGTGCACCGATTCGCCGTTGATCCTCACGATCCGATCTCCCACCTCAAGGCCGGCTGCTTCCGCACCGTATCCCGCGTCTAAAGCGCCGATCACTGTCGTCGTATATCCGGTGGAAGCAATCACCACAATCCCCAAAATAAAAGCCGTCAGAATATTCATGAGCGGCCCTGCCGCCACAATCGTCATGCGGGCCCAGGCGGACTTCCCGGAAAAAGAACCTTCTCCCTCCACCTGTTCCGTCTCACCCAACATCTGACAGTATCCGCCGATGGGGAAAACCCGCCAGGAAAACACGGTTCCTGTCTTCTTCGATGTATGACTTTTGATCTTGGGCCCCATACCCAGCGCAAACTCCTGTACGAAAACCCCATGCGCACGAGCCGCAATAAAATGTCCCCATTCATGAATCAAGATCATGAAACCAAACACCAGTATGGCGATGATGATCCCCAATCCGTTCCCACCTTTCTACAATGCTTCCCCAAACTCCTGCCTGATTCCCGTTTCCAGAGCAAACACATCTTCCAGCGTATAGTCCTCGCCGTCAAAGCCATGCCGTTCCGCCCATTCCATTCCCTGTTCGATCCATTGATAGATAGTCGTAAATCCGATACGATCCGCCAGAAAGGCGGCTACAGCACACTCATTGGCCGCGTTCAGGGCCGCCGGGAACAGTCCTCCCCGCACCATAGCCTCTCTCGCCAAGCGCAGAGATACAAACACCTCTTCATCCGGCTTTTCAAAGGAAAGCATGCCGATCTGGGCCAGATCCAGGGGTTCTACTACCCTCTTTCCCCGCTTCGGATAGGCCAGAGCGACCTCAATCGGCAGCCGCATATCCGCTACCGCCAACTGGGCCAAGACGGAGCCATCCACCAGTTCTACCATAGAATGTATGATGCTCTGCGGATGCACCAATACGTCAATTTGCTCCGGCGGACAATGAAAGAGCCACCTGGCCTCGATCATCTCCAGTCCCTTATTGACCATGGAGGCGGAATCGATGGTGATCTTCGCGCCCATACTCCAGTTCGGATGCCGCAAAGCCTGTTCCTTGCGCACACCGGCAAGCTCAGAAGCGCGCATCCCCCGGAAGGGCCCTCCGGAAGCCGTCAGTATAATTTTATGCAGGCTCCCTGGATCTATACCCGCGAGACATTGAAAGATCGCGCCATGCTCGCTGTCCACCGGCAGAATCCGAACGCCCTTCTTCTCTGCCAGACCCATGATCAGCTTTCCGGCGCATACCAGCGTCTCCTTATTGGCCAGTGCGATATCTTTGCCCGCCTGAATGGCCTGTACCGTAGGCCGCAATCCAATCATTCCGACCATGGCCGTCACCACCATATCCGCTTCCGGCATGGATACGATCTCTAAAAGCCCCTCCATACCGCATAGCAATTGGGTATCCGGCTCATGCCAATCGGCCGCCAGCCTGGCGTACGCCGCCTCATCATAGACCACCGCCGCTTTGGGATGAAACTGGCGCACCTGTTCCACCAGTTTTTGCACAGAGGTCCGCACCGCCAACCCCACCACGCGAAACTCCTCCGGCGCACGTGCCGCCACATCCAGCGTCTGTGTCCCAATGGATCCCGTGGAACCCAGTACCACAATGTTCTTCATATCATTACTCCTTTACGACAAGTATGTCATCACAAAGATCACGATCATAATGGCTGGCCCTACCAACAGGGTAGAATCAAACCGATCCAGAATGCCTCCATGCCCCGGTATCAGATGCCCAAAATCCTTGATACCCATGACCCGCTTGATGGAGGAGGCAAACAGATCTCCCAGCTGTCCCAGGAGCGCACCGAATAGGCCAATAAAGAAGCTCAGAATATAGAGATCCGCACTGTCCACATGCACAAACGAATGGATGCAGAATGCGTAAATCATGGAAAGCAGAATGGCTCCCAATGTACCGCCTATCGCTCCCTCCACTGTCTTCTTCGGACTCAGATGAGGAGACATCTTATGCTTGCCAAAGAATCGGCCGGCCAAGTACGCGCAGGTATCGCAGCCCCATGAGGCCATGAACACATACCAGACATAGAAAATGCCATCCTCCTGCTCCCGCAGAAAGTATAGAAACGAAAAGAGCACAGGAACATACAGGAATCCCATCAGGGTCAATGCTCCATCCTCCACCCGTCTTTTCGGATAGGCTGTGACGCTCCGGATCATCAGCGCCATCAGGAAAACGACGATATACAGCAGAAAAATGGCCGAACTCCACACATTTTCGATAGCACTCCATATCAAACCATAATAAAACAGAGTGCCTGCCATTCCCAAGTACAGGTAGGGCTTATGCCCGCCGGCACTCACGGCATGGTAGAATTCCCAAAGACCGATCAGACTCATGGCAAGAAGACCGACGAGAAGGAGAATTCCGCCCACATACATCAGTCCGATCATGATGAGAACCAGAATCACACCGCTGATCGTTCTCTTAAGCATCCCTATCCCTCCCTTATTTTCTGCCGCCGAATCGGCGCTGCCGTCCGGCATAGCTGAGTATGGCCTCCTCTAAATCCTGCGGCGTAAAATCCGGCCAGTACTTCGAGGAAAAATAAAATTCGCTATATGCCAACTGCCATAGAAGGAAATTGCTGATTCTCTCTTCTCCACTGGTCCGGATCAAAAGATCCGGATCCGGAATTCCAGCCGTATCCAGATGATCGCTGATCACGTTCTCCGTAATGAGATTCGGGGATATTTTCTCTTCCGCGATTCTCTGTACGGCCCGCCGAATCTCGTCTCGTCCGCCGTAGTTGATCGCAAACTGCAAATAAAAGGAATTGAGATGGGCCGTCGACTGTTCCACATCGGCAATCAATGCCTGAAGATCCGGTGCCAGCCCCGATTTATCCCCTAATACCCGAATCCGGATATTTCTGCGAATCGCGTCTTTCTTGTTCTTAATCAGGTATCGCTTCAAAAGCATCATCAGATAAGAAACTTCCTCCTGACTGCGTTTCCAGTTTTCCGTAGAAAACGCATAGACGGTCAGATAGGAAATCCCCATATCAATCAGAGCGTCCGATATGGTCTCCACATTCTCTGCACCTGTCAGGTGTCCCTTCGATCTGGATACCCCATGTTCCTCAGCCCATCGACCGTTACCGTCCAAAATAATCGCCACATGCCGGGGAAGTCTCTCTTTCGGAAGCTTCTCCACTCGTTCATATTGTCCCATATGATCCTCTTCTCCTGCCCCATGAAGGAAAGAGGCCGATTCGCATCAGCCTCCTGCTTCTTATACGGACATAACTTCTTTTGTCTTCTTCTCGATTCTGCTGTCGATCTCTTTGATAAAACGATCCGTCAAATCCTGCATTTCCTTTTCCAAGCCCTTCAGGTCGTCCTCTGTCATATCGCTGTCCTTCTTCTGCTTCTTGAAGGCATCCATACCGTCTCTGCGGATATTGCGCACCGCCACTTTAGCTGCCTCGCCCCGCTTCTTCACTTCCTTGCTCTGCTCCTTACGCTTCTCTTCCGTGAGTTCCGGGAATACCAGGCGGATGGCCTTACCGTCATTCGTCGGATTGATTCCGATATCGGACATCAAAATGGCCTTCTCGATCTTCTTGATCATGGAGGCATCCCAGGGCTGAATGACCAGAAGTCGTGCCTCAGGCACTGTAATATTGCCCACTTGCTGCAATGGGGTCGGAGAACCGTAATAATCCACCACGATCTTATCCAGTACATGAGGATTCGCACGACCTACCCGAATGGTATTGAACTCCTCCTCCAACGCCAGGATGGCTTTCTCCATCCGCTCCTCATACGGCTTCATATCTGACTTTGCCATTGTACTCTCTCCTTTGCCTTTATTTTATCCTACAATGGTGGTACCGATCTTCTCGCCATTCACCACGCGAATAATGCTCCGTTCTTCCTTCAGGGCGAACAACACCGCCGGCATGTGATTTTCCATGCAGAGGGCTGCCGCGGGCAGATCCATCACCATCAGGTTCTTCTCCAGGATCTCCTGATAGGTGAGCTCGTCATACCGCTTCGCCTGCGGGTTCTTACGAGGATCATCATCATACACGCCATCCACACTCTTTGCCATGAGCATGACATCGCAATCCGTCTCCACGGCACGCAGCGCGATCGCCATATCAGTCGAGAAATATGGATGTCCTGTACCGCCTGCATAGAAGACCACCTTGCCTTCCGCCAGATCCCGGTTCACCTTGTCCTTATTGAAATTCTCCGTATAGAGTCCGACAGGATAGGGCGCATAAATGGAGGTATCCATACCCTCTCCCCGAAAGATCTCAGAAGCGTACAGACAATTCATCACCGTAGCCAACATACCAATCTGATCCGCCTTCACCCGGTCCATCTCCTGAGAGCTTCTGCCGCGCCAGAAATTGCCCGCGCCGATGACGATTCCAATCTGTGTGCCCTGTGCATGGGCCTCTTTCACCTGCCCGGCAACCTGCCGCACCGTCGCCTCGTCAAATCCGAATCCCTTGTCCCCGGACAATGCCTCGCCGCTCAGCTTCAGTAAAATACGATGATATTTCATTCCAATGTACCTCCTGAAACGCCCCGTCTACACAGAGCTTCCTTTGTCTTCTCGCCTAATATCATATCAGCAAAAGCACCGCCTGTCAAGTATTATTCCGCGGTCATATAGGTTCCCAGTCCGCTGAACTGACGAGAATAACTCACCGCTTCCTCGTATCGTCCCGACTGCAGAATGATACGAATGGTATTCCAGATGCATCGCTTCAGATCCATGATATCCAGCGTCCCATCAGCGAGCGCTGTCCGTATGCTCTCAAAGTCCATCTCCATACCAGGCATGACCATGTCGTTCCCCGCTCTCATGCATCCTGCGGCCGTACACTCACCCCGCGGCGTCGCATTGGTCGTGGTCCAGTCCGTCATGATCGCACCCGCAAATCCCCATTCATCTCGCGCCGCCTTCGTACAAAGATCATAATGGTTTGCCGCATGGATCCCATTGATCATGTTATAGGACGTCATGATCGCCATCGGCTGTGCATCCCGCACGGCGATCTCGAAGCCCTTGAGATAGATCTCCCGCAAGGCACGCTCCGACAGGATCGAATCGGATCCCATTCGGTAATCTTCCTGGTTATTGCAGGCAAAATGCTTAATCGTAGCTCCTCGCCCCGCTATGCTCTGCACGCCACGCACAATCGCGCTGGCCGTCATGCCAGATACCAGCGGATCCTCGGAATAATACTCGAAATTCCGGCCGCACAACGGGTTTCGGTGAATGTTCATACCGGGCGCCAGCCACAGATCCACCTGAAACAGCTCCATTTCACGCCCGATCATCTCTCCTATTTCATGCAGTAAATCCTGATTCCATGTCTGTGCCAGGAGGGTACCCACAGGGATGGCCGTACAATACTGGTAATACGTCGTTCCTTTCTTTTCTTTTTTCTGTGAGAAATATCCTCGCTCAAAAGACGCCAGGAAGTCTCTGCCCATGACTTGCCCATTCTCGACCTGATACGTCTGATGAAGCCGTATGCCTGCCGGTCCATCCGCTAAGACAATACTGGCCACATTCCATGGGTCCTCTGCCGCGACCGACGATGTCTCCGCCGCGGATCCCGGAATCGATACACCGGCAGACCCTAATGCACTGCTTTCCTGTCCCCGACTGGGTTCGCCGCAGGCCAGATGTATGAGCTGTTCTGTGGAGAGCTGCTCCACAATCTCACCCGCTTGCCCGGATAACGGTTTCTTCGCTGTCATATAGGCTACGGTCTGGCTGGGCAGATCCTGCGATGCGATTTCTACGCTGCACAGGCCCTCCGCTTCCTTATGCCAGGCGGCTTCCCGCTCCCTGGTACGTCTCGGATCCGGAGAAAATTCCTCGATATTTTCCTGCGGCACGCAAATCGGCGCACATTGCAGCAGGACATGCTCCTGATCCAGGTGCAGTGAGCCCGAAAGCCGCGCACTCTCCAGGGAATCTCCCACCCATACACCATATAAGCCGGCTTCCAGCACCCAGGCCGACTGCTTCTCATCGTACGATGCCAATTGCTCGATAGAAAACGAAACCGTAAGGTCACAGGACGCACCGGGCTGCAAGACTTTTGTCTTTCCAAAGCCCGCCAGCCTTCGAAACTCTTTCACGAGACGGCCCTGGGGACAGGATACATAGACCTGCAGCACCTCCTTACCGCTATACTGGTCTCCCGTATTCGTAACCCGTGTCTGAACCCGAATCTGCTTTGCCGAAACATCCCAGACGATATGCGGTACCTCCCATGAGAATGAGGTATAGGAGAGCCCATGGCCAAATCCGAAACGCGCAGGCAATTCGAACGTGTCAAAATAACGATACCCTACATAGATGCCTTCCCGATACACTTCTCGCTCCATATGACCGCTATGATAGCTATACGTGTCCGCACTGGGATAATCCGCATAGCTCCTGGCCCAGGTGTCTACCAACTTACCTGATGGCGTAACATCTCCCGCAAATACATCAGCCAACGCGTTTCCGCCTTCCTGTCCCGCCTGAACGTAGTACAAAGCAGCCTCTATCTTGGGATACTTCTCCAAAAAGCCCAGATCCACCGGTCCTCCGGCATTGATCACAAGGACGATATGGTCGTAACAACGGCTTAGCTGCGCCAGTAATCCCTCTTCCTCATCCGATAGGAAATAGTCTCCCTTCTCATCACGTCGATCCGCATTCTCGCCTGCAACCCGCGCCAGCACAAACACTGCCGTATCGGCACCATCTTCTTTGGCCATCTCTTCATCAATCTGGGGACCTGCCAACATATGGTACGGCGTAGTCGAATACGCATTAAAAAAGTTGCCATTCATCTGCTCCATCTTGCGCAGAATCGTATCTCTCCATTCTTCTCTGGACGAATGATACAGCTGCTCATACGCCGTGAGCCAGAACTCACTCGTGATCTCATATCCAGCATTCCGCAGCCCCTGGGCAATGGTCACAGACGCGCGTTCATTCACGTCTCCCGATCCTGTACCGCCTTTCACCGTACAAACGGCTCCGCCGCCATACAGACCAATCCGTGTGCCCTTGGCTATCGGAAGAAGCTGCCCCTCATTCTTCAGAAGTACAAATCCCTCCTCTGCCGCTTTCCTGGCCAGGCGGCCATGTTCCACTTCTCGCTGTGTTTTTTCCGGCGAAATGGTGCCGTTCCATGTTCTTTCTCGTACTTTCATGTGTATTTTACCTCCTGTTTGTCTCTATTGTCTCACAAAAATACGATTTTGAACAGCCCCTTTTTGATTTTAGTGAATCGGGAGTCCGCAGGAGTGACTTGGTACAGTGTCCAGTTCCTTCTCAGATTGCTGCAGGGCATAATAGCGATATCCGCCGATCAGGTTATAGCACTGAAAACCGTGCTGCATCAGAATCCGGCAGGCCAGATAGCTCCGCAGACCGCTCTGACAGTTTACATAGATCGGCTTCTGTGGATCCAGTTCACCCATACGCTCGCGCAGGCTGTCCAGCGGAATGTGCAGGGTATGGGGGATGTGCCCAGCCGCATACTCCCTGTCCGTTCGTACATCCAGCATGATGATGCTCCCGTCCTGCGGCAGCCCTTCGATATCCTGATAACGATACTGTTTTACCAGGCCCTGCCGCACATTTTCGATGACAAAACCGGCCATATTCACAGGATCCTTCGCCGAGGAAAACGGAGGTGCATAGGCCAATTCCAACTCCGCCAGATCCTGTCCCGTCATATGCGCGCGAATGGACACGGCCAGCACGTCGATGCGTTTATCCACGCCCGCAAATCCCACGATCTGCGCGCCCAGGATGCGTCCTGTCTCTTTGTGGAATAAAACCTTCACCGTCATATTGGAGGCCCCCGGATAGTAGCTCGCATGAGACGGTGAGAACGTGACCACATAGTCATACGGAATGCCCGCCGCCTCTGCGCTCCGTTCATTCAAACCCGTGGACGCAATGCTCATGTCAAAGAGCTTCAGGACAGAGGAGCCCTGGCTTCCCGCATAGCTCGTTTCGATGCCGCACATATGATCTGCCGCGATGCGCCCCTCCTTATTGGCGGGACCCGCCAGGGCAATCCAGGCCGGTTCCCGGGTCACATAATGCGGTACAGTGACTCCGTCGCCTACTGCATAAATATCCGGATCAGACGTCTGCATATGCGGATTCACCACAATAGCGCCCCGCATTCCCAGTGTAAGACCCGCATCCTTGGCGAGCCAGGTCTCGGGACTCACACCGATGGCCAGGATCACCAGATCGGTCTCGATGGCCTCCTGCCCCTCTACCTGTACGGTAATCCCTGTTTCTGTCCTCTCGATCCCTGTCACATTCTGCCGCAGACGAAGATCTACTCCCATCTTTCGCAGATATGCATGAACACCGCAGGCCATATCGTAATCCAGCGGCGGCATCACCTGTTCGCTCTTTTGCAGGAGCGTGGTCTGGATCCCGGCATGCATGAGATTCTCCAGCATCTCCAGCCCAATGAAGCCACCACCGACAACAACCGCACGCGCCGGCTTTTTCTTCTCTATCCATTCGCGTATGCGCCAGGTATCTTCCACCGTACGCAGGGTAAAGACACCTTCTGATTCCGTCCCCGGAATGTTTGGCTTGATGGCTGTGGCACCTGGTGAAAGCAGGAGTTTATCATAGCTTTCCTCATAGGTCTCTCCTGTGGTCAGATTCCGCACCGTTACGGCCTTCTCTTTCCGACGAATCCGGATCGCCTCCTGATGTGTCCGCACCTCGATTCGAAATCGATTCCAGAAACTCGTTGGCGTCTGCAGCGTCAGGTCCTCTTTCTCAGTAATAACGCCGCCGATATAATAAGGCAACCCACAGTTGGCGTAGGATACATAGCCACTGCGTTCGATGATGATGATCTCCGCGGATTCATCCAGTCTTCTGAGCCTTGCCGCTGCAGTCGCGCCTCCTGCGACCCCTCCAATAATCACGACTTTCATGCTGATCCTCTCCTTTTTCAGTCAATCTATAAGCCATCGCACTTCCGGTTCCTCACTCGGGGCGTGGCTCAATTTCTTCTAAATATGGGTGGCTGTCATGCCACGCCTATTGTACCACATTTCAGATGCCCTGTCTGTGACAAAATCACAGGATTTTCAAAAATATCCTTGACAGAATCCGCAGTTCGGCTATGATGTAATAGAAACTTAAAATAGGGAGGCAATGTGATATGCAGATGGCTGCAGATCTGAGAAATCTACTAGAAAAAATCGATCACCGGGGATACCCGGCCTATAAAGATACGCGAGGAACCTATCAGTTTCCCCAGTACATGATCTCCATTGACCATGTTCAGGGGGATCCTTTTGCATCCCCGTCCAAATTGAGCATTCATGTGAAGGGAACCGTCGCCGGCTTTCCTCGTCCCCTCTATGCATCCCCCTGTCAGCGAATCGCCCTGCAGGATGAATTAACAAGACAATTTGGGTGGCAGATTCATCAATTTTCTTTCCAAGCAAAAGGTTCCGGCAAAAGCGGAATCCTCCGGGTCAGCCCATGTGGTCAGGAAATTCTGGAGCGAACTGCCTGCCAGATGAATCCTACCACAGGCGATCTTTTACTGCGCTTTGAGGTGGGATTCCCGGCCAATGGACGTACCATCAATGCCCAAGAACTCATGAAAATCCTCTTCGATTTTCTGCCCCAATGCGTGGAGCATTCTTTATACTATCGAAATCTGGATGCACGGAGATTACAGTCCATTGCAGATCTGGCAGAGGATCAGCAATATATTCGAGAGCAGTTGCCAAGGCTCGGCCTCTGTGCTTTTGTTGCCGATGGGAGCATCCTGCCCCGAGAATCCGGGATATCCTCTCGCCCTATGAAGCAGGGGATTCCCTTTGTGTCCCCGGAATCTATGCGAGTCACGCTGGATCTGCCTCATAAAGGCCGGATCAGCGGCATGGGAATCCGAAAAGGAATCACCCTGATTGTCGGTGGTGGATATCATGGTAAGTCCACCCTGCTCTCAGCCTTGGAGATGGGAGTCTATTCTCATATCGCTGGAGATGGCCGGGAATATGTCATCACCGATCATACGGCAATGAAAATCCGTGCCGAAGATGGACGCAGCATCTACAAGACGGACATCTCCATGTTTATCAACGACTTGCCGAATGGTAAAGATACCCACGCTTTCGTGACAGAAGATGCCAGCGGCAGCACTTCGCAGGCCGCCAATGTAGTAGAGAGCCTGGAAGCCGACGCCTCCCTGCTTCTCATCGACGAAGATACCAGCGCGACGAATTTTATGATTCGCGATGAGCTGATGCAGCGTGTCATTCACCGGGATATGGAACCCATTACCCCTTTTATCGATCGCATTCGAGAACTCTATGAGACATATGGCGTCTCCACCATCGTAGTGGCTGGTAGTTCCGGTTCCTACTTTCACGTTGCCGACAGCATCATCCAGATGGATCGCTATATTCCTCGGGATATCACTGCATATGCCAAAAAAGAGGCCTCTGCCTTTCCAGTTCGAAATGAACCCGTATTGCCGGCGCCCGAGCCCAATTTTAACCGAAAGCCTAAGGCTTCCAGCGAATTTCGTGACCCGGGACGCATCAAGATGAAAACATTAGGACGTGACGGCGTGATGATCCAGCGGGAGACCATCGATCTGCGATATGTCGAGCAGATCGCAGATACCGAGCAAGTAACCGCTCTGGGATATTGTATCCTTTATGCGCAAAAACACCTTCTAAATGGCCAGAAAACTCTGCGTCAAATTGCCCAGGAACTCGATCAGCTTGTGGATCAAAAGACATTAGAAGTGCTGTGCGAAAATCCCTCTCATGTCAGCCCTATGGCGCGTCCCAGAAAACAGGAAATCCTGGCATGCTTCAATCGGTATCGCACTTTGCTCCATCGTTCATAAGGGGGCTGCGTTCTCATCACTCTTTGTAAATTTTACATTTCTTTTTGCCGGAGTGATGAGAATTCCAGGGGTGCACGCCTCCCGATGCACTGCGGGGCCTGGATCCTCACGCCTCTCGATGCGTTGCAAGCCCCATTTTCTCATCACTCACTCTAAATTTTACATTTCTTTTTGCCGGAGTGATGAGAATCTCTGGGCACCCTCTCTTAAACAAAAAGCTCTATGCAAGCGGTCATCCCACTCACATAGAGCTTTTTATATTTACGTAAGAACAGATTACTGTCCCATCTGCTTTGCTACTTCTGCTGCAAAGTCTTCCTGCTTCTTTTCGATGCCTTCACCAGTCTCATAACGAACATAACCCGTTACGGTAACCTCACAGCCTACTTCCTTGGAGACCTGCTTCAGGTACTTACCTACGGTCAGCTCATCGTCACGGAAGTACACCTGATCCTGCAGACAATACTCCTTCAATTCCTTATTCAGACGGCCTTCCACCATCTTCTTCAGAATAGCCTCGGGCTTGCCCTCCTTGGAAGCCTGCTCCATCAGAATAGCTCTCTCATGCTCCAGGAATTCCTGAGGCACGTCATCGCGCGTATTGTAACGAGGATTCAATGCAGCTACCTGCATTGCCACGTTCTTAGCGGCTTCCTTCACGGCGTCGTTTACGATCTCGCTGTTCACATTGACCAGAACCGCGATACGGCCGCCACCATGCACGTAAGCGCCTACATAGCTGTTGCTCTTTACCTGCTCGAAACGACGAATCTGCAGATTCTCGCTGATCACAGCAACCTTCGCTACCAGTGCATCCTTAACGGTGATGCTGGGATCCTTCTCCCAAGCTTCTGCCATAAAGCCGTCCATATCCGTCGCCTTCGTATCCAGCGCCTGATGCGCCACGTCAGCTACAAACTCCTGGAAAATCGCATTCTTCGCAACGAAGTCTGTCTCAGAGTTGACCTCTACGATTGCGCCTGTCTTCTGATCCTCAGATACCGCGACAGCCACCAGACCCTCAGCGGCAATACGACCGGCCTTCTTAGCCGCCGTAGCAATACCAGCCTTACGAAGGTACTCGATAGCGGCATCCATGTCGCCGTCGCTTGCCGTAAGAGCCTTCTTACAATCCATCATACCTGCGCCGGAAATCTCACGCAGTTCCTTTACCATAGCTGCTGTAATATTCATGCTCTTCCCTCCGAATGTGTAGGATATATGATTACTCTTCTTCCTCTTCCTGTGCCTCAGCCTCGACTTCGCCCTCGGCTTCAGCCTCTTCCTCAGCGGCGCTCATCTGCTCGCCCTGATTTGCCTCGATTACGGCGTCTGCCATCGTCGCAGCGATCAACTTCACCGCACGAATTGCGTCGTCGTTACCCGGAATCACATAGTCAATCTCATCCGGATCACAGTTTGTATCTACAATACCTACCAGCGGAATGTCCAGAATATGCGCTTCCTGAATGGCGATATGCTCCTTGCGCGGATCCACGACGAAAATCATGTCCGGCACTTCCTTCATATCCCGAATTCCGTTCAGGTTCTTCTGCAGCTTGTCCAGCTCTGCCTTCAGATTCAGCACTTCCTTCTTCGGCAGTACATCAAAAGTACCATCCGCTTCCATGGTCTCCAGCTCAATCATACGATCGATACGGCTGCGGATCGTCTTGAAGTTTGTCAGCATACCACCCAGCCAACGGTTGTTCACATAGAACATGCCGCAACGCTCAGCCTCACTCTTTACAGCCTCCTGTGCCTGCTTCTTGGTACCCACAAACAGAATCTTACCACCTTCAGCTGCAACAGCCTTGACTGCTGCATACGCCTCATCCACCTTGCGGTTGGTCTTCTGCAGGTCGATAATATAGATGCCATTACGCTCCGTAAAGATGTAAGGAGCCATCTTGGGGTTCCATCTTCTGGTCTGATGTCCGAAATGCACGCCGGCTTCCAGAAGCTGCTTCATAGAAATAACACTCATGTCTTTCCCTCCGATAATTTTGTTTTTCCTCCTTATCCAGCCGTTTTCACATCCCACCCATTAGGGCACCGAGACATTATGACTGGAAAGTGTGGATTTGCCCATTCACGGGCCGACCTTTAGTATACTGGATTTTCCTCGAAAAATCAAGTATCAATTGAAAAATTATTTTTTAACCAGGCAAGTGCCTCTCTCAGACATTTCTCCGTCTTCCATCTGCTGCTTTTTCGTTCCTGACTGATCCTTCGCAAAGACTTTTCTTCATAATAATAAGCCTGAATCATATCGCGCTGCTCCTCTGGCATCTGTTCCAAGAAACTTCGCAGGAGGCAGCGCAACCAGATATCTTCCCACGGCACAAGATACTCTATGTCCGGCGAGTTCGCTGGGCACTGCAGACCATATAAGGCAATATGGCAGAACGCCAAATGTTGATATACCGTCTGATATTTATGCCATGAGAGCCCCAGTTCCTCAGCCATTTCCTCATGTGTCGGCATTCGCTTCAGCCTTTGACACAAGAGTTCCCGACAATTCTTATACCGGAGCATCTTGTGAAACAGATTGCGGGAGAGGCCCGAACTCTGCATCATGCCCTTTTGCATTTGACTATAGATCTTGGGAAGCGCATAGGTGGAAAAATAAGGATTTCGATGTGGATCATACTTTTCCACGGCTTCCAGCAATCCCATCATGCCGCATTGAAACAAATCCTCTTCTTCCATCTGCCACGGCATATGGTTCTGAAACAGACAGACACACTTATGCACCAGGTGCACATTCCACCATGCCAACTGATTTCTTTGCTCTATCTTTCTTTCCTGCCAGTATAAGACCCAATATCCCTGCTGTTCTTCCGGAAGAAGATTCTTTTGCCTCACTCCTCACGGAGCCTTGTCTGTATGTCACCTTCGAAAATCAGATTCCTGTACCATACTTCTGCAGTTCATCTCGTAGTGCAGAATTCAGGATCCGAATATACGTTCCTTTCATACCGAGAGATCTGGATTCGATGACGCCTGCACTTTCGAACTTGCGCAGTGCGTTTACGATGACGGACCGCGTGATTCCCACCCGATCCGCGATCTTGCTGGCAACCAGAAGTCCCTCATCTCCCTGTAATTCCTGAAAAATGTGAAGAATTGCCGCCAGTTCGGAATACGATAATGTCGCAATCGCTGCCTGAATGACCTCGCTCTTCTTTTTCTCCTGTTCATTCTCCCGATAAACTGCCTGGGCCAGCTCTCTAGCAATCACCATGGATATAAACTCAAGCCTGATCAACTCATCGGTTGTATAATCTGTCTTCTGGCGGCAGATGATCAAGGTCCCCATTCTCTGTCCTGCAGAGTCCAATGGTACGAGGACACTCTTTACTATCTCATCTGTGGTTCCAACACCAAATACCCGCAAATCCGCATTTTCTATCACTTCTGTGATGCGATTCAAAGAGCCGGCTCGACGCTCAGAAACAGAGGTGCCCTTTTCCCAATACGATTCCAGTACATCCTGCTCTCCATCAAAGCGATAGACCTCCAATGCCTTTCCCTTTTTAGATAGAATCAGCACTTCCGAAGACAGCATCTCTCCGCATAGCGCAGCAATCTCTTCGAACATCAGCGGATCCATGCCCGCTTTTTTCACAAGACTATGAATCCTTCGTACTTTTTTCAGCAATTCTTCGTTCATTCGAACCCTTATCCTTTCATTCTGCCTGTTCGCTGTATCCGCATTCCCTTGATGAGCATACGAACCGCGTATTTTTTCCTTTTTTCTCTACCATATAAGATCCGCATTTGGGACATTTTTTGGCAACAGGTTTATCCCAAGATACGAAATCGCACTCTGGATGCTTAGAACATCCATAAAAGACACGTCCTTTTCGAGATTTGCATACCTGAATCGGCGCACCACACCGCGGACAAGGCACATCCAAAAGTTCCTGATACGGCTTTGTATTTCTGCATTCCGGAAATCCGGGACAAGCATAAAACTTTCCATATCGCCCTGTCTTAAGTACCATGTTCCGGCCACACTTCTCACAGATCACATCCGTTACTTCGTCTTCCAGCTGTACTTTCTCTAATTCGTTGGATGCTTTCTCCACCAGAGGCTCGAACTCCTGATAGAAATCCTGTAAAATGGCCCGCCAGTTGACCTCTCCTTCTTCTACCTTATCCAGCTTCTCTTCCATTCCCGCTGTAAAGTGAATGTCTACGATCTCCGAAAAATATTGGCTGATCATCTGATTTACGATCATCCCCAGTTCTGTCACATACAGTACCTTTTTCTCTTTCGCCAGATAGGCCCGTGCAATCAGCGTTGCGATCGTTGGCGCATAGGTACTGGGCCGTCCGACACCGTTCTCTTCTAGTGCTTTCACCAGTGCCGCTTCCGTATAGCGGGGAGGCGGCTGCGTGAAATGCTGCTGCGGCTCAATGGTTTTCAGCTGGACTTCATCTCCTGTTTCCAACCCCTCGATCGTTTCAAATTTCTCCTGCTCTTCCTCTTGTTCTTTATAAACTTGGAGAAATCCCGGAAATACGAGTTTGGAGCCAGAAGATGTAAACTCAAAAGCTTCCTTCTCCAGCACGATCTGCAATGTATCATATACCGCCGCCGACATGCGGCTTGCGATAAAACGTTCGTAAATCAGCTTATACAGGCGTAGCTGATCTCTGGACAGACTTTCCTGGATCTTGACTGGCGTATACTGTACGTATGTTGGACGAATCGCCTCATGAGCATCCTGGATCCGCTGTCCCCCAGGCGCTGCCTTGACCTGCCCCACATATTCCTGTCCGTATTGCTCCGCAATCATCTGCACTGCGGCCTCATGAGCCTCCTCTGCGATACGCGTAGAATCTGTACGCAGATAGGTAATCAGACCCACCGTGCCGCTTCCGACATCCACGCCCTCATAAAGCTGCTGCGCGATCTGCATTGTCTTCTGCGGAGAAAACCCTAACCGTTTAGAGGCTTCCTGCTGCAGCGTACTGGTGGTGAAGGGAAGAGGAGCCTTTCGACTTCTCTTCCCCCGTTTGATCTCCTTGACTTGGAAATCTCCTACTGCCTGAATGCGCCCAATCAGATCCTGCGCTTCCGCTTCCTTCCCGATCTGTGGTTTATCCTTTCCGATCCTGGTCAGCCGCGCCCGCAGAACGCCCTTGGCCTTTTTCTTGCTGAACTTACCCTCAATGGTCCAGAATTCTTCTTGAACAAAATCTTGAATTTCGTTCTCCCGGTCACATAAAAGTTTCAATGCAGCCGACTGTACACGCCCTGCGCTGAGTCCTTTTCGAACCTTCTTCCATAAGACAGGGCTCATCTTATATCCCACAATTCGATCCAGTACACGCCGTGCCTGCTGTGCATCTACCAGGTTCTGATCGATGCCCCTCGCCTGTTTCAGCGACTTCCGCACCGCATCCTTTGTGATTTCGTTAAATGTGATTCGCTTGGTCGTCTGTTCCGGCAGGTTGAGCACATGAGCCAGATGCCAACTAATGGCTTCTCCCTCCCGGTCAGGGTCCGTTGCCAGATACACGCGGTCCACCTTATGTGCTTCCTTCTTAAGACGGCTCACGAGATCTCCCTTTCCTCGAATCGTGATATACTTCGGCTCAAAACCATGCTCAATATCTACGCCCAACTGGCTCTTCGGGAGATCCCGTACATGCCCATTGGAAGCGATAACTTCATAATTGGAACCAAGAAATTTCTGGATTGTCTTCGCCTTTGCAGGAGACTCTACAATGACCAGATTCTTTGCCATATTTCCCAAACTCCTTACTTATTGCTTTTTTCGCAGGATACTGCCATCCGGCCTGCGCTCCACATAGCCAGTCATCTCTAACATCGTGATGCACTGCATAAACTTATCTGCCTCAATCCCCAGCTTCTGGGATAGTTGCTGAATGCTCTGTGCTTCCCAGGAAATCTGCTCCCAAATAGCCTGCACATCTGCATCCTGAAACGTCTTTTTCTCTTCCTGCTCTTCTTGTACCAGATCACCCAACTCCAACGGAACATCCTGCCAATCGCTGATCAGCATGGCTCCCTGACGCAAGAGACGATGTGTCCCCTTACTGTTGGCGCTGAAAATCTGCCCCGGCACCGCAAACACTTCCTTGCCGGCATCCAGCGCCTGATCCGCCGTGATCAGTGCGCCGCTGCGCTCCGCCGCCTCCACAATCACAATCGCTCGGCTCAGCGCCGCGATGATCCGATTTCGCATAGGAAATAACCCGGCCTTGGGCGGTGTTCCCGGCGGATATTCCGACAGAATCAACCCCCAGTGAGCAATCTTCTCATATAAACGCAAATTTCCTTTAGGATAACAGATATCAATTCCACACCCCAGAATCGCAATCGTTTTGCCTCTGGCATCCAATGCGCCTTGATGCGCACAGGCATCGATCCCGCTAGCCATGCCGCTGACAATCGTGTACCCGGCCTTGGCCAGATGCTTTCCCAGATACCGAGCCGCCCCTGCACCATAAGAACTGCATTTTCTGGAACCGACAATCGAAAGACATGAGGTGGAAAGCAGCTCCTGGTCTCCTCTTCCAAAGAGACGCCCCACGGACGGGTAGATGTTACGCAGTCCCTCTGGAAACAAGGTATGCGCCCTGGTAATCACAAAAATCCCCTGATTGGCCCACTCCTGGCAGCGTTTGCGAACCCCTTCCAGGTCTTTTGACCGTTCCAGCTGCCTGGCCTGCTCCTCCTTCACCCCGGCAGCCACGTACTGCTCGATACCTGCCTCATAAACAGAGACAACACTTCCACAGGCCTTCAGCAAAGCATCCCGCTTCGCCGGCCCGATACCTGGCTGTTCACAGAGCCAGATCCAATAGTAATCCTCCTGTGTGTACATCGTTTTAACCTCCGCATCGTAAGAATCTGTCAGCACCCCGACGCGGCAGGCTAAACCTGTGCCCTATATTATACCGTTTTTTTTCACGCTTGTACAGACCCAAACACAAATATTCTGAAAATAGTAGTTGTTTCTGTCATTTTCTGAAAAATCAGATCTTTTTCTCCTATTTTATATTTTCACCGAAAAAAACACTTTTCTTTAAAAAACACCAGCCAACCACCCTAAAAAAAGCGACAATATAGAGTGTCAGCACTCCGACGCGCATCATGAAAGGAGGTTTCCTATGTTTTGTTCTATCCCAAGCTGTACCCTATTCGGTACCTCCGGCGCGCCGGTTCGCGTCGAAACCACCCTGTATTCCGGTCTGCCCAACTTCTATATTGTGGGACTGCCGGACAGCATTGTTCGTGAATCTAAGGAACGGATCCGTTCTGCCCTACATAGCAGCGGTCTTCCTTTTCCCACCAAGCGTATCACCGTCAATCTGGCGCCGGCCCATTTGAAAAAAGCCGGAGCTGCTCTGGATTTTCCAATTGCCATCAGCATTCTGTGTGCCGAAGGACTCCTTCCCCACGAAGAGGGAAGCCCTCTGTCGGAGGCCATGCTGATCGGAGAACTCTCTCTAAACGGCGAACTGCGCCCCATCCCCGGCGCGCTGGCCATGGCGTACTGCGCCAGAAACCTGGGACTCCGCCGTCTCCTTCTTCCTTCTGAAAACGCAGAAGAAGCCGCCTTACTGGACGGCTTAGAAGTCATTGGTATTCATACATTAACAGAAGCCATTCACTATCTTCGCGGCTTCTGTTCTCTTGATTCTGCGCCTCATCAACTGCCCCGGCTCTCCGTTGGAGATCCCAGCCCACTGCAGGCCTTCATGGGGCAGCCTCTTACGTTGCGTGCGCTCTCTGTTTCCGCTGCCGGCATGCATCCCATTCTGCTCTGGGGACCTCCCGGAACTGGCAAAACCATGGCGGCGCAGTCCCTCTGCGCGCTGCTTCCACCTTGGACGCAGGAGGAATTTCTGGAAACAGGGGCTATCTACAGCAGCCTGGGGCTTCCGCTTCCGAGAGAACGCCCCTTCCGGGCGCCCCATCATACCATCTCCATCAGCGGTCTCGCCGGAGGCGGCCAGCCCATTCATCCAGGAGAAATCACATTGGCTCACCATGGCGTCCTGTTTCTGGATGAACTGCCGGAATTCTCCCGCTCTGTACTGGAGGTTCTGCGGCAGCCATTAGAAGAACATGTGATCCGAATCCGGCGCTCCCACGCCAGCCTGGCCCTGCCTGCGGATTTTCTCCTTATTGCCAGCATGAATCCTTGTCCCTGCGGCTATTATCCGGACCGCTCCCGCTGTCAATGCAGTGACGCCCAGATCCAACGGTATCTAGGGCACCTCTCCGGCCCTCTTCTCGATCGGCTGGATCTGGGCGTCCTGCTGGGAAATCCGGATTACGAAGACTTAACCCCGCTTCCCTCTGGTGTGGTCGATACGCTTCGCCACTCGGTCCTTCAGGCCCATGCCATACAGGCGAAGCGTTACAAGGATCTTCCCTATCAGTATAACGCCCATATCCCCCCTGCGGACCTTTCCCGATTCTGCTTCCTATCACCCGAGGGGGAAGCTCTGCTGAAAGCAGCCTATCAGCACTACAAAATGAGTATACGAGGAATGCACCGGGTTCTGAAAATCGCACGTACGCTGGCCGATCTGTCTGGGCAATCCGCTATCGGCTTACCTCATCTGCAGGAAGCCATTCAGCTGCGATGCCCCGACTTTCAGAGCATGATCTCGGCTTAATGCACTTCTTCCAACAGGCAGACGACCTCGGCCTCGATCCCTTCTTCCCGGCCCGTGAAACCGAGCTTCTCTTCGGTCGTCGCCTTCAGATTGATTCTTTCGGGCTCACATCCCATGACCCGTGCCAGCGCAGAGCGCATCTCGGGGAAGTATCCACCCAACTTCGGGCGCTGCGCAATCACAACGCCATCTATGTTGCCAATCCGATACCCTGCCTCAGTCACTTTCTTCATCACCTGCTCTAACAGAATCAGGCTGTCAATCCCCGCATACCTGGGATCCCGATCCGGAAACCACTGTCCAATATCCCCCTGCCCGATGGCGCCCAAAAGGGCGTCCATCAGGGCATGGGTAAGAACATCCGCATCGGAGTGCCCCAGGAGCCCTAACGTGTGGGGAATCTCCACACCTCCGATGATAAGTTTTCGATCCGGCACCAGCCGATGCACATCATATCCGATTCCAATTCTCATCTTTTCCCTGCCTTTCTCATTATGAAATGAAGCGAGTCTGTGTGGTGTACAGGGTATAATAATGTCCCTTCTTCGCCATGAGCTCCTCATGCGTCCCCGCTTCCTCGATATTCTTATGATTGATCACCATGATGCGGTCCGACTTGCGAATCGTAGAGAGACGGTGCGCTATGACAAAAGAAGTCCGTCCCTTCAGCAGATTCTCCAGTCCTTTTTGTAACGCCTGTTCCGTTCTGGTGTCAATGCTGGAAGTCGCTTCATCCAGAATCAAGATCTTAGGATTGGCCAGAAGCGCTCTTGCAAAGGAAATCAGCTGCCGCTGTCCCACGGACAATCGGCTGCCCCGTTCATTTACCTGCGTCTGGTATCCCCTTTCCATCTCCATGATGAACTCGTGCGCACAGACAGTCTTTGCGGCCTCAATGACCTCCTCATCAGTCGCATCCAGTTTCCCGTATCGAATATTATCCATGATCGTGCCGGAGAAAATGAAACTATCCTGCAGCATTACGCCCATCTGATTTCGGAGGGACTGTAATGTCACCTTCGAGATGTCATAGCCATCGACGCGAATCTGACCCTTCTGGATATCGTAGAAACGGCTGATCAGGTTAATCACAGTTGTCTTCCCGGCACCCGTGGGCCCCACCAGCGCAATACTCTGTCCTGGATCCACATGAAAGCTCAGATCCTCCAGAATCGGCATTCCCGGCTCATACTCAAACGTGACATGATCGAATTCGACCTCCCCTTCTATGGGGGGAAGATCTATTGCGTCCGGCGCATCCTGAATCCTGGGATCTTCATCAATCGTCTCAAAGATTCGCTCTAGGTACGCCATATTCGTAATCACCTGATTATAGAAATTGCTCAGGTTGATGACGGGAGACCATAGCCGTCCCGTGAATCCCAGGAAAGCGATCAATGTGCCCGCCGTTACAGAATGTTCCAGCAAAGCAATTCCCACCAGAATCACCGCGCCATTCGCCAGCGTGGAGATGATCTCAATCGAGGGCGTCACCAGGTTATTCAACCGAATCGCCCGCATCCAGGTCTTTCGATAATCGTCCTGTACATCATCCAGGATCTGTGCGTTATAATCTTCCCGCACAAAAGACTGCGTCACCTTCATGCCCGCCAGACTCTCATGCACATAAGCGTTGAGATTCGATGATTTGTTGCCCACACGCTGCCAGGCCACGCGATTCCAGGTCTTTAAGCGGAACACCACAAAGATCATGATCGGCATAGCCGCCAGGCACACAAGTGTCAACACCGGATCCATGAAAAACATGATGACCAGCACAATGATCAGGCTGAATCCTTCTGCCAATACATTGACCAGGCTTCCAGAAAGCAGGTCACTTACCGAATTGACATAGTTGACCACCCTTACGATAATCTTTCCGTGGGGACGGTCATCGTAAAAGGAAAACGGCAGCTTCTGCAGATGCACAAACAGATCTTTACGCATCGTCAAAATGATCGTCTGTCCCAGCTCATTGACGACTTTAATTCGTTTCTTCAGACAGACCGCGCTGACAAAAATAAGAACAGCAAAAACGGCGCAAAGAATCACCAATTTCTGCACATCCCTCTCCGGGATCACCCTATCAATCGTCTCCTTGACCAAAAGAGGAATGATGATATTGGCCACACTGGCTAAAAGCATCAGAAACAGCGCGAAGACAAGCTGTTTTCTATGTGGTTTCAAATAGCCGAACAACCGCTTCAGATGTTTGAAATTGAACTCCTGCTGCAGGGTTTCATCCACGTTATATACGTTACGCGCCATTATTCCTCACCCCCTTCTCCCATGCCTTCCTTAACAATGCCCATTTGCTGACAGTAGATTTCGTAATAGTGTCCCTTTAAGGCCAGCAACTCGCTATGTGTCCCGCGTTCCACGATCTCTCCATGATCCAGCACCAGGATCTGATCCGCATCTTTTACAGAAGAGATACGATGGGCAATGACGAAACGAGTTTGACGGCTCTGCTGCTTTTTCAATCCGTCAAAGACCCGGAACTCCGTTTCCATATCCAGCGCCGAGGTCGTATCATCCAGAATCAGGATATTCGGATGCACCAGGAGCGCACGCGCCAATGCCAGACGCTGCTTCTGTCCTCCAGAAAGTCCTACGCCTCGTTCTCCAACGATCGTATCAAACCCTTCTGGAAACTGGGTGATAAACTCCGTAGCCCCGGCCAATTCCGCGGCCTGTTCTACCTCGTCCATAGACGCCTTGGGATTCCCGTACGCGATATTCCCTTCGATCGTATCCGAAAACAGAAATACGTCCTGCATCGTCATGGCTATCTTTTTGCGGAGCTTATACTTGTCCAGATCCTTCACATTGATGTTGTCGATGTAAACTCCGCCAGAACTCACGTCGTAAAAACGCATGATCAGGTTCATCATCGTGGATTTTCCCGCACCAGTGGCCCCCATGACCGCCACCGTCTGTCCCGGTTCTGCCTTAAAGGAAATGTTTTTCAGGATCATTTCCTTATCATAACGGAATGATACATCGCGAAACTCTATCGCGCCACTCACCGGAACCTCCCGCGGTCTTTCCGGATTCTTGATCGTAGTCTCCACAAATGCCACGGTCTTCATCTTATCATAAGCGGCCACAAATCTCATCAGATCGTTCAAAAGCCATCCGAACTGCCGCAGCGGATTATTGACAGCCCACAGATATCCATTGATCATGACAAGATCCTCAATGGACATGCTCCCACTCAGGCACATGCCGCCGCCCACGGCAATCATAATGAAAGAAAGGCTGACCGCAAGCGCATCCATGATTGGGATATACCGCGCCTGCATCCGAGCCGCCGCCAGATTAGCCTCTTTGTATGCTTCATTTCTCTGGTCAAACTTCTCGATCTCGTAGTCTTCCTTGGCAAACGCCTTGACCACACGATTTCCGCTGATATTTTCCTGAACCATAGAATTAAGGCGAGAATATTCCTCCCGCACTTCCACATGCGCACCGCGAATATGGCTGGCCATCTGAATCGCCAGCACAAAAATAAACGGCGCTACAATCAGAAGAATCAACGTAAAAGTCACATTAATCCGAAACATCATGACCAACGCAAAGATAAATGTACAAAGGTTGATCACGAGCTGATAGACTACAAAAGCTACGAAAACTCGTATCGCCTCGATATCACCTGTCAGCCGGGACATCAGATCTCCCACACGGTTTTTATCGAAAAACCGAAAATCCATGCGCTGAATCCTTCGATAGATGTCATCTCGAATCTGACAAATCACCTTCTGCGAGACATCCTCAAAGATCCACAAATAAACATATCGCAGCGCCGCAATCAGCAGTGCCGCTCCCAGCATCAACCACAAATAGGGCATCAGCCGTTCTGTCAGGCCCTGACCAATGACCTCTCCTACAATCTTTCCGGTAGCATATGGCGAAACCATAGAAAGGCCAGCTACAGCGATTGTAAGAATCAATGCCGCAGCAAATGCCCATGCGTACCGTCGAATATAGGACCATACATATTTGAGTGCTTCCTTCATCGTTCTCCCACCTTTCCGGGTGTTTTTCACCGCCTATTATACAGAAGGAGAGAAGTTATGGAATGGTTTTTTCGAATATAAACCTGTACAAATCTTAACCTTTTCAACGATGGATCAATCCATTTTTGCTTTTTTTCGACTTCTTCTTCCGTTTTTGTGTTTTTTGAATTTCTCCATCTTTTTGCTGGATTTTTTCTAAGTTATCCGCTATAATGAAAATATCAAAGGAATCTATACTACAGAGGAGGATCTTTATGCATCCCTTTCAAATCAGCGCAGAGGATTTTAACCCCAAAGTGCTCTTTCAATATAAATCTCATGTAAAACCACGTCCGATCAGTCACAGCCACGATTTTTTGAGCACACACTATGTCGTTTCCGGCCACTGCATGTTCGAAGTAGATGGTAAGGAATATCTGGTAAAAAAGGATGATGTCATCATCATCAATCCCGGTGTTTCCCATCATTCTATTCCCATCGAGGGAACAGATTGCGTCATCTTCTATCTGGGAATCGACGAGTTATATATCAAGGGCTATCCAAAGAATTTCATCCCAATCAACAGCACAATTATTTCTATTCGTAAATATATTCACGAATTATATAATTGTTATCACAACATTGTTAGTGTGCAAGAAAAAAAGGAAACGTTATGGGCTCTGATGGCGAAGGAGCTCTCTCTTCAATTCCTGGTGATTCTTCTCAAAGAGCTCTCTCCCCAGGCGACCAACAACCTTTCCGACTATTTTCATCTGGAGACCTATGACAAGGCCACCATCGCGCAAACGATTACCAATTACTTTCATGAGAATTACATGAAAAAGATTTCTATTGAAGAGATTGCCAAGTCCACCTATCTCAGCACCACCTACATCACGAAGATTTATAAGGAGATTACCGGAGATACTCCGATCAATTACCTGATCAATCTGCGCATGGAAAAGGCCCGCGAAATTCTGAGTGAAGGGCATTTTTCTATCCAGACTGTTGCCAAACGCGTGGGGTATGATGATCCTTATTATTTCAGCAAACTATTTAAGAAAAAATTCGGGTATTCTCCCTCCACATTCAAATCCCAGGCCCGTGAAATGGCTGCCAGCAGCAAGGCATAGTAGGGTATGCCATACAGAAGCGCCCGTGAATGGCAGATCTTATTTTTCACGGGTGCTTTTTTAGCCCTCAATCCGTAAAATGCCAGTGATTTGATCTTGTCATAAGAAGAATCAAGCTAGGCTCTATGGGCAGGACAACCTTTTCATAATTATCCCGTGGCTTCTACAATGGAGAAAGCTTCCCTCTCTCCACAAAAAAAAACCGCCTAGACAATGGCTTGTCTAAGCGGTTTTTGAGGTGCGCGCAGTAGGATTCGAACCCGCGGCCTTCTGGTCCGTAGCCAGACGCTCTATCCAGCTGAGCTATGCGCGCACAAAGCGGGTGATGGGAATCGAACCCACGTATCCAGCTTGGAAGGCTGGTGTTCTACCATTGAACTACACCCGCAAACACTCTGTACGAGTGCCCAGAACCGGAATCGAACCAGTGACACGAGGATTTTCAGTCCTCTGCTCTACCAACTGAGCTATCTGGGCGTATGTATTCAGTATTCAATTAAAGTGCCGGAGACCGGGATCGAACCGGTACGGTCTGATTAGGACCGCAGGATTTTAAGTCCTGTGCGTCTGCCAGTTTCGCCACTCCGGCAGAAGGACCAAAGTATGCGGATGAAGGGACTCGAACCCCCACGCCGTAGGCGCTAGAACCTAAATCTAGTGCGTCTGCCAATTCCGCCACATCCGCGGGAGTGTCCGCTTACCTCAGCGACGGGTATTATCATACCATAATCCACATGCAAAGTCAACACTTTTTTGAAAAACTTTTTCTAAAAATGCATTCTTCTTCATTACTTAGGAAAAGAATCGAGAAACTTCTGACTCTTTAGACTATCAGAAGTTTCTCGTCTCTTCAATATATGCTTACTCGCCGTAATAGGCCTTCCGATAGATTTCCTCGATTTCCTCAATCAACGGATATCTGGGGTTCGCTGTCGTACACTGGTCTTCAAACGCACGCGTCGCCAGACCATGCAGACCGTCCATAAAGGTCTTCTCATCCACACCGCACTCTTTAATGGTCTGAGGCTCGTTCAGGCTCTTGCTCAGATCACGAATCGCCTGAATCAGATTCTTCACCTGCTCCTCGATCGTGTTGCCCCCCAGATTCAGATACCGGGCAATCTGCGCATATCGCTCCGTAGCGATAAACTCGCTGTACTTGGGGAAAATCGTAAACTTCGTCGGCTTCTGCGCATTGTATTCAATCACATAGGGCAGCAGTACGGAGTTGGCACGACCATGCGGAATATGGTATTCGCCACCCAGCTTATGCGCCATAGAATGGTTGATTCCCAGGAAGGCATTGCTGAATGCCATACCTGCAATACAGGAAGCATTGTGTATCTTCTCTCTGGCCTCTTCATCCTGCGGATTATTATAGCTGCGGCGCAGATACTTGAAGACCAGCTCGATGGCATGAATCGCCAGTCCGTCTGTATAATCCGATGCCATGACCGAAACATAGGCCTCAATCGCATGCGTCAGTACATCCATACCTGTGTCTGCCGTAATGCTCTTCGGCATGGTCAGAACAAACTGCGGATCGATAATGGCTACATCCGGCGTCAGCTCGTAATCGGCCAACGGATACTTGATATTTCCATTCTTCTTGTCTGTAATGACGGAGAAGGAGGTCACTTCGGAGCCGGTACCGCTGGTCGTCGGAATCGCGACCATCTTGGTCTTCTTGCCCAGATTGGGGAAGTGGAATGCTCTCTTACGGATATCCATAAACTTCAGACGCAATCCATCGAAACTGGTATCCGGATGCTCATAGAAGAGCCACATTCCCTTTGCCGCATCGATGGCGGAACCACCGCCCAGCGCGATGATGACATCCGGCTGGAAGTTGCGCATAGACTGTACGCCGCGCATGATCGTCTCTACCGAAGGATCCGGTTCTACCTCAGAGAAAATCTCACAATGGCAATAGCTTGCTCTTCTTCTTAAATAGAACAGAAGCTTATCCACATATCCCAATTTCACCATCGAAGGATCCGATACGATGAAAGCTCGGCTGATGTCCGGCATAACTTCCAGATACTGCACAGAATCCTTCTCAAAATAGATTTTCGGCGGAATCTTAAACCACTGCATATTTACCCTCCGCTTCGCGACTCGCTTTTTATTGATCAAATTGACCGAAGATACATTCGATGTGGTGGAATTGTGGCCAAAAGAGCCGCATCCCAGCGTCAGAGACGGTGTATTGGTATTATAGATATCACCAATGGCTCCCTGAGAAGAAGGAGAATTCACAATGATACGTCCTACCTTCATCTCTTCTCCGTAACGCACACACAGATCATTATCGTTAGAATGGATGACAGCAGAATGTCCCAGACCGCCTAACTCCAGCATCTTCTTCGCATAGGCAAATCCCTGCTCCTCATTCTCCGAAACAAAGTACGCGAGTACAGGGGACAGCTTCTCCAGAGACAACGGGTACTCTCTTGACGGATACGGCAGCGGCGCCAGAAGAATCTTGGTCTTGGCCGGTACTTGCACCCCAGCAGCTGCAGCAATCTTCTCTGCGGGCTGTCCTACCACCGCAGGATTGACCGCCATCTTGTCCAGATTGATCACATACTTGGTGACCTTCTCCACTTCTTCCGGATTCAGGAAATAGCAGTTATTCGCCTTCATGAAGGATTCAAACTCATCCTTGATTTCCTGATCCACAATTACAGCCTGTTCCGAAGCACAGATCATACCGTTATCAAACGTCTTGGAAATCATCAGATCCGTGCAGGCACGACGCACATCCACATTCTTATTGATGTAGCAAGGCACGTTACCGGGTCCTACACCGAGCGCCGGCTTACCCGCGCTATACGCGGATTTCACCATGCCTGAACCGCCTGTTGCCAGAATCATGGATACTCCCGGATGATTCATCAGTCCCATAGTGGCATCCATGGAAGGCACCTCGATCCACTGGATACAATGCTCTGGAGCGCCATGCTGAATGGCTGCCTCTCTTAAGATTCTCGCAGCCTCCGCAGAACACTTCTGCGCACTGGGATGAAACGCAAAGATAATGGGATTACGAGTCTTTGCACAAATCAACGACTTGAACATCGTCGTAGATGTGGGGTTCGTCACCGGGGTCACACCCGCAACCACGCCGACGGGTTCCGCAATCTCCACATAGCCTTCCATGTCATTCTCATCGATGACACCCACGGTCTTCTGCTTCTTAATATTATGCCAGATATATTCTGTCGCAAACAAATTCTTGATGACTTTGTCTTCCATTACGCCGCGCTTTGTTTCGTCGTAAGCCAGCTGTGCCAGATACATATGCTGGTCCAGTCCTGCCAAAGCCATAGCATGCACAATCTCATCCACCTGCTCCTGCGTCATGGACATGTATTCTTCCAATGCCTTTTCCGCGTTTGCGACCAGTTGATCGATCATTGCGCCTACATCGACTGTCTGCGTATTCTCTACTTGCTTAGCCATAGGTTCAATCTCCATCCTTTTCTTGCTGGATTCGAATCGGCTTTCCGATTCGTTATTATTTTAACAATAAAAACTCGTCTTGAACATATCAAAAAACGCATGACTCCTATGCTCTTTTTGATATGTTCATTCAATTTGCACAAGAAAGGGATGGCGCTTCCCCATGAAGGCCATCCCTTTTCACCATATCTCTAACTCTCTTCCTTTGTGAAGGAGATAGATTATACACCATATTCCTTTCGATACTGGATCATTTTATCCAAATACTCTCCTCCTGGCACTTCCCCATTCCGCAGGCACTCTATGATATCCTGAATGGTGACAATCGGGTACACCTTGAGGCCAAAGTCACGGTCTACTTCCTGCACCGCAGAAAGCTCACCCTTTCCTCTCTCCATACGATCCACCGAGATCACCATTCCCAGAAGCTCCACATGGGCCGCAGCCTGGATGATCGGCATCGTCTCTCTGACAGCCGCTCCCGAGGTAATGACATCTTCCGTGATGACCACACGGTCTCCATCTACCAGCTTATGTCCGACCAAAACGCCGCCCTCGCCATGATCCTTTGCTTCCTTCCGGTTGAAGCAGTACTCTACGTCTCGGCCGTATTCCGTGGCAAGTGCAGAGGCCGCAGCAATACACAGAGGAATCCCCTTATAGGCTGGGCCGAAAAGCACCTGTGGCTGCAGACCATGCTGTTCCATGCAGGCTGCATAGAACTCTCCCAATTTTGCGATCTGTTTTCCTGTCCGATAATTTCCTGTATTCACAAAATAAGGAGCCTTCCGTCCACTCTTCAGCGTAAACTCCCCAAAAGTAAGAACACCGGACTCACACATAAACCTGATAAATTCCTTTTTATAATCCATCTGGATTCCTCCTTTATGGCAGCGTGAAGGCTTGCCTTTTTCGGGCTTATTCTGTTTGTTATACCATACGGAGTTTGACGCCCTTTGGCGGCAAACTCATGGCGTGGCTCCATGCCTACGGTATAAGAAACTGTTAAGCCACGCCTATTATACCACAGCGAGACTCTCCTCGGAGTTTGACGCCCTTTGGCGACAAACTCATGGCGTGGCTCCATGCCTACGGTATAAGAAACTGTTAAGCCACGCCTATTATATCATATTGATCACATTTTTGACAAGAATCTGCTGCCCATATTTTATCCCTGTAAGATCTTCATAACCGGGTCACGGTGAAACCATTCTGAAAAAGTCAGTTTTCGCAGCTGTTTCGCCTGATAAATAGAAAGCTGGATTCCTTCTCGCCGAATCATCTCCACCAACTGATGCTGATAATCCTCGCGCAGAAAAGACAAGTGATAGGCCGCCGTCAGGCAGATATGTCCCGTGGACAATTCCTGCTGCAGCTCGGGAATCAGTTTCAAGAGGCGCAGCAATTTCTGAATCTGGCGTGTGGAAAGATGCATTTTATTTCGCAGCGCCGTTCTCGCTTCTTCCGCTGTCATTTTCCCTGCCTTACATAACCTGGCATAGTGAATCTTCCACATTCTGCACTCTTTGGCCTGGTTGAGAAAACCGGTATGCCCCATCAGCTTTTGATATGTATTCCAAAAATCCTCGTAGGCTCGTGTCTTCAGTTTATGGAAATATCCGCCGCTTTCACTACAGCCGATATACTCCGCGCATTCACCCCAACTCATTTTCCGCAAATAATACCCTTCGATCAGCCTGCCCGATACATCTGGCATCTGCGCGACCGCATCGCGAATCCGGCTGTCATATTGATCCAAACGGGCCTGCAGGCTTTCTACCTGGTCTTCTAACACCAGAACGTCGATGATCTCCTGTTCTGACGCATGATAGTGCGCACTTTCTGCCACTCTTTCATATTCCAGATGTAAGACCGGCGGAGAGGCCTGCTTGTTCTGTGCCTGCAATAATTTCCGCCTTTCTTCCTCCAATTGACACTTTAGATGGAGATATCCCTGTAACACACCTTTGCCCAGTTCCCGATCCTGTGAATATGCTCTCATAAACTCCCTCCTCATAAAATAAGTACACAAAGTGCAGAGGATTTTCCTTCTGCACCTTGACCGATTACTCCTGTATGCTGCCACACTTCCAGTGCAGCGTATCCTTATCCAGCCAGGATAAGATGGGACAAAATCTCGTCACTCCTTCAGCAATCTTCATACTGCCCACTAGGACCACCAAAGGAATCTTATGACGCATCCCCAGACCTAACATGGTAAACCCCAGCGTAAGACGCAAATACGCATCCAGTAAGCCCACATTTTCTTTGATTTTACCCACTGTGGTATCCTCCTTATCCAATCTTGCCGATGCAGCAAAAATCGCACCGACACTATCCATAGCTTGTCATGGAATGTCTGTTATTATTCCTCCGGATCCGGTTTTATCCGCTGAATGACGCTCTTTCCCAGGTGCGTCACTCGGGACAGCTGCGCGATGCTGATATGGTCCTGGAACCGCAGCTGCCGCAATACTGCCACAAGTTCCTGCTCGTCCATGTTCTGCATCTCATCTATGGTACGGCCATCTAACCGTTCTTGGATCATTTCTGTCACTTTTTCATCGCTCAGATAGTACCGCGGCGGTTTCTCTCGCAGAAAAGAGTCCTGCCAATTGTTCCGCATATATCGCTCATATTCCCAGTCCCCCAGCTGCCCCATCAGCTCCCCGGTATCTATCTGTTTACGATCATCGAGATACGCCCAGTAACTGCTCCAATAATAATCTTCCATGCGCTTCACCAGGCCCATCCGCACGGGAAGCTGATGAATAAATCGAATAATCCGCATGCATTCCTGATCGGAAGAGACTGGCTGACTGGTATATCGATCCCGGAACAGAGGCCCTTCTCTCTGACGCGCTCGATTAAACCAATGAACATAAGAAATTCCGACTCGGCGCATAAACTGTGCCACCGAATCCTCCGCCTCTTCGATGAGAATGTTCGCCGAGTTGTCTAAAATACAATAGGCATATAGTTTTACCTTCCCCTGTTCATGGTATTTCTGAATGGTTTCCAAATATCGGCTTTTCTGTTCGCCATTCGCAAAAATTTGTGCATAATGCGGGCCCTGTACCAGAATATGATGAATTCCGGTCGGACTCTGTTTCCGCGCCTTTCTGGACATGATTGGATCCTCCTATTCGTAGTGTCACCACTGTGCCTTTTTATTATAAGAGAATCCTTCTTCACTGCCTATTTCGAAGTATGGCAACTTGAAGCATTTATATGCTAAAATGCGCAACTTTTCAGAAAAATCTGTCCCCTTTGAAATTTACACCTGGTTTCAAGAGATATGCCGCACGATTAAAAAAGCTGCCGTATCCATAACCTCTTCGTCATAGATACGGCAGCCTCTGACTCACCGTTTTATTCTTCTCCCAGCAGTGCCTGCGCAAAAGCTTGCGGATCAAAGGTTTGAAGATCTTCCATCTTCTCACCGACACCGATCAGTTTCACGGGAATGCCTAACTCCGCTGCGATGGCGATGACCACGCCGCCCTTCGCCGTTCCATCCAGCTTCGTCAGGACAATGCCCGTGATGGGAGCACTCTCCGCAAAGAGCTTGGCCTGCTGCAGCGCATTCTGGCCAGTGGTTGCGTCCAGCACCAGCAGTACTTCGCGCCTGGCCTGCGGAAACTCCCGCTCCAGAATGCGGAACAGCTTATTCAGCTCCGCCATGAGATTCTTCTTATTATGCAGACGCCCTGCTGTATCGCAGATCAGGACATCGGCATGTCTGGACTTTGCGGCTGCGGCGGCATCAAACACGACCGCACCCGGGTCTGCTCCTTCCTGATGGCTGATCAACTCCACGCCGGAACGATCCGCCCAGACTCGCAGCTGATCAATCGCCGCCGCACGAAACGTATCCGCGGCTGCCAAAATCACCTTTTTCCCGGATTGCTTCAGCTGCGCTGCCAGCTTTCCGATCGTTGTCGTCTTTCCGGCGCCATTCACACCGATCACCAGAAGAATCGTCATGCCCTCTGGATCCACAATGCTTTCGTCTCCCACACTGAGGAGCTCGGCAATCTTCTCCCGCATGAGCTCCTTGACCTCATCCGGACGCTTCAGACGCCGCTGCATCGCTTCCTTACGAATCTCTTCTACCAGGCGCATGGAGGTTTCCATGCCCATATCCGATAGCACCAGCGTCTCTTCCAATTCCTCATAGAAATCGTCATCCACCTCATCATAGGCGCCAAACAACTGCTCGATACTGCCCATGAGGCTGTTTCTTGTTTTTTCTAAGCCCTTCTTGAGGCTATCAAATAATCCCATCTCTCTTCCCTCGCTTATTCAAATTTCACGGAGATACACTTAGAAACTCCCTTTTCTTCCATGGTAATCCCGTACATCACAGTCGCGGCTTCCATGGTTCCCTTTCTATGTGTGATCACGATAAACTGCGTCGTATCACAAAGCGTCTTCAGAAAATCCGCATACCGTTTCACATTCGCATCATCCAGCGCTGCCTCGATCTCGTCCAGGATACAGAACGGCGCCGGTTTCAGCTGCTGTATGGCGAATAAAATCGCAATCGCTGTCAGCGCCCGTTCTCCACCGGAAAGTGCCGTCATGCTCTTCAGCGTTTTTCCCGGCGGCTGTGCGACAATCTCGATGCCGGATTCCAGAGGGTGATCCTCTTCCTCCAGCCTGAGCATGCCTTTTCCACCGCCAAACATCTTACGAAACACCTGGTTAAACTGTTCCGAGATCTTCCCGAAGCCCTCCTGAAACTGCTTTTCCATCTGCTCCGTCAGCTGACGGATGATATCTCGCAGACTCTCCTCGGCCTTTTTCACATCCTCCAGCTGCGATGTCAAGAAATCACAACGCTCTTTGAGCGTCTGATATTCCTCTACCGCATGCAGATTCACGGCGCCCAGACCGCGCAGTTCTTCGCGAAGCTCGCTCATCCGCCGATTGGCCGCATTCACATTCTCAAGCTTGGGCAATTCCAGACGAAGTGCTGCGTTATACGTCAGTTCATACTTTTCCCAGATCCGATCCTGCAGCTCTGCCAGCTCCTTCTTCACACGGCTGGCCTGGGTATCCAGACGATACTGCTCTTTTTCCAGATCCGTAACCCATTGTACGACTTCCTCTGAGGCTACAATGCTTTCTCTCCGCTGCTCCTCCTTATCGTCCCGTACCTGTGTCAGTTCTTCTATCTTTTCTCCAAAGGCCTGAATCTGGTTCCCCACCTGACCCAGTTCCGCTTCCGAGCGAAGGGCTTCACTCTCCAGGCGCCCCATCTCCCGTTCTGCCTCCTTGAGACGTTCCTCATATCTTTCGATCTGTTCCTCGTCCTGACGCATGTCTGCGGCTTCCCTCTCCCCAGAATTCATCATAGAGGCAATCAGCTGCTCTGAGGTACTCAGCTCGATTCGGACCCGAAGTATCTGAGAACGCATCTCTTCTTCTTTCTTCCGATCTTCCTCTTCTCGCTCCTGGATCGCTTTCATACGATCCGCTTCCTCCTGATACGCCTGCTGCTTCTGTTCCAGTTCCAGTCGCACTTCCTCCAGGAACCTCTCGTTCTTCTCGATGGACTGCCCAATCATCTGGGTATCCCGTTTCGCTTCTTCCAACTGGGTACTCAGCATCTGGGTACGCAGCTCGTTCTGATCATAGATGGACTGGCATTGCGCGGTTTTCTGCGACAAGGCTTCCCGTCGCTGTGACAGCGCTTCC
Organism: Clostridiales bacterium UBA1390; assembly: GCA_002305315.1. Lineage (GTDB taxonomy): Bacteria > Bacillota > Clostridia > Lachnospirales > Bianqueaceae > Faecimorpha > Faecimorpha stercoravium. The sequence continues at coordinate 52,878 of DBQQ01000017.1, forward strand.
ATCTCTCGTGTCTTCTGCTGCCGTTCTTCACTAAGACCGGCGACTTCCTGCATAGCACGCTGTCCTGTCTTCCTGGCCGCATCTAACCGAGCCTCCTGCTCGGAGAGCTCCCCCTTTCGATTGAGAATCGAGGCATTCTTTCCGCCGGTGCTTCCGCCCGTGATGGAACCGCCTATGTTGAAGATGTCTCCCTTCAGCGTGACCACGCGCAGGTACTGACCATAGGACCTAGCCACGGCTGCTGCCGACTCAAAATCCTGAGCGATCACCACATTGCCCAGCAGCCGAGAGATGATAACACTATACCTCGGATCATAGCCAATCAATTCCGGGGCATATCCCAACACGCCCTGCATCGCAAGGAGTTTCTCGTCCCGGCGAATCTCCCGTCCCTGTACGCGATCCAATGGCTGAAAAGTAGCCCGACCCGCTTTACGTGCTCGCAGCGCCTCAATCCAATACTGCGCCGTCTGCAGATGGTCTGTCACGATATTCTGTACCGCGCCTCCGAGAGCAATCTCCAGGGCTGTCGCAAGATGCGGGGGCACCTGAATCAGATCCGCCACCGTGCCCAAGATCCCCACGCCATGCTGCGGATCCTGCTGTTTCTGCTGCATGATCCACTTGACGCTGCCGCTGTAGCCCTCATATTCTTTCTCCAGTTCCTTGAGCCAGCGGATTCTGGATTCTACCTGATGAATCTCTTTTTCCACCTCCTCAAGCCTTGTCTCCGCTTCCCGCAGTTTCGCACGTACCCTGCTGATCTCGTCTGTTTTATCCGCTATTTCCCGGTTGCACTGTTCAAACTCTCCGCGGGCTGCTTCCAGTTCTTTCTGGGCTGCTTCCAGCTGCTGATACTGCGCCTCATGCTCCGCCGTCAGCTTCTCCAGCTTCTGCTGCATATCTCCCTGCTGGCCCTGTTCCTGCTCCTGCAGCACTTCCTGACGGGCGGAAGTCTCCTTCAATTGTTCCACATCCTGCCGCAGGGTTTCCAGGCTTGCCTCGGCCCGCTCTTTCTCCTGCCGGCTTTCATCATGCTCCTTAGCCAGCTGTTTCTGCGTCTCTAAAAGAAGCGCCTGCTGCTCTTTCTGCGTCTCCTTCTTCTGCCGCAGCTCGGCCAGCTGCTTCTGCTCTTTCTCATAGGTATCCTGCCGTCTGGCCAGACGCCCCTTCGTATCTTCCAGATGCTCTTTCACATCCCGCTGTTCTTTGCGCAGCTGCTCCATGTTCTGCATATACAGCTTACGTTCCCCATCCTGGCTCTCCCGCAGCACCCGCAGATCATTAAGCTCCTGCATGGCCTTGGCCAGGTTCCGGGCCGCTTCTTCCGCCTCTTTCTGGCAGATCTCAGCCGCCTCCTTCACCTGCTGGCGGCGTTCCTTCGCCTCCTCAAGCTGTGCTAAAAGCTGTTCGGTCTTCTCCTCCAGGGAACGATATTGGTTGCTCTGCTGCTCATACTGCCGCAGAAACGACTGCACTTCTAACTGCTTCAGCTCTTCTGTCAGATTCCTGTGCTTACGGGCCTCTGCCGCCTGTTTCTCCAGCGGTTCCAAACGACTCGAAGCTTCTTCCAAAATATCCGATACTCGCTGCAGGTTGGCCTGTTCCTCCAGAAGCTGCTTATTCGCCTCTTCCCGACGCACCTTGAACTTCACGATCCCCGCTGCCTCTTCAAAGATCATCCGCCGATCCTGCGGCTTGTTAGAGAGCAGCTGATCGATGCGCCCCTGTCCGATGATGGAATAGCCATCCTTGCCGATTCCCGTATCCATCAGGAGCTCCTGCACATCGCGCAGACGGCATTTTACGCCGTTAATCAGATATTCACTTTCGCCGGAACGGTACATCTTGCGGCTGATAGCGACTTCATCCGCATCATAAGAAAGACTGCGGTCCTGATTGCCCAGGGTAAGGGTCACCTGTGCAAAATTGACCGGCCTTCTTCGCTCTGTCCCTGCGAAAATAACATCCTCCATGCGGGCTCCTCGAAGCGATTTGGCGCTCTGTTCTCCCAACACCCAGCGGATGGCATCGGCCACATTGCTCTTGCCGCTGCCATTGGGACCCACAATCGCCGTGATCCCTCCATGAAAAGTCAGCGTCAGCTTATCCGCAAAGGACTTAAAGCCGACAATCTCCACACACTTTAGTTCCATTTCTTCCCTCGCATCCGCTTCAGGGCCTGGGCTGCCGCTTTCTGCTCCGCTTCCTTTTTGCTTCCGCCGCTGCCGCTGCCATATTTTTGTCCGTTATAATACACACTCATTCGAAAGGCGCGACGATGCGGCGGACCGCTTTCTTCTTCCAAACGATACTCGATGGCGCCACCTGCCCCGGCCTGCACCAGCTCCTGCAGCTTGGTCTTATCATCTCGCAGATCTTCGCCCATTCGGAGCCGACTCAGCACCCATTTTTCGATGATCGGCGTGACGGCTTCCAACCCTCCATCCAGGTATACTGCCCCGAAAATGCTTTCCACCATATCCTCCAGGATCGCATGCCGAGTGCGTCCTCCCGCCTGTTCTAAGCCTTTCCCCAGACGCAGGAACTGCCCCAGCTGATAATCCATGGCCACCTGGCAAAGGGAATTCTCACATACAAGCGCCGCGCGGGTTCTGGAGAGCTGTCCCTCGGGGACCGCCAGATGATCATACAGCCACCGGCTGCTGACCAGCTCTAATACGGCGTCCCCCAGGAACTCCAGCCGTTCATTGCCGCGCATCGCACTGCCCAGCACCTCATTCGCATACGAGATATGCGTCACCGCCTGCTCTAATAGCTCCGGATTCTCGAAATGGTATCCCAGGATCTTTTCCAGTTCCTCTAATCTTGCACGGTTCATTCTTCCTTCTCCGTTCCATTGATATAGCGCAGGAGATCCCCTGCCTTATGAATCCCGCCAATCGCATCTTCCTGCGGTTCCAAAGAAAACTCGATATCCAGTGCTACCACCAGTTCATACAGATCCAGGGACTCGGCGCCCAAATCATCCGAAAGGTCGGTCTCTTCTCTGACCTCTTCTGTCTCGACGCCAAACCGCTCTGCGACCAGCTTCTGAATCCTTTCCCAATCACTCACTCTTCTGTTCCTCCCGCGCTCTCTGCTTGCTCCGGGCCATACATTCCGCGATCTCCGCATTCACATTGGAAGAAAGGTACTGAATACACTGCTCGATCGCATTTGCAAACGCTTCGCCCTTCGAATTTCCATGTGCCTTGACCACCGCGCCGTTGATGCCCAAAAGGGGAGTGCCGCCCACCGAAGACGGATCCAGCTTATGCTTCAGTCCCCGCATGGCCGGCTTCAGCAACAAGGCCCCCAACTTATTGCGAAAACTCTTCATCATCTCTTCCTTCAGACAGCCGAACATATAGCGCGCTATGCCTTCCAGCCCTTTAAGCAGAATGTTGCCGGCAAAGCCATCTGTCACAATGACATCCGCCGCATTCTCCAATACCTCCCTGGCTTCCACATTGCCGACAAAATGGATCTCCGGCTCCTTCTCCAACAACTCATAGGCTTCCTTGACCAGCGCATTCCCCTTGCCCGGTTCCACGCCCACGTTCAGAAGACCGATCCGAGGATTCTGGATCCCCAACAGTTTTTTACAGTAGATACTTGTCATCTGCGCAAACTGTACCAGATAGGCCGGCTTACTGTCCACGTTGGCGCCTACATCGAGCAGAAGCACCGGGCCCTTGCGCCCTGGCAGCGCCACGGAAAGCGCCGGACGCAATACTCCGCGGATCCGGCCGGCTATGAGCGTCGCTCCCGCCAATACGGCTCCCGTATTCGCCGCGGAAACCAGACCATCCACTTCTTTTTCCTTCACCATTTTCATGCCGTACATCAAAGACGAATCCTTCTTCGCCCGTACCGCTTCCGCCGGGTTGTGCTCTTCATTCTCAACGACCTGTTCCTTGTGAAGAATCTGCAGTCTGCCGGCATCATAGCTTTTCCCTTCCAAGGCTTTGCGAATTTCCGGCTCCCGGCCTGCAATGACAATGGAGAGATCCGAATGACGTTCCAATGCGATCAGCACTCCCTCCACCGGTGCTTTCGGGGCATAATCCCCGCCCATCGCATCGACTAAAATCTTATATGCTGCCACGTTTATCCTCCTGTTTGATCTTACAATATTCTAATACTGCCTTGAGATAGTGCAGGGGGATACCCCCTGTATGCTGCGGAATCCGAAACCGTTCCTCGAAGATCTCCCTGGGAATGGTCTTGGCTCCCTTGTGCTCTCCTTTCTGATCGAAATAGGTGTTGAGCACCTCAAAAGGCAGGAGATAATACATATCGTCCGCAGAAAAATGCACCAGCAGAAAGGTCAGCCCGCCCTGCCGATCAAATTCCCGCATGAATTCCACCTGATGGGGATGGATATTCGCCACTGGGAGATTTCTCTGCGCTGTTTCCTTCGCGTCAAAACAGATGGGAATTCCCTGCAGAATCCCCATATAATCCACCGTGCTTCGCTGCTCGAAATAGGCCAGGGAGATGGTCCGACGCTCGCTGTCAAACTCTACCGGCTTAATGGGCGTAGGGATCTTCTGAATCAGGGCAATCCCCTCCTTACGATAGATCTCATTCGCCATGTTGACCATCTCTTCCAGCGTGCTGCCTCTGAGGCCGCGCGTCCTGTAATAGGCCATGTCAGTTCTTGTAGCTGTGTACCGGAGCCGGGATGCGTCCGCCCCGCTGCACAAACTCCGCGCAGGAAGCGTTGTTCACTGGCATGATAGGGGCGTACCCCAGGAGTCCGCCAAATTCTGCCCGCTCACCGACTCCCTTGCCGTACACAGGAATCAGGCGCACCGCTGTCGTCTTGGAATTGATCATACCAATGGCCATCTCATCCGCAATGATGCCGGAAATCGTAGTCGCCGGCGTATCTCCCGGGATCGCAATCATATCCAGTCCCACGGAACATACACAAGTCATCGCTTCCAGTTTCTCCAGTGTCAGCGTTCCTGCCTCTGCTGCCTCGATCATGCCATGGTCTTCGCTGACTGGGATAAACGCGCCAGACAGGCCGCCTACAAAAGAAGACGCCATCAGACCGCCCTTTTTCACCTGATCGTTCAGCATCGCCAACGCCGCCGTCGTCCCCGGCGCACCGGCACATTCTAAGCCCATCTCCTGGAAAATCTCCGCAATACTGTCTCCGATAGCCGGTGTCGGCGCCAGGGACAGATCGATGATGCCGAAAGGCACTCCCAGCCGCTTCGACGCCTCCTGCGCGACCAGCTGTCCGACTCGAGTGATCTTAAACGCTGTTTTCTTAATGGTCTCACACAGTACTTCGAAGTTGGCTCCCCGTACTGCCTTGAGCGCGCTCTTGACCACGCCGGGACCCGAAACACCCACGTTGATCACCGTATCCGTCTCTCCCACACCATGAAAAGCACCCGCCATAAACGGATTGTCATCCGGCGCGTTGCAAAATACCACCAGTTTCGCACAGCCGATGGAATCCGCATTTCCTGTCTTCTCCGAGAGTTCTTTGATCTTCTCCCCCAGAAGAAGCACCGCATCCATATTGATGCCGGAACGGCTGGTTCCCACGTTCACGGAGGCACAGACTCTTTCCGTCTCCGAGAGCGCCGCAGGAATACTCTCGATCAGCATACGATCCTTCTCGGTCATTCCCTTCTGCACCAGGGCCGAAAATCCACCGATAAAATTGACGCCGACTTCCTTGGCTGCGCGATCCAGTGTCTTCGCAATCGCCGGGAAATCCGGATCCTCACAGGCCGCAGCTGCGATCGCTATGGGCGTCACGGAAATCCGCTTATTCACAATGGGAATCCCATACCGCTCGCTGATCTCCTCCCCCACCGATACCAGATGCTCCGCCGTTCTCGTGATCTTATCATAGATCTTTTTCTGAAATACTTGGCTGTCCGAATGCGCACAGTCCAGCAGACTGATTCCCATCGTAATCGTACGCACATCCAGATTGGCTCCCTCAATCATCCGATTGGTTTCGATGATTTCCTGAAAATTAACCACTCGTTTCTCCCCCGTTCTTTAGATTCGATGCATCGCCTGGAAGATCTCTTCGCTCTGCAGCTTGATCTGCACGCCCAGCTTCTCGCCAACCTGATCCAGCTCACCGGCTACCTGATGGAACGCTGTTTCCAAGCTGCCCATATCCACAATCATCATCATGTGAAAATAGCCGCCGGTAATACTCTGAGAAATATCCAGAATGTTGATCTGGTGCTTGGAAAGCAGTGTGCAAACCTCCGCGATAATCCCTACCCGGTCCTTTCCGACCACTGAAATAATCCCTTTCATCTTCTATTCCTCCTGCTTTATGTTTCTGATGTAAATAACAGATTCTCGATCCCTCGATACAGATGATACGGCGTGGGGGACAATTCTCCGCCGAGATCCCTAGAAACCACCACCGCCTGCTGTGAATAATACAGCGGACAGACCGGGAGCGTTTCCCATGCGTACTCTGCAAGCGCCTGATATGCCGCTGTTCTCGCCTCTTCTCCGACCGCGGAGGAAGCGTTCTGCAGCAACCGATCCATCTCCGCGTCCTGTCTACCGCTGTAATTGCCGGCACCTTCAGAGGCCAGCAGCTCGGACAGATCCTGAATCGAATCAATTCGACAGCTTCCAAAGGCCAGATCAAACTCTCCTTCTTCCAGTGCCTTTTGCCAGTCTGCCTCATCGTAAAGAACCACCTGGACATCCAGCCCAATCTGCGATAACTGTTCATAGATCAGCCTTGCCTGTGCGATGGCCGTCTGCTCCTCCCGACTCACAATCAACCGAAGAGACGCGCCTCGGTTTTCCCCCAGCAAAGAATAGGCCAGCTGATAATCTATTGGATAGGTCTCCGGCAAGGGACAGTCCGCTATCCAGGAAGGAATCACGGATTGGCTGCATGTTCCCTGATGAATCTGTGTTCTGTCAATCAGTTCCTGCGCGTCTATACAATGCATGATCGCTTTGCGGACATTCTCCTCCGCCAGCACGCTGCCTTCCCGCTGATTCATGTATAGAAGCTGGAGTTCATGCGTGTCCGTACGATATACGGTATGATGCTCAATATTCTCTGCCGAAAGACTACTCGGCATTTCCTCATAAATAATATGCGTCAATCCCTGGGAAAACGCGCTCTCCTCCGCATCCTCGCTTCGCGTGATCTCCACCAGAATCTCCTGAATCTGCGGTGTATTCCCCACATACTGCGCATTGGCCGTGAGGCGGATTTCCCGCATCGCCCGGTACTCTGTCACCTGATAAGGGCCATTCCCTATCGGCTCCCACTCAGGTGGATTTTCCACATGGTAAATATGTTCCGGCAGAATCGGTACCACCAGCATCCCCAGATGATCCACATCCACCGGTACGGAAAAAGTGATTCGCACATCGCCGTTTTCATCCAGCGCCACCTCTGTGATGGAGGAAAGCTGTGCCTTCCAATAATGATCCGCCGATTCTTCGAGAAAAGCCTGCAGCGTATAGACCACGTCCTGCGCGCTGACACTTGTCCCGTCCTGCCAAAGCACATCCGAACGAATCTTCAGCCTGAGCTGATACCCATCGGACAACACTTCCCATTCCTCTGCCAGGCCGCCTTCCACGGCCGCTCCATTTTCATCCGTTTCCACCAGCGGCATGAAGATCATCAGGAGTAACTGTGCCACTTCTGGCTGCTGTACGGACAATGGATTCAGCGTCTCCGGCATGAAGACCGTCATTCGGAGAATGCCATCGGAAGGAACGACTTCGTAGGCAGACTCCTCAGAGGATTCTGCCGCAGATTCTATCACGGACGAGACCTCCAAGGCGCCAGCGGCGCTTTCCTCGCTGGATTCCTGCACGGCAGGGTTCTCACAGCCTGCCCATAACAAACAAACCCAACAAAGCAAGACGACCAGCAGCCGTCTGCATCTATTCTTTCCCATCAAATGCTGACATCCTTTCCGTCACTTTCCGATCCAGTTCCCGATACAGCGCTTCCACGCTGCCACTCCCATCGATCAGCACATCGGCCGCCGCCATATAAGAATCCTGGGACCACTGTCCCCGGACCCGGTCTTCTGCTTCTTCCCGTGTCAGATTCTGGCGCTGCATCACCCGTCTGACCCGGATCTCATCCTCCGCCCAGACGACCCATACCTCATCGACCAGATCCAAAAGCGGCGTCCGCAGAAGCTCGATGGCTTCCAGCAGGAGACATGGCACTTCCCCGGGATCCTCACGGAACCTCTTGACCTCTTCCTCGATCTGCTGACAGATGACGGGATGCGTGATCTCATTTAGCTGTTTCAGACTATCCGGATCCCGAAAAACAATCCTGCCAAGACTCTTCCGGTCTAATTTTCCGGCACTATCCAGTATAGCTTTCCCAAAGGCTTTTGTCAACTCCCTAACTACCTCGCTCGACCGGGTCACTTCGTGACCGACCTGATCCGCATCGATACGCTTCATCCCGTAGTGTTCTTCCAGATACCGACAGGCCGTACTCTTTCCCGACGCGATGGTACCCGTCACTCCGATCACCTTACTTGGCCTCATACCAGTTCTCTCCTCTATGAATATCCACGACTAATGGCACCGCCAGATCTGCGGCTCCCATCATCTCTTCCTGCAAAATCAGCCTGACCTGCTCCTCTTCTTCTTTATAGGTCTCTACCAGAAGCTCATCGTGTACCGTCAGGAGCAGGCGGCTCCGCAGACCTTCTCTCTGCAGCCGATCATACACGCGTATCATGGCAATCTTGATGATATCCGCCGCGGTTCCCTGAATCGGCATGTTCTTGGCCACACGTTCTCCGAAGGAACGCTTCGTGAAATTGGAAGAGTGGATCTCATCAATGATACGGCGTCTGCCAAAGAGCGTGACGCCATAACCACGTTCTCTAGCTTCTTCCACGCATCCATCCAGAAACTCCCTGACCCTGGGATATCGCTCGAAATATCGGTTGATATAATCCTTCGCTTCTTTCTGCGAGATATGCAGATCATCCCCCAGGGAAAACGCGCTGATCCCGTAAATGATGCCGAAATTCACCGCCTTGGCACGGGAACGCTGTCCAGGCGTCACTTCCTCTGGCGGAATCCCCAGGACCTGCGACGCCGTCAGCCGGTGGATATCCTCCCCATGACGAAAGGCTTCGATCAGATGCTCGTCTCCGGACATATGCGCCAGCAGCCGCAGCTCAATCTGCGAATAATCCGCATCCAGGAAGCAGTAGTTTTCATCGGAGGGCACAAAAGCCTTGCGGAGAAGTCGGCCCTGTTCCGTACGAATCGGAATGTTTTGCAGGTTGGGATCCGAGCTCGAAAGACGTCCTGTGGCCGTCACCGTCTGATTAAATTTGGAATGGATCTTGCCATCCTCCTGGATACAGGGATACAGTCCATCCACATACGTGGACTTCAGCTTGGTCAGCTGTCGGTACTTCAGCACATGCGCCACGATGGGGTAAGACGGCGCCAGCTTTTCCAGCACATCCGCGGAGGTAGAATAGCCGGACTTTGTCTTCTTACCCGCCGGAAGTCCCATCTTGAGAAACAGGATATCGCCCAGCTGCTTCGGCGACAGGATATTAAACTCCTCGCCCGCCTCTTCATAGATCATCTGTTCCAGCTTGGCAGCCTGTTCATCCAGTTCTTTTCCCAAGCTCTCCAACACCTGGGATTCCACGCGAATGCCCAGTTCTTCCATGGAAGCTAATACCGAAATCAATGGACGTTCGATCTTCTCGTACAGATCTTTCATGCCCTTATCCACTAACTCCTGTTCCATCACGGGGGCGCTGCGGAAAAGCACGTCCACACGCTGCGCAGCGAACTGCGCTCTGGCCTCCGGTGTTAAATCCGCCATATGTTTGCGCGTCTTCCCACTGCCAAAGACCTCTTCCTCCGCCGGAATCGTCTCTTTCAAGAAAATCTGAGCCATCTCATCCTCTGTATAAGTATCCTTGGACGGATTCAGAAGGTATGCCGCAATCCTCGTGTCCATATAAAGTCCCTGCATCCGAATACCATACCGCACCAGATGGAGCATATCCTCCTTGATATCATAACCTGTCTTGGGGATCCCGGGATCTTCCCAGACGGCCCGCAGGCCTTCCAGGATCTCTTCCCTGGACATTTTCCCCTCCTCTGCCCAAAACACCTCGCCGGTCTTCGCACAGACGGCCAGCGCCCAGAACCCAAAGAGTCCCTCACTGTCCTCATACAGCCGATACGAGAATCCGCTCTGCATGGCCTCTGCCATCCTCGCCACGTCCTGCAGGCTCTCTACCCAGCGAATCTGATAGGTATTGGAAATCTCCTCGGAACTTTCCGGGCGCATGGAAAGGAATCGCTGCAGCAGTGTTCGGAGTTCATACCGTTTCAGGAACTCCAGTACCTCCGGACAGCCAAAGTTCTCCGGCTGATAGGTCTGCGGTTCCTGCTCGATCTGACTGTCTGTCACAATGGTCGCCAGCTTCAGGCTGAGCCGGGCCTGATCCGCGAACTCCGCCAGATTCTTGCCGGCTCTCGGCGGTTTCACCTCTCCCGCATGCTCGATCGCATTCTCCACAGTATGATATTCCTGAATGATCTTCGCTGCCGTTTTCTCTCCAATCGAAGGAACCCCGGGAATATTATCGGAGGGATCGCCCATCAGCGCCTTCATCTGCAGATATTCTGCCGGCGTGACGCCATACGTTTCCTTTACTTCCTGATCGGTATAGATTTCTGTCTCGGTTCCTCCCTTTTTCGTTTTGGGAATCAGTATCCGCAGATGAGGCTCTGCCAGCTGCAGCAGATCCCGATCCCCGGACAGGATCGCGACTTCGGCTCCCTGCGCCGCCTCCCGCTTGGCGATCGTTCCCAGGATATCATCCGCCTCGATCCCTTCCTGCGTGATCACCTGAATGCCAGCTAGGCGCAGAAGCTCCTGTATCAGCGGCACCTGCATACGCAGCTCTTCCGGCATCCCCTTCCGGGTTCCTTTATAGTCCTCATACATCTGATGCCGGAATGTGGGCGCTTTTTCATCGAAAGCCACCGCCAGATGCGTCGGATTCTCCAGATCCACGTTCTTTAGCAGAATATTGATAAAACCATAGATCGCATTCGTATATATGCCCTGTGCGTTCGACAGGAGTGGAACTCCATAAAACGCTCGATTCGCAATAGAGTGGCCGTCTACCAGCAGCACTTTTTTCATTACAGACTCCTCCTTCGGCTCCTATGCTTGGAATAGTCATATTATACACGGTTTCTGCCGTTTTGCCTAGCACTTTTTCCGGTGGGGAATTACCAAAAATCACTTATTATATCGACAGCCCCCAGTGGAAAAACGCCCTATTCCGATCTGATACATTTTGATGCTAATGCGGATCCATGAAGAGGCGTGAGAACATTAAGCCCTACTCTTATGATAGTAGACACAAATTCAAATTTTTTTTGAAAAAGTACTTGCTTTTTCTTCTCATCTATGATAACATTATAACTCGTCGGAAGACACTTTATCTGCGGATATGGCGGAACTGGCAGACGCAGCAGACTCAAAATCTGCCGATGGCAACATCGTGGGGGTTCGATTCCCTTTATCCGCATTATTCTCGTAGGCTACGCTTCGGTCTTCCGAATCGTAGTTTTTTCTTATTCAGATATTGCATCTTGAATACGAATGACGACATTATATTACCACAGAACAGGAGAGTTGTTTATGAGCGTAGAAGTTGGAGCAGTATTAAACGGTAAGGTTACCGGAATCCAGTCTTTTGGCGCCTTTGTCGCGCTGGAGGGTCAGGAGACCCAGGGACTGATTCACATCTCTGAGGTTTCCAACACGTATGTGAAGGACATCAATGATTTTCTGACCGTAGGCCAGGAAGTACAGGTTAAGGTAATCAAGGTAGATGCAGAGAAGAACAAGATTTCTCTGTCCATTCGTGCCCTGATGCCTGATCCGGAAGGCAACAAGAATCGTAAGGAGCGTTCCGAGAAGGCTCCTAGAGAGAGCAATAAGCGTGGAGCATTGGGTGCTCGCAAGCGCGCTTCGCAGCAGTTCAAGTCTGAGCCTGATCAGGAAGGTTACAGCACACTGGGTGATGCCCTGAAGGCTGCTATGAACAAGTAAGAAGAGTATTTAATGAGAATCCAGAGTTACGCACTCTGGATTCTTTTTATTTGGAAAGCTGCTGCCGGACTTCTCATTACTCGCTCCGGGATTTTGTTACATCGCGCCTGGGACTAATGAGAAATCATGGGGTTTTCTCATTAGTCGGAGCCTGATTTTGTTACATCGCGCCTGGGACTAATGAGAAATCATGGGGTTTTCTCATTAGTCGAAGCCCGAATTTGTTACATCGCGCCTGGGACTAATGAGAAATCATGGGGTTTTCTCATTAGTCAAAGCCCGAATTTGTTACATCGCGCCTGGGACTAATGAGAAATCACGGGGTTTTCTCATTAGTCGAAGCCTGATTTTGTTACATCGCTCTAAGATGAATGAGAAAAGCTGCGGCATCTCGGAGTCAACTCTCCGGTTCCACAGCCTTTTTATGATCACATTGCTTCATTCTCCATGATGTTACGTGATTGATGCATATCGGAACGGGAAATCTCTGCAATGCTGAATTTCTGATGTATGTTCTGGGTATATATCCCATATTCGTCGATTCCCATGGCGTTAGCGCCACCATCGACCACACCCTCTGCCACGTTCTGATAGTTCAGGTCATACACCTGATACTCGGTTTTATCCTCATCATAGCAAAATGCAAGAATATAGCCATCCACCAGATTGGCGCCCATATATCCTTCATCCAGCGCTATTTCCTCATACCGGATCATCTCTCGCTAACGAAAATCAAAATAGGACAGGTAGATATGACTTCGATCCGTCACATTATAGTCGGTACGCAGATTCAGAACATAGACTCCCTCTTCTGTTACCTCCATACCATATACTGTCCAATTTTCCTCTAGAGACCACAATTGTTCCAGTTCCCCTGTCTGCAGATGGTATTCGTAAAGCTCCCGATGCTGCATCATACTCTCCACATCCAGATCCTGTGCGTCGTCAATCATGAAATACATCGAATTACCACTGAATCTGCATTTATACCATATATTGTTATATGGATACTCCTTATGGAATACGATGACCGGTTCTGCTTCTTCTCCTAAAGGATATCTTTTGATTTCCATGGTTCCCTGCGCCTCCGCACTGGTTACCTGAAATCCCACAAGGCAGGTGTACAAATATCCTCTATGGATATAAAACTGAGGAGATAAGCCATTCATCGCCTCTACTTTCTGAAATACTTCGCGATTCGTTCCATCCAGATCCATGCGATACGGAGTCGAACCGGATAACCAATACAGCTTGCCATCATATACCTGAATACAGCCCATCATGTTTCCCGCATAAGCAGTACAGCTGGCGTCCTTATGAGCACACTCCGGTTTTCCACACAAAATACCGGATGTATCTGATTCCCGATCATAATAGAAAATCCAGGAGTTTAAAACCGTGTAATACACCGATCCCTCGGAACAAAACTGACCATCCGCGCTCTGAAATGCGGGTTGCATATCATATCCCGGCAGGTATGCTTCCGTATCAAATTTCTCATCCAGAAGATAGTTTTCATTCGCCGGATTCGTCGTGGAGGAACATCCCATCATACTGCTGAGCATCAGTAGCAGCATGAGGCAGGCATATACTCTTTTCATGTTGTCGTCACTCCTTTCCAGCAAAATGATATCACGTGCTTCCTGAAACCTCAATCCATTTTCCCCGCCTTACCCCAGTTTCTGCATAATCACTAAATTCCTTCTATGTTTTTTATGCAGATTGTCTTCCTGTCCTCCAAAATCACACTGTGAAAAAGCCCCGCCGGAAACGGATTCTCGTTTCTGCGAGGCTTTTGAAATTACTGAATGTCTGTCTTCAGGGCATCTACCAGATTCTCCTTCTTGATCTTGCGGATGGCGTACATCATGGTGGCAAAGACGACCAGGAAGACGCCCACGACGGCGATGATGACGGCGTGCCAGGGGAACAGGAAGCCGGTCTCCCATCCGCTGTTGACGATCAGATACAGCCAGAGGCTGATCAGGATCGATGCCGGCAGCCCCCAACCCAGGGCCTTCGTGCCATACATCAGGCATTCGTAACACATCATTCTGTGGAAGCCCTTCTGCGTCATTCCCACGGAACGAAGCATGGCGAAGTCCTTGCGGCGAAGCGCCACGTTCGTGGAAATGGTGTTGAACACGTTCGCGACCGCGATCAGGGCGATCAGGATGACGAAGCCATATGACAGCACGTTGATGACCAGGATCGTGTTGTGTTCCATCTCCTGGGAAGCTCTCTCATCGCTGAGCTGATAGGATTCCAGCTGGTTCTGCAGCAGGAGATTGCGCATCTCCTCATACACCTTCTCATGATTCTCTGCCTGGAAATACAGGGTGGTGTACCCACTGTCCACCAGGTACGGATGTCCAGCAAACAGCGCGTCGAACATGCTCTGCGGATAGAGCAGCAGGCAGGCGTTGCCATAGTCCTGCGCACCGAAGGGCAGCGTCTCCTGGTAAGAGCCGATCTCCACCGCGATCTGCCCCGGATCCTCCTCATAGCCCGATTCGTAATCCAGAATCCGCGTATAATCCAGCGTCATCTCCTGGGGATATCCGGACAGAATGTGAATATCCCGGATTCTTTCGTCGTAGAAAACGGAAGCCCGGTCGTACAGGATCCCCCGAGGATGCTCCGGATCCGCGTAATATGCCGGATCCTCCCCCACACTCTCCAGGTACTGGTTGAAATTCTCATCGTTGACAAACAGAATATAGGCCGTGGGCAGATACACCTGACCCTCATCATCGACTCCCACCATCTCCTGATAGTCCGCAGAGACATAGGAGGGATCTATCTGCATGGTGCCTCCATAGCAGCTGCTCATCATGGCGGCGTTCTGCACGCCCTCCACGCCGGAAAGCAGGGCGAAGACGTTTTCTTTCTCTGCTTCCGTATTCTGGGACACATAATATCTCAGGTCATAGTCCGTCACATCCATCACCGCGCCCGCAGTACCCGTCAGATACAGGATATAGGCGCTGGACGAGATGAATAAGACCACGCTCATGAACAGGGAGACCACTGTCGCCCGATACTTCTTCCGATCCCGCTTGAAATATTTCTTTGCTAACAGGCCTTCCAACTTGAAGAACACATAGTTCAGGCGGCTGACCTTCACTTCCTTGCGGCTGATCTTGATATCCTGGCTGCTGCGCACGGCCTCCACCGCCGAGACACGTGTCGCGCGCTTAGCCGGGATCCAGGCCGAGATGAGCACTGTCACCATGCCGATCACGAAGGAGATCAGGATGGACTGCCAGGATACTACCAGGTATAAGGAGATCTCCGGATTGGCGTCCGAGCCGAAGAAGATGCCGGAGAAATAGTCTCCGATGAAGAATAGTGTGATGCCAATGCCCAACAGCCCGCACAGAATCCCGATGGGGACGCCGATACCTCCTACCAGAAGCGCCTCATACAGGACGCTGCTGCGCAGCTGGCGCTTAGTAGCTCCGATCGAGGAAAGCAGGCCAAACTGCCGCGTTCTGTCGCTGACAGAGATAGAAAAGGCATTGTAGATCAGGGAAATCGATCCGAATAGAATCAGAAAGATAATGACGGCGGCCAGTCCATACAGTACCGTATAGTAGGAACTGTGGCTGGAAGCGCCGCTGAACATCAGCAGCGTGTCGTTGTAAACAGCAGCACACAGCATATTTTCGTTCGGATACAAATAGGCATCGCTCGGATCCTGCGTCGTCAGATAGGCTTCATACGAAGTCACCGGCGCCGATTCATCCCAGAATGTCAGCGCCGTATACCCCGGCGCCGAATAGTCTTCAAACTCCGGCCGCTCATAGGTTCCGACGATGGTATAGGTTCGGCTGTACTCGCCTACAAAACTCTCTTCCTCCTGCGTATAGGGATTATACTGGCTCAGTGCGTACCCCTCACTGTCACGCCGTCCCAGTTCCAGCGTCCAGGTATCGCCCACCTGATAGGTAACCTCTCCATTCGTGGTCAGATGTAGGGGCAGAAGGATCTCCGAGGAATTTTCCGGGAGGCGTCCCGATACGAGATGCACTGCCATGTTCTGCATGAAATCCTCTTGCACACCTAACACGTAAAGATAGGGCTTATCCGGATTCGAGGATGCGCTCTCGGCATATCCCAAGATCTGCGCCTCATACACAGTATCGACTCGGCTGTCCTGACGCACGGTCTCCAGATCCTCCGCGGAGGCTCCGATTAACCCCGTATACCAATTCCCCATCTCCCACTGCCCGGTACGGAACAGATAGGACTGAAAACTCACAACCAGGGACGCTACTGCCGTGATCATGGCTGCTGATAGAATGATGCCGATGATCGTCACGATGGTTCTCGTTCGATTCTTTTGCAGCGATTTCGCTGTGACTTTATGAAGAATATTCATCGACGAATCACCTCATCCCGAATGATTCGGCCATCCTCGATGGCCAGGATGCGATCCGCCTGCAGCGCGATGTTCTCATCATGCGTGATCATGATAAGCGTCTGCTGATACTTCTGGTTGGACATCTTGAGGAGTTCTACAATCTCCTGGCTGTTCTTGGAGTCCAGGTTGCCCGTGGGCTCATCCGCCAGTACCACGGCAGGCGCGTTCATCAGCGCCCGGCCGATGGAAACACGCTGCTGCTGACCGCCGGACAGCTGATTGGGCAGGTGTTTCTCCCTTCCCTTGAGTCCCAGTATCTGCAGCAGTTCCGCCAGGCGCTTCTCATTGACCTTGCGCCCATCCATCAGAACTGGCAGCGTCATGTTTTCTGTCACATCCAACACGGGAATCAGGTTATAAAACTGATAGATAAGTCCCACCTGCCGTCTGCGAAAGATGGCGAGCTGTTCCTCATTCTGCGCGTATACATCCTGGCCGTTCATCCAGACCTTGCCAGATGTGGGCTGATCCACACCGCCCAGGATGTGCAGGAGCGTCGATTTACCCGAACCGGATGGTCCGATGATCGCCACAAATTCCCCCTTTTCCACGGAAAAGCTGACTCCCGCCAACGCTTGCACCTGGTTTTCGCCTTTGCCATATGTCTTAATCAAGTTTTCGACTCGTAAGATTTCCATATCCTTCTCTCCCTTCACTTCCATACCGGCATTTCCTCTGCCGTTGTATATAGTATAGCAAGTTCAGGTGACACTCCCGTGACTTTCAAATGACAAAAACGTCATTTTCAAAAAAAATCAAATCGTACCCTTATAGAATCGTACCGTAAACAGCGCGCCGCCCTCTGGCGCGTTTTCCGCCTTGATCGTACCGTTCTGTTTTTTGATGATCATGCGGCAAAGCGCAAGCCCAATCCCTATGCTCTGAGAACTGGCTTGCTTTCCTCGATAGAAGCGCTCAAACAGATGTGCCAGGTCCTCTGGATCCAGTCCCGGTCCCTGATCTTGAATTCGTATTTCGGTATACACCGGATTCTCCTGCACGCGAATCCGGATCTCTCCACCATTTTTCATATGCTCCATGCAGTTTTTCAAAATATTTCCAATGGCCTCGACCGACCAGGAGAGATCCCCTATAAAGCTCTCCTGTCCGTTCATCTCCACCGTAAGATGCTGCTGTCTAAGTTCCATGGGAATCGCCACCAGTTCTGACGCCTTAAACAACAGATCTTCCACCATGACCTTGTCTTTCTGAAATACCGCCGTATCCGAATCCAGTTTCGAGACCTTCAGCAGAGATTCGATGAGCCAATCCATCCGGTCTAAGAGCCGCATCATGTCCTGCGTCAGCTCCCTGCGCCGTTCTATGGGCAGGTCTTCCTTCCGCATCAAGGCTCCAAAAAGACGCAGAGAGGTCAGGGGTGTGCGAATCTGATGAGAAATATCCGCAATCAAGTCACTCAGGAAAATCTTATCCTTCTGCAGCGCTTCGGTCTGCTCCTGCAGCCTTTCCAGCATCTTCTCCAGCTCGTTTTCCAGAATGGCAAGCTCGCCCTCTGTATATTGTCCAAAAGAATACTTCGTCTCTCCATGCAGCACGCGGTCGATTTCCTGGGACAAGTCCCGCAGGCGCTGATAGCGCTGATACGTGGCGCCAAAATGGTAGGCGCCTGACACAGCGCCGCAAAGTAAAATTCCCAGTCCCAGCATGGAATCCACCCAGAATCCCAGGAGACTCCCCAAAATCCATAAAACACCATAAATCAAAAGATCCCTCTTAATCTCTGGATTTCTGAAAAAATTCATCGTATTATTCTCCCAGCTTATAGCCCAGTCCCCGCACCGTCCGAATATATTCCGGATTCTGCGGATCTTTTTCAATCTTTTCTCTCAGTCGTTTGATATACACCGTCAGCGTATTGTCATTGACAAATTCTCCCGCTGCGTCCCAGATCTCCTCTAATAGACGTCCCCGGGAAAGCACCTCACCCTTATGCTGAAAAAACACCAGCAGCAACCGATATTCCAGAGCGGATAGGATGATCTCGCCCTGCGGCCCATTTACTTTTCCTCTTGTCGGATCCACCCGCAGTCCCCGGTACTCCAGCGCCTGCTGCCCGCCCTGCGTTCTTCTCAGGACACTCCGAATCCGGGATACTAATTCCCTAGGACGAAAGGGCTTGATGATATAGTCGTCCGCTCCCATATCCAGCCCGGCGACCGTACTGTATTCATCTCCCGAGGCCGTTAGGAAGATCACCGCCATGTCCCCTTTTTCTTTCGCCGCCGCACATACCGCGTATCCATTGCCATCCGCCAGTGAGATATCCACCAGCACCAGGTCAAATGTGCCCTCCTCCATTTTTCGCAGGGCCTGTCTCTGCCCGGCTGCCCGGTCTACTATAAAGCCCTCTGTCTGTAAATATTCTGACAGACCTGCCACGATCTGCGAGTCGTCCTCCACCAATAGTATTCGATACACCTTCATTCCTCCCACCTCATCCATTGCCCCTATCCCATCTCGATGACTGATGCTTTTCGGAGATGGACGCCC
>DBQQ01000002.1:0-69431 GCA_002305315.1 Clostridiales bacterium UBA1390
GCAGGATTGCGTATAAATCTGTAAGATTCTTCCATTTTAAGCTTCGCGGGGACGGAGATGCACTCAGAATTATACGCAAAATCAAAATTCCACAGAGCCTTCTCGTAGGATTGCGTATAAATAGTTTCATAAGAAACTTATTTATACGCAGATGCGGGACTGGCGACTCATGGATCTTCGAAGCGCGTATAAACCTGTAAGATATTTCCATTGCAAACGCTGCAGGGATGGAGACGCCCTCCAAATTATACGCAAATGCATGACTAGCAGCGGATCTATTTCTAAACTGCGTATAAAAAGCAATGCTGCTCCAGAAATTAAACGCTTCCTTTCGATCTGACATAAAGAGTTGTATAATCACGTGTCTTTTAGTATTCAGCGGATGCTTCCTGCTGGAACAGCATTTCTCTATTTTGGGGTCTGCTCTTCCTCCTGCCCATCCACACAAGATCGCACCCAAGAACGCTCCGAAGCACGCGATGATAACCTGTATAATGAAATCTGGGATATGGATGCATTGTTCCATGATGCTGTTATGCAGTTTCATGTCATATAATGCATGAATATCCTCTTTCAGCCCTTCGCCATCCATACATCTTCTCCTCTCATTCACTCTTTTGTTATAATACTACAAATTATCCGATCTTTTTTCATCTATTTCTGTCCAGAACAAAGACTTTGACTGCTGATTTCCGCCTCTTCGCAGGTTTCTCGATAAGATAAGGCGCGTCTTTGCCCGTGTACAGCCAACGTACAACAAACGCCGTTCTTCTTCCAGATCTTCCGCCCTTTCATGGGGCAGCATTCCCTCTTCCAGACCTGGAATCCACACTGTGTCGAATTCCAAGCCTTTTGCGGCATGCATTGTCAGAAGGAGAACATCCGATGATTTGGCTGTCATCGTTTCCTGTATCTTTTGCCGTCGATTTTCCTCCCATTCTTCCCATGTCTTGTACTCTGAGACCATACGCTGGAAGAAATCATATCGTTGTTTGAGTCGGGCTGGATCGATTCCCCTCCGCTCTCCTACCCTTTGAAGATACTGAAAATAATGGAGTCGGCTGGCGATTCGATGCAAGGAGGCGGCTGGCGATTCTCGGCGTACATGATCCAACTCATAGAAAAGGCCCGTCAGTGCCGTGCGAAGCTCTATCCCCATAGGATAATCCAGGATTTTCTTAGCATTCTCTCCTTCCCGGAGCCAGCTTATGCAGGCCAGCGGAATGCTCTCCCCATATCGACGCAATACGCCTAAAAAAGCGGTTTGATCCCCCAAGGCCGCCCTTCTGTATTCTAAGATGTCATCGCCGATCCAATGTGCATACGGGTTATATACATGTTCTCTGGTGTGATAGGGAATTCCATAGTCTTCCAGGCTTTGCAGCAAGGGTCTCATCTGCGAATGTGTGCGAAAGAGTACACAAAGTCCGGGACTTCGGTGTGCCTCGCGTGCGATGGCTCGATACTCTTCTTTTTCTTCTTCAAAAATCCGCATCCGTACCCTGGGGCCCCGCTTCTTTTGTCTCGCCTCGATTGCCTTCGGATATCGTTTGCGATTATGTACAATCAGTTCCGTAGATTTTTCTACGATGCGAGAGGTGCTGCGATAATTCCATCGCAGACTCAATACGCGACACCCCGGAAAATCCTCCGGAAAACGCAGCATGATGCCTGGTGCTGCTCCCCGAAATCCATAGATTGCCTGGTCATCGTCTCCCACCACAAATAGATTTCCGCCCTCGCCCACGAGCAACTTCAGCGCCTCATATTGCACTGGATTCACATCCTGAAATTCATCCACCAAGAAATACTGATACTGCGCCTGAAAGCTTCTTCGTATATTCGGCTGCTCGAGAGCCTTTTTCATGGCTGCCAGTATATCGTCAAAATCCATCTTTCTTCTTTCCCTTTTATATTCCTCGTAGGCTCTTCTCCATACGATTTCTTGTGCCTCCACCCTTTCTCCTCGTTCCTGCCCCGTATTTCGGAAAAACTCATATCGAGAAAGCAGCCATTGTGCTAACTCCGTGGTTTCATTCGAATCTCCCTGATGAGCTAGGATTTGTTTGGCAGCCGCCAGCTGCTCTCCCTCTTCCAGAATCGAGCGATCCCGCAATTCTCCCTGGTCTCGCAGCATCTTCCAGAAAAGACTGTGAAATTTTCCGAAGGCTGTTTCCGTCTGATCCGTCCCCCGTAAATGCAAAAAGCGGCTGCGCATTTCCTGCGCTGCCGCTCGGGTATAGGTAACAACCCATATTTTTCGTTCTTCGATGCCCCGTTCCTGAATCATATGAAGGATACGATGTGTGATCATCGTTGTCTTGCCAGATCCCGGCCCCGCCAGTACCAGCATCGGTCCCTCCAGATGATGTACCGCCTCTAATTGCTGTGCATTCAACTGATTCATGTTTTTTTCGCCATTCCCTTTCGTATCTCCAGGATTCCCATGATTGCCACAAAAACGCCAAAAATTTTCCGCAGAATGTCACCCTCCAGCAGATTGGCAATCCAACCGCCCGCTGCCGCGCCCAGGACTCCGCCCACGATCAGCATCGGCAATACCTTCTTTTCCAGTTGCCCCTCTTTACGATGGATCCATAAGGCGCCTATCGCTGTCGGCAAAAAATACAACAGATTGATCCCCTGCGCGCTGTGCTGCGCTATGCCGCCCAGTAACACCAATGCAGGAATCAGCAGGACACCGCCGCCGATCCCCATGCCGCTCAGGACTCCAGATGCCGCTCCTGCCAATATATATAACAGCCAGTTCATAGCAGCATCCTCACCGCACTGGCCAGCATCAGTCCCCCGAAAATCCAGTGCAACCAGCGTCCGGATATCCTCTGCAGCAGCTTGGCTCCTGCGATGCCTCCGGCAATACCTCCTGCGGAAACCGCCAAAAGCACCCACCAATCCACAGCCTGATGTCCAATATAGAAAAAGGCACTGACTATGCACAAGGGCGCTACGACCGCCACCGTCGTAGCATGCGATTTATGCTGCTCCACATGCAGACTTTTTTGCATAAAAGGAACCAGAATCGTCCCTCCGCCAGATCCCAGAAGACCATTGACGATGCCGGAGACGATTCCCAGTATCCCGCTTTTGATCTGCTTTGAATCCATGCTTACCTTCCTTTCCTTTCATAGATAAGCCTAGGATTCCCATTTTTTACATCTTATATTCCTTTCCGGAACGCACCTGATACAGGATCTTTTCTTTGACAGGTCTTCTGGTGATTCTCCCCAGGGCCTGTCCGTAAATCGCAAGCTGCGTTTGATACATGGCGAGGGTCTCCGCCGAAAAATAACGATCCGTCTTATAATCGACCAAGATCCACTGTCCATCTTCCAGAAACGCTGCATCTATGACGCCCTGCACGATGATCAGCTCGTCTTCATCCGCTTCTTCGGGTACCTGGAAATGCGGTACCAGGCTATGCAGCTCCTGGGGTGTAAAGCCACAGAGAAAAGATTCTTCTCGCAATAGTGAAGATGAGGATCTCATCCGCCTGCAAAGCGCGGACGCGCCAAATTGCTGCAGCCACGATATGGGAAATGCTTTTTCCTCCGCCTCCGTGAGAATGCCCTGAACCGCTAAACGATGCAAGACCTCTTTCCTTCCCGCATCCGTCGCCAACTCTGATAGATCGGCTCGCGCCACAACCTCATGAAACGCGGTACCGCCCCGTGCGCCCCGCACCGGCGTATCCTCCCTCTCTTCTTCTGCCGGCTTCAGGAGTTCGTCCCAGGAAAACTCCTGTTCCGCTTCCTCTGTGACCGCCTCTTTTTTCAGCTGGGATACGCTGAGCAGGACGGGCAGCTCGTTTCTCCACGCATGCGGATAGCGCCAGAGCAACTTGCGATTCAGCTCTTCTTCGGTATACAGCGGGGGCTTCTCCGAAACTTCTTCCGGCGCCGCCTCCTCGGACTCTGCCACGCCTTCTCCAATCACAGCCGTCTCCAGATGCCAGTGATGCCCCTTTCTGCGGGTCAGGATCGGATACAGCCATCCCATCACACTTCGGGCCTTCAGAATTTCTTCAACCGTCAGTCGGGTATCTTCCCCGGCACCCTCCTCCCAGCTTTCCTTTCCCGTCCCTGTGACGATCAGACGATCCTTCGCCCGCGTCATCGCAACATAGAGAACCCGCATCTCTTCCGCGTAGTTCTCCTGCTTTTTTCTCTCCAGGATGTTTTGACGAATCTCCGTGTTGAAGTACAGCATCTTTTCTGGATCCAGCCAGTAACTTCCGATTCCCTCTTCCAGATGCAGCAGGACATGCTGCCGCTGATCCTTCAGCTGAAATTCTCTTCCCGTATCGCAGAGAAACACCACCGGAAACTCCAGTCCCTTGCTCCCATGGATCGTCATGATCTGTACTACATTGCCGCCATACCCGCGAGATGCCTCTTCATAATCCTGTTCCCTCGCCTTCATTCTGTCAATGAAACGCAGAAACTGAAAAACACCGCTGTAGATTCCCTGCTCAAACTCCTCACTGCGGCTCAGGAGAAGGTCCAGGTTGATCCGACGCCGTTCCCCATCCTGCATAGAACCCACGTATTCATACAGCCCCGTCGTCCGGTACAACCGGCTCAGGAGTTCACGCACCGTCAGACATTCACTCCACTGCCTCCATTGCTCCAGCTTCCCGTAAAACTCCTGCAGGCGGCTGGCCAGAAATAGATCCTCTCCTTCCTGCGCATATCTGGCAAGAATCTCATGAAACGGCAGACTTCGATCCGACTCCACTCGAATCTGCGCCAATTCCTCCGATGTGAATCCAAACAATGGGGAATGCAGAACCCCTTCCAGGGGAATGTCCTGCTGCGCATTATCAATCACACGCAGTAGATTCAGAGCCAGACAGATCTCCGGCGTATCGAAGAAACGATCGCTCTGCTTGGAGGAAGCAGGAATGTGCCGGTCTTCCAGCGCCTTCTGATAAAAGCTCCCCATCTCCTTCGCGGAACGCAGCAGGATCACAATATCGCCCGGTCTCAGCGGACGATACCCGCCCTGCTTCTCGTCTCGAACTCCGTATCGTTTTCCCTCCCGCAGCATGGTTTCGATCTGCTCTGCCACCCACAGAGCCTCCAACTCATGTTTGCTCTGCTGGTTAGGATTGGCGCCCACTGACAAGCTATAAATCTTCGGATAAAAATCCTCCATTCCTGGATCCGGTTCGGGTGTGGCGCCTCCGGGAACGAGCGCTTGTTCCCCGGAATATTCCACACCGCCGCATTCTTTCCGCATCAGATACTCGAAAATCTCATTGACACCCGTCAGTATCTCTGCGCGGCTCCGATAGTTCTTCTGCAGGAAAATCTTGCGCGGATTCCGGTCCAGATGATAGTCCTCGAGTTTTTGCAGAAAAAGCTCCGGCTGAGCAAACCGAAAACTATAGATGCTCTGTTTCACATCTCCTACCATGAAAATATTCTGTGCGTTTCCTTCTTCGTCCCGTCTGGCGATACTATTCAGAATCACCTCCTGGAGCATATTGCTATCCTGATATTCATCGATGAAGATGGCATCGTATTGTTCGCTCAACTCCTGCGCCGCCTGCGTCGGGGCCCCGTCTTTCCATAGAATCTGCTTCGCAAAGTGTTCCATATCGCTGAATTCCACAATGCTTCGGCTCATCTTTTCCTGCAGAAAAGCCTGATGAAAGACCTGCAGCACATTTCTGACCCCGCGAAGCGCCGGATATAATGGCTGCCCCTTGTAGTTTTCTACGCTCTTATCCAGCCATTCCCACGGCTCGGGCATGCTCTGCATGAACGTATAGATCTGGCGCAATACGGGCTCCAGATCCTTATCCTCGCTCCGTCCCGCAAACTGTTCCACCATGGCATCAAACTCGTCCCGTTCGCGCCCTTCGTCCTCACGTTCGTAGAAATCTTCCAGCACTTCTTCCAGTACATCCCCGGCAAGAAGTTCCATCTCATTGGATTCTCCCGTTCGAAATCCCGGATCCAGCTGCGGCAACTGCGCGATATATTTTCTCAACACCTGCAGACAAAACGCATCGATCGTCATGATGGCGCATCCCGGCAAGAGCGCCAGCTGTTCCTGTAGATAGGCTCTCTGTTCGGCCCCTACTCCGTCTTCCGTATTCAGCAATTCTTGAATGCGCCGGAAAATCCGTTCCTTCATCTGCCCCGCCGCCGCCTTCGTGAAGGTGACAATCAGCATCTGATCCAGCCTGTATGCATGCTCCGAATCCAGAATCATCTGTACGATGCGTTCCACAAGCACGCTGGTCTTGCCGGCTCCCGCCGCTGCCGAAACAATCAGATTACCTTCCCTGTGCCGGATAATCTGAAGCTGATTTTCTCCCCACTGCATGCTATCTCTCCTTACTGCTTGTCCATGAGCTTTCTCAGTTCCTGCATAAAGGAATTCACATCTTTAAATTCCCGATAGACGGAGGCAAACCGTACATACGCCACCTCATCCAGATCCTTTAGCTTTTCCATGACCCGCTCTCCGATGTCACGGCTGCTGATTTCCCGATCGAAGCTATTCAGCGCCGTATTTTCGATATCATCCGCAATCGCTTCGATCTGTTCCGGAGAAACCGGACGCTTATACGTAGCACGCATGATTCGATTGATCAGCTTGTCACGATCGAAAAACTCCCGACTATTGTCCTTCTTGATGACCATCAGGGGCAGCGTTTCGATCTTCTCATAGGTCGTGAACCGCTTCTTGCATTCTTCGCACTGCCTTCTGCGACGAATCGATCCATCATCCGCCGAACGAGAATCCACGACTTTCAGGTTCTCCGAACCGCAATATGGGCACTTCATCTTCTACTCCTCCTCACCTACTCCTTCTGAAACACCTTCTCCGCCACACGCACAGTCTCCATGGCATCCCTTCCATAGAAATCCGCACCAATCTGCTTCGCATAGTCCGCTGTCAATACGGCGCCGCCCACAACCACCTGGCAATAGGGCGCCTTCTCATGAATCAATTGAATGGTCTCTTCCATAGCTGGTACCGTGGTTGTCATCAGGGCCGATAACCCTGCCAGACGTACCTGATACTTCTCGACGGCATCGAGAATGGTCTGTGGAGCCACATCCCGTCCCAGGTCGATCACTTCATATCCATAATTCTCCAAAAGCACTTTCACGATATTCTTACCAATATCGTGAATATCGCCTTTCACTGTCGCGATGACGATGGTCCCCTTCTTCTCCTGGGAGGAACTGCCCATCTTCTGCTTAATCACTTCGAAGGACGCTGTGGCTGCCTCCGCACTCATCAGAAGCTGCGGCAGATATACCGTCTTCTTCTCAAATCCCTGTCCCACGATATCCAGCGCAGGAATGATCTCTCCGTTCACCACATCCATAGGGGCTGTTGTCTGAAGAAGCTCCTTCGTATAGCGAGCAGCCTCCTCCTTCAGTCCTCGGACGATGGCGCCAGCCAACCCCTCCGCCTGCGGCTCTCCCGCTTTGGGCGTGGCTGCGGTACTTTTTACCTCCGTCGTCACCGTGTCCGCATACGCAATGTATGCCTGGCAGTTCGGATCCTGATTCTGCAGAGCTTTGGCACAATGGTACACCTTCATCATCTCCGCCGATGCCGGATTCATGATGGCGGCGGATAGTCCGTTGGCCAGCGCCATGGCGAAAAACGTGGAAGTGATCATCTCCCTCTTGGGCAGCCCGAAGGAGATGTTGGAGACGCCCAGAGAGGTATGCACCTGCAGCTCCTGCATGAGCCGCCGGATACAGGCAAGTGTCGTGAGGGCGGATGTAGTATCTGAAGAAATGGTCATAGCCAGCGGATCCACCACAATGTCCTTGCGGGCAATCCCATAGGAGGCGGCGCGTTCTATGATCTTCTTCGCGATGCGAATCCGTCCATCCGCATCCTCCGGTATGCCCGCTTCATCCAATGTCAGCGCGATCAGAACGCCGCCGTATTTTGCCACAAGCGGTAATACCTGTTCCAGGCTTTCTTCCTTTCCATTGACAGAATTGACCAGTGGTTTGCCATTGTACCGGCGCATGGCCCGTTCCAACACCTCCGGCGAAGAACTGTCGATCTGTAAGGGCAGATCCGTCACCGCCTGCAATTCTTCCACCACGCGACACATCATCCCGGCCTCATCGATGCCCGGCAGCCCCACGTTGACATCCAGCACATGCGCCCCCTGATCCGCCTGTTTCAGGCCTTCATTCAGGATATATCCCATATCTTCCCGTTTGAGCGCTTCTTTCAGCCGTTTCTTTCCCGTCGGGTTGAGACGCTCTCCGATGAGGATCGGAGACGGTCCCATTTCCACCGCATGGGTATAGGAAGACACCAGTGTGTGGGGTTTGGTGGATAACGGCAATGGTGCGATAGCACGCACCTGCTCGATCATGCGTCTCATGTATTCCGGCGTCGTTCCGCAGCATCCTCCGACGATCCGAGCGCCCAGGCGTACGATCTCCGTCATCTCCGCTGCAAAGTCCTCTGGTCCCACATCGTATATCGTCCGCCCATCCTCGCTATGGGGCAGACCCGCATTCGGATTCACGATGATCGGCAAGGAAGCATACCGCGCAAAAACCGGAACCAGCTTTTTCATCTGCGCCGGACCCAGAGAACAGTTGATCCCCAGCGCATCCACCCGCAGACCTTCCAGGAGGGCGATCATCGACACCGGATCTGCACCTGTCATCAGTTTCCCCCGCTCATCGTACACATTGGTCACAAAAACAGGCAGGTGGCTGTTCTCCTTGGCGGCCAGCACCGCGGCCTTCGTCTCATAGGCGTCATTCATAGTCTCAATCAGGATCAGGTCCACTCCGCCCTGCACGCCCAGACGCACCACCTCCGCAAAGACACGCACCGCATCCTCAAAGTCCAGATCTCCCAGGGGCTTCAACATCTTTCCCAATGGACCGATATCCAGCGCCACATACTGACCTGTCTTTGTGATCGCCGCCTTCGCATGCTGAATCCCTGCCAGCACAATCTGTGCCAGCTCGTCTCCCAATTTCAGCCGATTCGCACCAAAGGTATTGGTCTTGATGATATTGCATCCGGCAGCCAGATACGCACGGTGAAGATTCTGTATCACCTCAGGGTGCGTGAGATTCCAGCGTTCCGGCAATTCTCCCGGCGCCAGCCCCGCCTCCTGCAGCATCGTACCTGTACCGCCGTCAAAAAACACGAGGCCCGCCTGTATCTTTTCCTGTATCGTCATATTCATCCTTCCCGCCCCTAAGCTCGGTAGGGGCAATCCATCTTCTCACAGGTCTCACATTTTTCCTGTGGTTCCTGACAGCGCACGGCAGAAGTCGAGATCCCTATAACCGCTGTCACAGACTTGACCGGCAGAAGCATCTTCTGCGCTGTCAGACTGACGCCAATCTTTCTCGCCGCATCCAGAATCCGTATCATTTCGCCCTGACACTCCAGCGGAAAATCTCCATATCCCGGGCTGAAACGCGGTCGCAGGAACTTGCCCTCTCCAGCCGCCAACGTTTTCAGATATGCGTTGGTACTGGCAGCAGCACTTTCTACCGCTACAGATCCTGCGGCATCCAGCGCTAACGCGCGAACCTGCGATATATGACTCCAGCGAGTGATGTACCGCTCCGAATCCATACCGATCGTCACCGCCATGAAGTACGCTTCCCGACATCCCGCCAGATTTCGGTACAGGTCCCGGCTCTTTACCATAAGACAACCAAAATCTAACACATCCGGCTCCCTGGTGGTCAGTGGAAGCCGCAAAAAACAGGCCTTTGGCAAAAGAGGCAGCTCATCCGCCGCCTCTTTTGCCATTTTGTGCAGCCTTTCCTCCGTTTCTCCCCGGCACCCCATATACCGCAGAATCTGCCGCGTATGGGGCGCTTCGATGGTCGGCGTATAGATCTCTATGCGATTCATAGAATCTTTGAAAGGTTGTCCATGATCTTGGCCGCCACATCCGGCTTATTCATGGAATACACATGAATATGCTCCACGCCATTGGCCAAAAGATCGATAATCTGTTCTGTTGCAAACGCCACGCCCGCCTGCTTCATCGCCGCCGGATGATCTGCAAAACGGTCAATGATCTGTTTAAATCGGGGTGGCAGCGCATTTCCGGAAATCCGGCAGATTCTGGCAATCTGGCGTCCATTGGTCACAGGCATGATGCCCGCAGCCACCGGCACTTGGATGCCCGCCTCCCGGATCTTATATAAGAAGTTATAGAGGATATTATTATCAAAAAACATCTGCGTCGTCAGGAAATCACACCCGGCCTCTACCTTTTTCTTCAGATTCTGAATGTCCTCCCGCTGGTTCGCAGACTCCGGATGCCCTTCCGGATAACAGGCGCCTCCAATGCAGAAATCTCCTTTTGTCTTGATGTAGGTAATCAGCTCCGAGGCATGCTGAAAACTCCACTCCTCCGGCGCGCTCGCGCCCTCGGGAATGTCTCCCCGCAGTGCCATAATATTCTCAATACCATTTTCCACCAAAAGAGACAGCTGATGATCGATCTGCTCTCTCGTAGACGACACACAGGTCAAATGTGCCAGCGTCGGCACTTTCTGTGTCTCCTGGATATTCTTCGCGATAGCCACCGTATAGGCGCTGGTACCGCCGCCCGCTCCGTATGTCACGCTCATAAACGCAGGATGCAGTGCAGCAATCTCTTCCGTCGCCTTCTTCACACTCTCGATCTTATCTGTCGTCTTCGGTGGAAACACCTCAAAAGAGAGGACCGGTTTCCCGGTGGCAAAAAGTTCTGTCAGTTTCATCTTCATCTCTCCTCTTTTTCTTTTTAAGAACATTATACGAGGAAATGTCCGCTTTGTCACGTACAAATTTTATAAATTTCATTTTTGCAGGAACGGATATGGGTTGATCCAGCTTTCATCTCCTGTCTCTGGATAGATCTGGATCCCCAGATGCAGATGCGTGGGAAATCGTCCTGTGGTTCCTTCTTCGCCATAACCGGAGTCTCCCATATATCCCAGAAAATCTCCCGGTTCCACACGATCCCCTACGGCCAGTCCCGATGCATAGGCATACAGATGCGCATAATAATAGTACACTCCACTCGGCGATGTCACGCCTACACGCCAACCGCCCAATTCGTTCCACCCCAGATTCGTCACAATCCCCTGTGTCATGGAATAAATAGGAAGACTTCCCGGTATATCCTCAAGATCCATCAGATCCGTACCATAGTGCTTTCTTTCTCCTCCATAGCTTCGATCCGATAAAAAACTATCTCCAAAGGAACACTTCTCCAGGTCCGTAGGCATCGCCTGAATCTCCTCTTCTACCGTATCGGCAATGATTCCCAATGCCAGTGCATATGCCCCTTTACAGATAGTCTCATGCCGTAATGCCATTCCCATAAGTAGGGCCGATTCCCATACGATACAGCACAGGAGTGCCAGACAGAACCAGATTTCCCGATCCCGAAACACTCTCCCATACCACCCATCCTGTTTCATGTCGATCTCTCCCCAGCCATCTATCCCAATATATGCCTAGAGAAGTTTCTCCATACCCCAATCCGTCAGGAAAAGAATCGGATAGGTGAAGGCCAGGTGGAAAAGAGAAGTATTCCATTTAGAATCCTTTCCCCACCCTTCCCAGGTTGTTGTCGCGCCCTCCCGCAGCATCCTGGGCCAGGCGGCTTCATCCTGTATCAGTTCGAGCGCCAGCTCTTTACGGCCTATACGCACCAGCGCGGACAGGATGGCCATACTGATGAAAAACATGCTGCCGCGCAGTCTCTTTTCTTCGATCATGGACACGATCCTCTCCTGCGTCCTGACATTCGGGCACAGGTCAAACAGCAGGGCCAGCGCGTTGGAAGGCAAGCTATGATGACGAGAATCCGGATGATCCCGAAACAGGGCCGCCTCCCGATCCCAAAATCGGCGAATATACTGTGCCTTAAGTCTCTCTGCATCCGGCAATGTCGATGGCAGGCGGAGTATCTCCGCTAATCTTTCCATGCTCATGAGCGCACCGATATAATAGGCATTGATGACATTGTGCAGTCCCGGGACGATCTTTCCCTGCGTCAACTCGAAATCATAGCCGTCTCTGGCCTCCGGCGGCCATTCCACCACGCACCATTTATCCAGGTTCTCCAGGAGCCCTTCCGCGTTTCCATAGCTGTCCCGGAAGGTTTCCATCATTCTGAGTACGACCGGATATCGTCTGCGAATATAGTCCTCATCGTGGCGCAGATGCCAATGCACCCGCAGCAACATGGGCAGCATCAGGCAATAATCCGCGATTTCCTGCATGAAAGAGCAGGCGGCGCAGGTCATCAATCCTGTAGTAATGACGCTGCTGTACAGTGTATCATCGATGAGCTTTTCCATGAGGGCAGTATCGCCGGTCAACACCGCATACGAGGTAGATGTGAAACATCCATCTCCCAGATATTGCCCTTTCTCCCGCTCCATACAGTCCATCAGAGCCTCCTGCGGGCCGTATCGAAGAGAGTGAACGCAGAGATCCCAAACGCGGCGCAAGGTGGGATGATCCGTCTGGCAGGATGCTTGCTGCCGGAACGGATAATGCCGAGCCAGCAGACGGAGGGAATCCTCCTCGATATGCGCTCCTTCTGGCAATGTGATCTCCGCATACCGGAATGACAGGTAATCAAAATGTCGCAACGTGTCATTTCCCCCGGAAAGAATCCACTCCTCCTCATACCGACAGTTCGCCCGCAGCGCAAACCGGACGCGGCCCTCCGGCGTAAGCTCCTGCCCGTACCGCAGTACGATACGGCTCCCCCGAGGCCCGCGCGCCTCAAGCTCCATAGTCCCCACATAGACGCTTCCAAAATCCACCTGATACACCCGCTCTGATATTCGGCGCAACGCCATCGGTGGAATTTGTTCTATCACGACACCCTGACTCTGCTGTTCATAGAGGGATACCCCCATATCCATCCGTTCGCAGGCCGACTCCCAATCGGAGTCATCATAATCGGGGCTCGCAAAGCCCTCTTCCGTCGAACCGCTGTCATACCGCTCTAAAAACTGCGTCTCATACCCTGTGGTTCCCAGGTCCTCATACCCGCCATGCAGATGCCAGCGCCAGGAAGAATCGGTTGCCAGCATCAGTTTGCCGTCGCAGCACAAATCCAACAAGAGGCCATGCCGGCCATCCCCGCTGACCCAGACCCGATTGATCAATCCCTGATAATAGGTGTGTACCGCAATCAGATTCGTGCCTTCTCTCAGATAGGGCGTCACGTCGATCTTCTGATAATAATAATGCCAGGGGTAGCCCGGAGGCGGCCCCTGACAAACATAGTTCCCATTGATATACAATTTGTAAGCATCATCCGCCGTCAGCCATAACGTGGCCTTCTGGAAGGAAGGCAGTACAAAAGAACGCCGGAACAGGATGTGCCGGTTACGCCGTTTCTCCTCCGGAACACGGACAGGATCCAACTGCCGATGAAATACCGGCAGTACCGGACCCTGGGCAAATTCCGGTGTGGTAATCCATTTTCCCGCAAACTTTCGGCTCGGTTCTTCGAAATTCATGGCTTATTCCTCCTGTACATCCTCCATCAGATGGGTCGTATCCAGTGCCGCCTCCACGGCCAGTTCATCACAGCGATTGTTATAGGGATTCTCTGCATGGCCCTTCACCCAGCGAAAGGTGACTTCATGGGGTTTCATTGCCGCCAGCAGACGCTTCCACAGATCCACATTTTTCGCCTTCTCTTTTTTCTTCGCATCCTTATACCAGCCCTGACGCTGCCATTTCGCAAGCCACCCCTTGGTCATGGCATTGACCAGATACTGGGAATCCGAGTACAGCGTGATGCGGCAGGGTACCTTGAGTGCCTCCAGGCCCACCACTGCCGCTAAAATCTCCATCCGATTATTCGTTGTCAGCCGATACCCGGCCTTCATTTCTTTACGGAAGACCTGGCCATCTTCGCGGGCATACTGCAGAATCACGCCGTATCCCCCCGGCCCCGGATTCCCCCTGCAGGCGCCATCCGTATATATCGTCACTTCTTTCATGTTCTCCTACTTTCCTGCCTGACTGATATAGTTTCCCAAAAGCTTCCATTCCAGGCACAGCGGACGGATCTCCCGCAGCGCTTCCTGCACCCGCTCTTCCTCCACATTGCCTTCCAGATCGATGAAGAAGCCATACTCCCAGATCTGCTGGGGAATGGGTCTGGACTCGATCTTCAGCAGGTTCAGATGATGTCTGGAGAAGGCTTCCAACGCATGATACAGCGTTCCCGGTTGATGGGACACCTTCAGATACAGGCTGATCTTATTCGCCTCCGCGCTCGTCTCCATGAGTTTCGACAGCACGATAAACCGGGTAATGTTCCGATCGTTATCCTGAATCCCCTTCTGCAGCACCTCGAGATGATAGATCTCCGCCGCCTTCAGGCTGGCCACACAGGCCTTTGCCTTATCCCCCATCTTAGAAACGTGTTCCGCGCCTTTGGCCGTGTTGAAATACGGGATGAGGTTCCAATCCGGATGCTTGCTGAAGAACTGTTCCGACTGTGCGAATCCCTGGGCGTGGGAATAGACCTCTCGAACATCCTCCAATGTGGCGCCTGGAACCCCCAGAAGATTCTGCGTGATCGGCACCACGCCTTCGCGGACAATATAAAGATTGTACTGGCTCAGGCCATCATATACATCCTGTATGATTCCTGTCGTCGAGTTTTCGATGGGAACGACACCGTAACGCACCTTCCCCTCTTCCACCGCCTGGAAGATCTCCTGGGTGGACAGGAAATGGCTGGCATCCGCATGCGCGCCAAAGAACTGCTCCATGGCCTCGTGCGTGAATGCGCCGGGCAACCCGAAATAGGCGACCTTGGGCTCGCTGATTCTGGCCATCTCCCGTTTCTGGTGTTCCTTGCCCAGATCCATGATGGTCTGGAAGAGCACCGCGAGAGCACCGCGAAACTCCTCATCTCGATACGGAAACCGCTCCTTGATCCGCTCAATCACCTGTCGTTCCCGATCCGGATCGAAGATCGGCTTTCCGGTTTCCATCTTATAGCGCGCCACATCCGTCGAGACCTGCATCCGCTCCTCAAACAGCCGCGCGATCTGCGCATCAATGGCATTGATCTTCTTCCGGGATTCCTGTAAATCCACTGCCATTATATCTTCGCTCCTTTCCAGGCGTCATAGATGGCGATCGCCGCTGCTGCCTCCAGCACCGGAATCGCACGGGGCACAATACATGGGTCATGCCGCCCCACGATCGTAAGCGTCTCGATCTGTTTCGTCTCCAGATCCACGGACTGTTGGGGCCGCGAGATCGACGGCGTGGGCTTGATGACCGTCTCGAAGGTAAGCGGCATACCATTGGTGATTCCGCCCAGAATTCCGCCGTTGTGATTGGTCACGGTACGGATCTGTCCATCTTCTACGGTATAGGGATCGTTCGCCTCCGCTCCCGTCATATCCGCGAAGTCCGCGCCAATGCCAAAGGATACGCCTTTCACCGCGGGAACCGAAAACAGGATATGCGCGAGACGGCTCTCCATGGAATCGAAGAAGGGATCTCCCAAACCAGCCGGAAGTCCCAGTATGGCAGTCTCCACGATCCCTCCCAGGGAATTGAGCTCCATCCGGGCTGCCTCGATCCGCAGAGCGATTGTGTCTGCATGCTCTTCTGCGAGCACAGGCACCGTCTGCTGTCCCAGCCGGCATAAAGTCTCCTTCGTCAGCGTCTCCCGAGTGAAGCGCGGCTCCGTCACATTATACAGTTTCGTGATATGACTGCCGATCGTGACGCCCCGCTGTTCCAGCGCCTGTCGGCACAGGGCGCCCGCAAAGACGAGCGGCGCCGTGATGCGTCCGGAGAAATGGCCTCCACCCCGGTAATCCTCGAATCCCTGATACTTTACATGTCCCGTATAATCCGCGTGGGACGGCCGCAATAGACGTTTTGTCCGCTCATAATCCTGAGAACGGGTATTCTGATTGTAGATGACGCCGCAGATCGGTGTGCCGCAGGTTCTGTTCTCTCGAATCCCGCTCAGGATCTCTACCTCATCGGCCTCCGTCCGTGTGGTGCCCAGTTTCTGCCCCGGAGCGCGCCTTTTCATCTGCCGGCGCAGCTCCTCCATATCGATCAGAAGCCCCGGCTCCAGGCCATCAATCACCACACCGATCCCTCTACCGTGGGATTCTCCGAAGATGGACACCCGAATGTCCTGTCCATATACATTACTCATAGTTTCCTCCCATCTGCGCCAGATCCGTCCAGAAGGTGGGCCAGGATTTGCTGACACTCTCCGATCCCAGAACCTGGATCCCCTCTCTCGTATGCTGTGCCAACACCGCCAGGGACATGGCCATCCTGTGATCGTTCTCACTTTCCGCCGTTCCTCCGATATAGCTTGCCGGAGATCCTTCCACCAACAGTCCGTCCTCCGACTCTGTGATCCGTGCGCCGATCTTCTCGTATTCCTGATGAATGGCCCGTAACCGGTCGCTCTCCTTCAGCCGCAGCCGCGCCGCGTTTCGAATGACCATCTGCCCTTCCGCGCAGCATCCTATGGCGGCTACGACTGGGATCAGATCCGGACACTGCGAGGCGTCCACCTCGATATTGCGCAGGCTCTCCGCACGATGCACCCACAGGGTCTCCCCCTGCCATTCCAGCGGAACTCCCATCCGGGATAGGATCTGCAGGATCACCCTGTCTCCCTGCAAAGAATCTTTCCGAAGTCCCTTAAGACGCATCCCCGCCGGTGACGCAGCGAGCGCTCCGGCAGCCAGCATGAAGGCGGCCTGGGAATAATCGGCTTCCACCTCGTATTCCACGGGCTGATACCGCTGTCCTCCTGGAATCCGATAACCCTGCTCTGTTCTCTCCGCATGAACCCCAAAGGCGTCCATCGCCGAGAGCGTCAGCGTCACATAGGGTTCCGACTCTAGCGGTGTTGTCAGAATGATCTCGGAATCTTCCGCCAACATCGGCAGTGCCAGGAGCAGTCCCGTGATAAACTGGGAGCTGACATCTCCCCGAATCAGAAATCGGCCGGGCTGAAGTTGTCCCTCTATAGACAGCGGCAGCCAGGACTCCTCTCGGCGCCATAGAATCCCGTGCTGCGGCAGCGTATCTTCATAGACAGAGAGCGGCCGCTCTCCCAGTCTGCCCGCCCCTGCAAAACGCGCCGATATGCCAAGAGCCGCAGCAACAGGAATCAGGAACCGCAGCGTGGACCCCGATTCTCCACAGAAGAGATCTGCACTGGCCTCTGCACACGTGATGCCCTGTACCACCAGCTCGTTTCCTTCCCAGTGGATTCTCGCCCCCAACTGGCGCATGGCCTCGATCGTGGCCTCGATATCCTGGGACAGGTCGATTCCACGCAATCGGGATGTCCCTGCGGCCAATGACGCGCAGATGACGGCACGGTGCGCGATACTCTTAGAAGCAGGAATCCGTAACAAGCCGGATAATACCGAGGGCAGCACCTTTTTACTTTCCATGAGCGCCTCCCAGTTCCGACCGGGAGATCTCCCGGTTCCACTCGCGCTTGCGATCTCCGGACTTCTTCAGAAATCGCTTCAGTCCTTCCCGGTCTTCCGCTTCCATCAAGGATGTGAATTCTCCAAGCGCGATCATGAAATCACGCAGGGATTCCGTCAGCGCCTGGGAATTCATCATGAATAGCTCAGTCCAGAGATTCTCATTGATATCGGCAATACGGGTTACATCCCGGAAGCTGCCGCCCGAGAAGGCTTTGACATCGTCTCCGCCATGCCAGGCCTGCATCAGGACGGATGCCATGACATGGGGCAAGTGGCTGGTATAAGCGATCAGACGATCGTGTTCCATGGGATCCACCTCTCGCACGCGTCCAAACCCCAGGACTCGGGCCAGATCATACATGGCGCTCACCGTCTCCGGCGTGTTCCTCTCCGTAGGCGTCAGCACAAACGTGGCGCCCAGGAACATTTCTCCGTCCCCGTTCTCATATCCTACCTTCTCACGGCCCGCCATCGGATGCGCCCCGATGAACTCTACTCCTTCCGGCATAAGCCGCTGTGCCTCTTCTACAAAGTCCCCTTTCAATCCGCAGATATCCATCACGATGGTTCCTGGCCGCAACGCCTTCGCGTGTTCCACCAGGAAGCGCATCATCCCCGCTGGATACATGGATAATACGACCAGACGACTGTTGCCCAGCAACGCCTCTGTCTTTTCCGGCTCCTCCGGCTCTACCGCGCCGTCCTCAATCATCGCATCCCGCAGCGCCCGCTCAATCGGATCCGGTCGAATATCCACCGCCTGAATGTGGATATCCTCAGAATACTCTTTCAGAGACCGCACGATGGAACCGCCCATCAGCCCCAGTCCTACGATCAGCACGTTTCCGGATAAAATCTGAGGGATCTTTCGTTTTCGTATCATCATCGTAATCACCTCAGGATTTGTATTTGCGGTCCAATTCCTTCTGTCCATGCCGCTTTTCCAGCTCGTCATAAATCTCCTGCCAGGTCACACCCTTCTCCACCATCAACACCATGAGATGGTACAGCAGATCGGATACTTCGTAGATGACTTCGTCTTTTCCCTCATTCTTGCCGCCAATGATGACCTCGGTGCATTCTTCTCCCACCTTCTTCAGGATCTTGTCCAGCCCCCGATCGAAAAGATAATTCGTATAGGAGCCTTCTACCGGGTTCATCTTACGGTCTGTCACAACCTCATACACCTCTTGCAATACGTCTTTTCTTTCCATGAAAATTCCTCCTTGTTTTATGAACTCTCATAGTTTTGTCCGGGCCTGACAGGAAGGCTCTCCCTGAGATAATAAAAAACTCTCGCCCCATAAAGGACGAGAGCCATATGCTCCGTGTTACCACCTTTGTTTACGAACGGCTCACGCCATCCGCCTTATCAAGCACAGCGCCAATGCGCGATGCTCTAGCACGATAACGAGTGCAGGTTCCGTCGCAGCCTACTTCTGGTTCGGTGCGAGACTCCGAGATGTATTCATCCGCCGCTCTCTCTGTCCCTCTCACCTGCCGGGTACTCTCTGTAAAGCGCCTTGCGGACTACTTCTTCTCTTCCTAGCCTTTGACAAATGCTATGAATGATCTCATTATACCCGCTATCAGATGGCTTGTCAACGTTTTTTTACGGTAAAATTCCCTGTACATCGTACTACGTTCATCTTCCACCCTAGATATGAAACAGAGAATTGATCCAGTTCACATACAACGGCACCCACATGCGTACAGTAAGCATGTTACTCCCATGTCTTCTCCCTCAGACTTAAAATCCCGCTCCAGTAGATACATCGTATTCCCTCAGAAATTCATGAAAAAATATGTCCTGTTATTCCCAAAACGAGTTGTCAAGGACATTTTCATCAAATTCACAAAAAAGCTACAGTTTTGCGGTTTTTACCGGCCCTGAATTTTACCGGTTCCCGTTGACTTTTCGCTCGTTCTGTGTATAATAAGAGTAGGGAAATCCCTACTCTCCATATTTCAGAAAGGTGGTGCAAAATCATGTTGGCAAATGCGTTTGTGGATAATGCCAAAGTCATGGCAAAAGGGCAAATCACAATCCCAAAGGATGTCCGTGATGTGCTTGGTGTGTCAAGCGGTGATCGGGTCACTTTCATCGTTGAGGGAAACACTGTCCGCATTGTCAATTCTGCTGTTTACGCTATGCAGATGCTTCAGCAAGAAATGGCAGGAGAAGCAGAACGCACCGGCCTGACCTCGGAAGATGATGTTATGGCGCTCGTCAAGGAATTGAGAAATGAGGACGAAAATGGATGCGAGTTCTGATTGATACCAATGTCCTTATTTCTGCCGCATTGAGTGCAAACGGAGCGCCTTATCAAGCGTATGTGAAAGCGGCCTCTTACCCTAATCACGGCTTGATTTGCGAGCAGAATGTGGACGAAATGAAGCGGATATTCAACAAGAAATTNNGTTCCGACAGAGGAAGATATGACCGAAACACAAATCAGAGATGTCAATGACCGCCCTATTTTGCGGGCAGCCATTGAAGCGAAAGCCGATGTGTTGCTGACCGGCGATAAAGATTTCTTGGAGTCCGGCGTGAAAAATCCGGCAATTATGACACCGGCAGAGTTTTTGAATACCTAACTGACACAAGGACAGCGGGCCGAGAGTGAAAAGCTCCCGGCCCGCTGTATTTTACATCTGCTGTATCTCGTTTTTGAGCATACGCTTGATTTTGTTGCTTATGGTTTCAGTGCTGGTCTGGCTGAAATGGACGCGCACCTTGTAGGTGGTTTTGCCGTTTTTCTTTATCAGCGCGGTAGTGAAAATGGAGGTAAGAATACCTGCGAAACAAACGTGCTGTCAAGTAATAGCTGTGAAACAGACATGTCATTTTGCAGAAGCAATCTTTTCCATTTTGCATACATACAATTTTTGCGCTTTCATACAGAGATGATAAAAACGGCTGCAAGTCGATCAACTTGTAGTTTTTCATTATAATAGCAAAATCCACACAGATCCCAGAAATACGCATTGCTCGTACTGCCAGTATGTGTACATTCCGGCTTACCACACAAGGGCGCTGCCCTCTCTGTTTGCATATCAAAGAAATACAATATTGAACCACACTTGAAAAATATCGTATCTCTCACTATTGCAGCGTCTTTATATCGGGAAAATTGATTCTGTGCATCATAATCCGACAGATATCCATCGGTCATGAAGAGCGCTTCCTCCTCTGTCAACGCAAAAGTCTCTGCAGAGTCTTCCCGCTCCGGCGTCTGACAGCCACTCAGGAATACCATCAACATGCAGATCCATACGAAGTATCTTCTCATCTCCACGATTCTCCCTTCTTCCCGTGATACGGCAAAAGGCGAGCATACGCCCGCCTTTTCGCCTGCCCACGGATTTACTCCACGATTCTCCCCAGATAGTTCGCATAGCTGCTGGACATATAATACTCCGCATCCGCGTATGCCACATTTAACAAACCAGAACGAGAAGCCGTACATGATCCTCCCGCAGAAGAATTACTTGCCCATGCAGCAGCTGTTCCATTGGATTGATACGCATATACCCGTGTCGCCACACCCCATGGCGAGGTGGGAGCCGTGGAAATGCTCGACCGCACGGAAGTCGAGGTGGATGAAACATTGCAGCTTGCCGTATACCCCTGATACGTAAACCGCGCCGTCTTCGCATTGACCACCAGAGTGGATCCTGCCACCAGCACCAATGCCAATACCAGAGAAACGATACGCTTGGAAACCTTTTTCATTTCCAATCCCTTCTTTTTCATTTTGGAAACAATCTTCGAACTCTTTGTTTCCTATTTATATCCATCATGCCATATAAAGGGAAAATCCGCAAGCATTTTTCACAAAAATATTGATCCTTTCTCCCCAAAAGATGCCTTATTTTTATATACCATTTCTATTTCGCCTCATCCATCCTCATACTTTTCTCAAAAAATCCATAACTGTGCAAGATTCTTTTATCTCATCTGCCATCTGCATAATTTTTTCTTTCAAACGCGATAGAAAGGGCGAGCACTCATGGCTCGCCCTTTCTGGAAAAATCCTTCGTTTTCTTCTCCCTGGTTACACGATCTTTTGAAAAAAGCAGCTATAGCTACCGGTATGACAGGCTGCCCCGGTCTGCTCCACCAGCGCCAGGAGACAATCTTTATCGCAATCCGCGTAGATCTCCCGCACTTTCTGGAAATGGCCGGAGGTCTCTCCCTTCAGCCATTGGGCCTTTCGGCTGCGGCTGTAGTAATGCATCAGTCCGCTCGTCAGCGTATCCTCAAATGCCTGTTTGTTCATCCAGGCCTGCATCAGCACCGTATGATCATCGGCCGACTGGACAATCACCGGAACGAGGCCTGCCTCGTTGACTTTCAGCTCTTCAAATGTCATAGCGTCCTCCTGTAAGGCCGCAGGGGAATCTCATAGGCTTGCAGCGCCTCCTTGATCTCCTGCACCGTATAGTTCCGTTCCAGACGTGGCGAGTAGAGCATGGAGCTGATGATCCCTGCGCTGGCGCCCGTCTCCGTAAAGACCTGGGCCAGATGCTCCGGTTTCCCTGCGCCGCCAGAGGCGATCACTGGGATATTCACTGCCTCCGCGATCTTGCCGGTGATCTCCAGATCATACCCCGCGTGCGTACCGTCACAGTCGATGGAATTCACGCAGATCTCTCCAGCCCCCAGGCTCTCGCCCCGCTTCGCCCACTCCACCGCGTCCATACCGGTGAAGACTCTGGCTCCGTCGATGGCAATCTCATAGCCGCTGGGGATCTTTTGCGTCGGCGTCACCTTCTTGACCTGCATGCTCAACACCATGCACTGCCGTCCAAAGGCCAACGCTCCCTGCGTGATGATTTCCGGATGACGTACGGCCATCGAATCGATGCTGATCTTCTCCGCCCCGGCCTTGAGCACCTGAAACATGTCATTTAGTGATCGGATGCCTCCTCCCACCGTAAAGGGCACAAAGACTTCCTTCGCCACGCGGCGTACCATCTCCAGGTCAATGGGCCGTTTCTCTGCGCTGGCCATGATATCGTAAAAGATGATCTCATCGATCTGTTCCTCGTAGACGGTACGGGCCATCTCCTCTGCCGGCGCGATGTCGATGTTATCCTGAAACTGATGGGCCTTGGTCACCATCCCATTCTTCACATCAAAACAGGCAATCAGCCGTTTTGTCAGCATAGTTCGATCCCCTCCTCCACGATTCTCACAAAGTTTCGCAGCATCCTAAGGCCGCTCTCTCCGCTCTTCTCCATATGAAACTGTGTCGCCATGATGTTCTTCCAGGCCACCATCGCGCAGAAGTCCACG
Organism: Clostridiales bacterium UBA1390; assembly: GCA_002305315.1. Lineage (GTDB taxonomy): Bacteria > Bacillota > Clostridia > Lachnospirales > Bianqueaceae > Faecimorpha > Faecimorpha stercoravium. Next base: position 22,831 of record DBQQ01000002.1, read on the forward strand.
CCATATTCGGCCCGTCCCAATACCATGGGTTCTTCCTCCGGCACCGCGTAATAGGAATTGACGAAATAATAATAGTCCGACGCTCCGCATCCTTCGACCAGCGGATGCTCTCTCGTAAAACACACCTCGTTATAGCCGATCTGCGGCACGCGCACCGTATCCGGGAATTGTACCACGCGGCCCGGCAGCCAGCCCAGGCAGGGAGTATCATCCTCTTCGCTGTGCTCAAACAGAATCTGCAATCCTACGCAGATTCCCAGGAAAGGCATGTGTTCAAACTTTACCTTCTGCTCCACCGCATCCAGCAGCTCATCGGATTCCAGCGAGAGGATCGTGGCGTCCGCCGAACCCACACCCGGCAGAATAATCCCCTGCACCTTCTCCAGTTCCGCCGCGCTCCGAATCCGCATCGCCTGGGCGCCGATCTTTTCCAGCGCGTTATAAACGCTGGGCGCATTGCCCGCCTTATAGTCAATGACTCCAATCATATGCCTACCGCCTTTCGAATGTTTCGATCGCCTGTGCCAGGTCGATTCGTTTTTCATAGAGGGATTTTCCCAGGATGGCACCCGGAATGCCGGCGCGAGAGAGCGCGGCCAGATCTTCCATCGAAGACACACCGCCGGAAGCGATGACCGCTAGCCCGGTCTCCTGCGCTAATTCCCGGGTGGCCATCACATTCGGACCGCACAGCATGCCATCCCGCGCGATATCCGTATAGACAGCATACCGCAACCCCATCGCATACATCCGTTTCCCCAGTTCCACCGCGCGCATCTGGCTGACTTCCTCCCAGCCCTCCGTGGCCACAAAGCCATCCCGGGCGTCAATGCCTACCAAAATGCGCTCCGCGCCATACTCCGAAAGCGCCTCCTTCAGGAAATCCGGATTCTTCACGGCCGCCGTTCCTATAATCACACGGCGAATCCCCACGCCGAGCTTCTCCTCGATCTGTTCCATGCTGCGAATCCCGCCGCCCGTCTGCACCGGGATATGGACACTTCGAACAATCGCTGCCAGCGCGTCCAGATTGACCGCACGCCCCGCCAGTGCCCCATCCAGATCCACCGTATGAATCCAGGAAGCGCCTGCGTCCTCCCAGGCCTTCGCCACCTGGGCCGGATTCTCCTCATACACCTTTACTGCGTCAAAGCTTCCCTGAGAAAGCCGGACGCAATGTCCTTCTTTGATGTCGATTGCCGGATATAGTATCATAGGACTCCTTTCGTGGAGCGCACGCCCTCGATCCGGGGATCCACACGAAGTGCCTGATCCACGGCCTGACCCAGCCCCTTAAACATCGCCTCGGCGATATGATGATTGTTGCTGCCGGAAAGCTGCCGAAAATGCAGATTCATACCGGCATGTACCGCCAGCGCATAGAAAAACTCCCGAAACATCTCCGTATCCACCGTGCCCAGCCTGGGGACCGTAAATGTGACTTCCATGCCCAGATAGGCCCGGCCCGAAAAATCCACGGCTGCCACCATCAACGTCTCGTCCATCGGCAGGATCGCCGATCCATATCGCCGGATTCCCGCCTTGTCTCCCAAAGCCTCCCTGAACGCCATTCCGAGACAGATCCCGATATCCTCCACCGTATGATGGCAGTCCACGGCAAGATCTCCCTCCGCGTCTACCGTAAGATCCAGGAACCCATGTTTACAGAACAGAGTCAGCATATGATCCAGAAAACCGATCCCGGTATGGATCTGGGATTTCCCTGTCCCGTCCAGATTCAGCGTGATCAGAATCCTGGTCTCTCCCGTCTCCCGCTCGATCGTCGCCTGTCTCATGCCTCATCCTCCTCAATCATCTTCACAATCTGCCTCAGCAGCCGGTCGTTCTGATCCGGCCGTCCCACCGTCACGCGGACAAAACGCCGCATCTTTCCGCCATAGGCCCGCACCAGAAAATCCGCGTCTAAAAGCGCCTGTCCCGGATTCTCCCGTCCAAACCGCATCAGGAAGAAGTTCGCGCTGGAAGGATAGATTGAAAAACCATGTGTGTCATTGTACTTCTGCAGGGCCGCATACATCCGATCCCGTTCGCTCACCACCTGATGGATCTCTGCCTCATACTCCGGCTGGCGCAGCGCCCACAGCGCGATCTTCTGCGAAAGCGTACCCAGGTTATAGGGCGCCCGCACCTTATCCAGTGCGCAGATGATCTCCTCCGATCCCAGGGCATATCCCGTACGGATGCCCGCCAGTCCATAGGCCTTGGAAAACGTCTTCAGAATCACAAGATGCGGAAACTCCTGAATCCATGCGGTATGGTCCTCCCCGCAGAACTCCCCATAGGCTTCATCCAGCGCGACAATACAGCCCGCCTCCCGGATCAGGCGCCTCAGATCTGCCTCCGGGATCACATTGCCCGTAGGATTATTGGGCGTGCAGAGATACAGGATCTTCGGACGCACGCTGGCGCACCGCTCCAGAATCGTCTCTACCGGATAGGCGAAGTCCTCTCCCAACGGAAAGGCGACTGCCTCTCCATGATTAACGACCGCGCTCAGACTATACATGCTGAAGGAGGGTTCCGGCACCAGAATCCGATCTCCCTCACTGAGAAAAGCACGACTCAGGTAATCGATCAGTTGATCAGATCCTACGGCACACAGCACGTTTTCCTTCTGCAGGCCATATTTCTCTGCCAATGCCTCCCGCAGTTCTATACAATCTGTATCTGGATACACCCGCAGGTCCTCTTCTTCCGTAAGCCAGCCGATCAGCTTCTCCTTCAGTCCCGCGGGAAGCGAAAACGGACTCTCGTTGGCATCCAGCTTTTCTCCGGAGACCGGCTGTACCTGATAGTTCTCCATACGGCGAATCTCCGGCCGCAGCAGTTCTTCTACTCGACTCATGACTGTTCCTCCTCAAGACGCAGCCGAACGGCGTTTCCATGGGCATACAGGCCCTCCGACTCCGCGAAACGAATGACGTCCGGTCCCAGCTCTTCCACACTCTGCCGGCTCATGTAGAGCAGGCTTGTTTTCTTGATGAAATCGTCCACGTTTAAGGGAGAAAAGAACCGTGCCGTCCCACCCGTGGGCAGTACATGATTGGGGCCCGCCATATAGTCGCCCATGGGTTCCGGACTATAGGATCCGACGAAGATGGCGCCTGCGTTCTGAATCCGCGGTACGATGCTCATGGGCTCCTTCGTACAGATCTCCATGTGTTCCGGCGCGTACGCATTGGCCAGCCGGATCCCTTCTTCCAGACTCTCGGTAACAATAATCATACCCCGATTCGAAAGCGCCGCCTCGATGATCTCCCTGCGCGGGGCTTCCGCCGTCTGCCACTCAATCTCTTCCGCCACCTGATCGGCCAATTCCTGTGAGGTGGTGATTAAAATCGCTCCGGCCAATTCATCGTGTTCTGCCTGGGATAACAGGTCTGCCGCCACGTAAACCGGATTCGCCATCTCATCCGCCAGTACCAGAATCTCGCTAGGACCTGCGATGGAATCCACATTGACCTCTCCATAGACCAGCTTCTTCGCCGTGGCCACGAAGATATTGCCCGGCCCGACGATCTTGTCCACTCGCGGAACGCTCTCCGTCCCGTACGCAAGCGCGCCGATGGCCTGAGCGCCGCCCATCTTGAAGATCTGATCCACGCCGCATACCGATGCCGCCGCCAGAATCTTGTCGTCCAGCCGTCCGTCCGGTCCCGGCGGAGATACCATGATGACTTCCGGCACGCCCGCCACCTTGGCTGGCAGGACGTTCATCAGCACCGAGGACGGGTACAGCGCCTTGCCTCCGGGTACGTACACGCCGACCCGCGCCAACGGACGAAAGAGCAGCCCGGTCATGGAGCCGTCCTTCTCCTGCTGGATCATGCTCTGACGCTTTTGCATCTCATGATATGCGGTGATCCTTTCCTTGGATCGTTCCAGAATCCGTACAAATTCTTCTCCGACCCGTTCCAAAGCGCCTCGAATTTCCTCTTGGCTGACCAGAGACGTTTCCGGCTTCACATGATCAAACCGCTCCGTATACTCGGCGACTGCCGCATCTCCCCGCTCTCTGACCTGGCGCAGGATCTCCGCGACCACACCGTCATATTGACCGCTATCTAACTGGGTTCGGCGCAGAATATCCGGCTGCCCCGTATATCGCACACTCTCCATTCTCATCGTCCGTCCTCCATTCTCCTTAGGGCCTCACTCATCTGCTGAATCAGCCCGTTAATTCTCTCCGCGTGCAGCTTCATGCTGGCCTTATTGACCACCATCCGCGCGGAGATCTCCAGAAAGGCATCCAGCACCACCAGGCCATTGGCCGCCAGCGTGCTGCCTGTCTCTACAATATCGACGATCACATCCGCCAGTCCCACAATCGGCGCCAGTTCTACGGACCCATTCAGTTTCAGAATCAGGGGCTGCTGATGCCGGCTCAAAAAATACCTCCGGGCAATCTCCGGGTATTTACTGCCGACTCGGAAGTCGCCGCGCTGATTCAGCAGTTTTTTCCCTTCCGGGAATCCGGCCACAGCCATCCGGCATTTGCCAAACCCCAGATCCAGCACTTCGTATAAGTCCTTCTGCTCCTCCAGAAGCACATCCTTGCCTACGATCCCGATATCTGCGGCGCCCTGTTCCACATAAGTCGGCACATCCGCCGCCTTGGCCATGAAAAACCGTACGTGATTCTCCGGATCCACGAAGACAAGCTTCCGGGAATCCTCCGATAGATCCTCGCAATGAATCCCGCACTGAGACAGAAGAGAGAGCGTCTTCTCCGCCAGGCGTCCTTTTGTCAGCGCAAACGTCAGATCACGCATCTGCAAGCACCTCCTTAAGCCTTTCTTCCAACTGATGACACATCCTGTCATCCTCCTCAGGATCTAACCACAAGCCCAGACTGCAGGATGCCTTCGCCTGACAAGACGCCTCGAAGCTTTCCCGATCCTTTCCGAAAAGAAGTACCACGTCCTGTCCCCCATCTCGCAGGATTCTGGCAGCCTGAAGTACCGTCTCCTCCTCCGTCCCGGAAAGAAAGATCTGCCCCGGTACCTCAGGCGCGATACCCTGACGATTCATGGCATTCAGCAGACTATTCATGTAAATGCCCAGTCCTACCGATGGCCAGTTCTTAGAAAACTGACGCAGAAGATCATCGTACCGACCGCCGTCCAGCACATAATCCCCCGTTCCGTCCGTATATCCTTGGAATACAATGCCTGTATAATAATGCAAATCTGCCGTCATCCCCAGGTCATAGACCAGTTCCTGACTCATTCCCTCTGCCGCGAGGAGCCGATGCAGCGCGAGCAGCCTTACGAAGATCTGCGCGATCTCCGTAAGTCCCATCTTCTGACTATATGTATATCCCTGCTCTACCAGATCGATTCCACCGGTCTGCGCGGTCAATTCCAGGAGCGCCCGGCAAGCCTCTTCCGTCTCCATCCCCGCCAGCCTCTGATAAAGCGCCGGGAAATTCTTACTCACCACGTATTCCCTCAATTCCGCACGCAGTTCTTCCGGAAACAGGCTCAAGATCTGCTCGACCAGGCGGGCATGACCAATCGCGATCTTAAATGTCGAAAGACCGGCAGCCCGGAGTGCTTCCACGGCAATCTCCACAATCTCCGCATCTGCCAGCACCGAATCCGCTCCGATCAGTTCCACACCCGTCTGCCGCAGTTCCCGCTCCTTGGCGGAGTACCGGCTGTTATACCGAAATGTACTGCCCGTCATACAGATGCGGCAAGGCAGATCCTCCTCTGTCAGATACGTTGTCGCAACCCGCGCCGCTGCGGGCGTCAGGTCGGGCCGCAGCACCAGAAGTTCTCCATCCCGATCCACAAATTTGTACATATCCACCGGAGCGATACTTCCTCGTTCCTCATCATAGACCTTCAGATACTCTACCGTCGGCGTCTCCACGTCCTGATACCCATAGCGCCTGAATACCCGCTGAATCCGCTCAAGCAGCACACGATGCTGCGCAGCCTCCACAAAGAAACGATCCCTGAATCCATAGGGCGTATAAATCTCCTGCAGCATCCGATCTCCTCCTTTCATTCCGGATACAAAAACCCCGGAACAAAGAAGAACCTTACGATCCTCTCTGATTCCGGGGCTTTTGCGTTTAGACATAATCAGTCTTCGGCAACCTGTACAACCTGTCTCTTGTTGTAAGTGCCGCAATTCTTGCACATACGATGAGGCATAATCAACGCGCCACACTTGCTGCACTTCGCAAGGCTGGGCGTAGAAAGCTTCCAATTCGCCTTTCTCTTATCGCGTCTTGCCTTGGAAACCTTACCCTTCGGACCAATTGCTCCCATTCTTTACACCTCCTGCTCCATTCCATGTCTATCTTGATTCTGCAGCAAACTCTTTAATGCGTCCCAGCGAGGATCTTCCTCCCGCAGGTCGCAGCCGCAGGGCCCTTCATTCAAGTTGTGACCGCACTTCGGACACAGCCCCTTGCAGTCCTCTCGACACAACACCTTCATGGGAATGCCCAAACGGATCTCATTGACAACAAAGTCTGACAGATCCAGGCGATATTCCGAGAAAACCTCTGCCTCCTCATCCGGCTCAGCCGTACCCAGTCCCTCCGCCGGAATAAATCTCTGCGAGAACTCGGGTGTGAGGGGAACCTCCACATCGGTCATACAGCGACTGCAGGGCATCTTCACGGTCAGATGAACTACGCCTCGAAACTCCAGCACATTCCCTTCCACATTCCGAATCTTCCCCTGTACTGCCGGAGGCTGTACAATCGGAATCTCTTCCTTGCCGAAAGTAATGGACGGAAGATCCAAGGTCTCTTCCACCGTGATCACAATCCGGGGATCCGCTAAAATATCGCGAACATTGTATTGCAGCATGGATATCCCTCCCCTTCAAGTCACTCATACCATTATATATGCCTGGACCGGTTTTGTCAACTGTTTTTTTAATTTTTCAGTCCTTCTAACAAATCTCCCAGATGTGTAGCGGCTTCCTGCGTATCCGCCTGATACCCCCGGTAATCTGCCTGCTCTTCTTCTGCCTGATTCTCCATCGCCGCATCCTTCATGCTCAAAGAGATCCGGTGCTGAGCGGCGTCGATCGAAAGTACCTTGACGGAAACCTCCTGTTCCACCTTCACCACATCGTCTGGCGTCCGCACACGCTTATCACTCATCCGAGACACATGTACAAATCCTTCCAATCCCGGGGCGATCTCCACGAACGCGCCGCTGTCGATAGTCTTCACCACGGTACCAGTGACAATCTGTCCCTCTGTGACAGGAATATTCTTCCACGGATTCGCGTTGACATCCCGCAGACTCAATCCGATACGGCCTCGCGCCGGATCCACACTGAGTACCGTCACCTGAACCAGATCTCCCACCTTCACCAGCTCGGCCGGATCCTTCACCCGTCTCCAGGACATATCGTTCACATGAATCAAACCGTCCACATGCGGTGCGATCTCCACAAAGGCGCCAAACTTGGTCAGGCGCACCACCTTACCCGTCAGGGAATCCCCCTGTTTCAGCGTCGTATACAAGCTCTCTCTCGCCTCTTCGGCCTCTTTCTTTTCCAGCGCCCTACGGCTGACTACCAGATTCTTTTTCTCTTCATTGACCTCGATGATCTGCGCCGTCAACACCTGTCCCACATAGATTTCCAGATTATCTGTCCGTTCCATGCTCACCTGCGATGCCGGCATAAAGCCCTCGACCGTCTTATAGACGATCCGCAGGCCACCATTGACGACCTTCTTTACCTTGACATCAATCGGTGTCTCTTCCGCTGCCAGCTTGGCCAGATCCTCCCAGATGACCACCTTATCCGCCTGCTTTCTGGACAGATGAATCTGCCCTTCCTGCGTGTCCACAAACCATACCATCGCCTTGATCGTATCGCCCACCTGGTAATCCTCGTAGGATTCCCCATCGTACAGCAGATCTTCCACACTGATCACGCCGTCCATATAAGAAGATACATCGACCAGAAGGCCCTTCTCATCCTTGCTGATGATCTTCCCTTCCAGAATATCTCCGTTGTTGACTCTTTCGAAGGACTTCTCCAGTGCTGCCGCAAAGTCCTCCATGCTAAAATTCTCTTCCATTCTTTCTCCCTCAATCATCCATGATATTTTTTCGCCAGTAACCGGAAACTCTCCAGCGAGTCTTCCACCGTCTTACGAGATACGCAGAACGCCAAGCGGAAATATCCCGGGCCCATGAATGTACTACCAGGTACAATCAGCAGCCGAAATTCCTTGGCCGCCGCACAAAATGCCTTATCATCCGGTTCCATACTCTTGGGAAACATATAGAAAGCTCCCTGCGGCTCGATGAACTCATAGCCCATATCCGCCAGTTCCTTGCACAGAATGTTTCGATTCTCCACATACACGCTCATATCGGACACCTCGTCTACACAGCGTCCGATTACACGCTGAAACAGCGAAGGCGCATTGACATACCCCAAAATTCGATTGGCCACGGAAGCCGCCGCCGCGGTCTCCTCGAAATTTTCCATCTCGGAGGGGATGACCAGATAGCCGATTCGCTCTCCCGGTAAAGATAAGGACTTGCTATAGGAATATCCTACGAAGGTATTCTTATAATATTTCGTCAGGTAGGGAACGGTCTGTCCTCCATACACAATCTCTCGATATGGCTCATCCGAGATCAGATAGATCGCGTGGCCATACTCCACTGACTTCGTCTCCAGCAGATCCGCCAGGGCTTTGATCTCCTCCTCCGTATACACCACACCCGTAGGATTATTGGGAGAATTGATGATCACGGCCTTAGTTTTGGCGGTGATCTTGGGCTCCGCGGCTCTTAGATTCATCGAAAATCGAATGGGATCCGGTTCTACGACGACCGGAACACCGCCAAAATTGCTGATATAATTATTATACTCTCCAAAATACGGCGCAAAGAGCAACACCTCATCCCCAGGCTCCAGAATCGTCTTCAATGCCACATTCAGACCGCCGGCCGCTCCTACGGTCATGACCAGGTTCTCCTTGGTAAACTCTGTACCAAAGCGGCGATTTAGCGACGCCGCAATACTCTCCCGCACATCTTCATACCCAGAATTACTCATGTAACCATGTACCATGAGCTCCGGCTCCTTCGTCAGAATATCCACCGCAGCCTTCCGTACCGATTCCGGCGGAGGCGTACACGGATTGCCCAGAGAGAAGTCATACACGTTTTCGGCGCCATAGATAGCCGCCATCTTCTTGCCTTCCTCGAACATCGCCCGAATCGCCGAACCATTCGCCACGAGCGATTGCATCTTCTTAGAAATCAAACTCTTCACCTCTTCCTTACAGAATAATGACATGATACAACATTCCCCGAGTTCTGTCAATGCCCTTGCTTAGCGAATCGCGTTCTTCATCTGACGTACGTATTCTTTCACATAGGGAACGGCCCCCGCGCCATGAACTGCACATAGCTTCACGATGGCAGACCCTACGATAACGCCGTCACTCTGCGCTGCCATCTGCGCTGCCTGGTCCGGCGTGGAGATGCCAAAACCGACCGCGCAGGGGATTTCCTTCTCTTTCTTGACCAGATTCACCATTTCCTGAATATTGGTCTTGATCTCGCGCCGGCTTCCCGTCACGCCCATGGAAGAGACACAGTATACAAACCCCGCTGCATCCCGCGCGATCGTCCGAATCCGGTCGTGGGATGTGGGAGCGATGAGCGAGATCAGGTCGATGCCATGTTGTCTGCAGGGTATGTCAAATTCTTCCTTCTCCTCATAGGGTACATCCGGCAGGATCAGCGCGTCCATTCCCAGTTCGCTGGCCGTCTGAATAAAACGTTCGGTCCCATAGGAAAAGACCACATTCGCGTAGGTCATGAAAGCCATCGGAATCTGCGTATGCTTTCGAATCTTTTCTACCATGGCAAAGATCCGATCCGTCGTCACGCCGCCGGAGAGCGCCCGCACATTAGCCTCTTGAATCACCGGTCCTTCTGCCGTCGGATCGGAAAAAGGAATACCGAGCTCGATCAAATCCGCCCCGGCTTCCTCCATGGCGTATACCAGCTGTTCCGTCACCGCAAGCGACGGATCCCCGCAGGTAATAAACGGAATGAATGCCTTGCCGTTTACGAAAGCCTTTGCCATATTACTCATATAGATCCTCCCCTCTATACCGCGCGATCGCGGCACAGTCCTTGTCTCCTCGTCCCGACAATGTGATAACGATGATCTGATCGCGTCGCATCTGAGGCGCCAGCTTTCTGGCGTAGGCCACCGCATGCGCGCTTTCGATCGCAGGAATGATCCCTTCCAGCCGGGACAGATACTCAAAGGCCGATACGGCCTCCTCATCCGTGATGGCCACATATTCCGCACGGCCCCGATCATACAGATCGGCGTGTTCCGGACCGATCCCCGGGTAGTCCAATCCGGCCGAGATCGAGTACACGGGAGCGATCTGTCCGTACGCATCCTGACAGAAGTAGGATTTCATTCCGTGGAAGATGCCCAGACGCCCCGTGGCAATCGTAGCGGCTGTCTCCGCCGTATTCACCCCTCGACCCGCCGCCTCACATCCGATCAGCCGAACCGTCGCGTCTTCAATGAAATGATAAAAGGTACCGATCGCGTTGGAACCGCCTCCCACACAGGCTAAGACCGCGTCGGGCAGTTTTCCTTCCTTTTCCAGGAGCTGCGCCTTGATCTCCTTACTGATGACTGCCTGAAAATCCCGTACGATCATCGGAAACGGGTGCGGCCCCATGCAGGACCCCAGCACATAGTGTGTATCTTCCACTCTTCGGGTCCATTCCCGCATGGTTTCTGACACCGCGTCCTTCAGCGTCCCCGTTCCCGTGCTAACCGGATGCACTTTAGCGCCCAAAAGGCGCATCCGATACACGTTGAGCGCCTGTCTCTCGGTATCTTCTTTTCCTATGAATACCTCACACTCCATGCCGAACATGGCGGCGGCCGTGGCGGTGGCGACACCGTGCTGCCCCGCGCCCGTCTCTGCAATCAGACGCGTCTTCCCCATGCGCCTTGCCAGAAGCGCCTGTCCCAGCACATTATTGATCTTGTGCGCTCCTGTATGATTCAAGTCCTCCCGCTTCAGATAGATCTTGGCGCCTCCCAGGTCCTCCGTCATCCGCTTCGCATAATATAATCTCGAGGGCCTGCCCGCGTATTCATTCAGCAATTCCGTAAGCTCCCTTTGAAACTCCGGATCGTTCTTATAGGTTTCATACGCCTCTTCCAGCTCCAGCACTGCATTCATCAGGGTCTCCGGGATATACTGCCCCCCATGGATCCCATACCTTCCTTTACTCATGACCTTCTCTCTCCTTTTTCCGTACACTTTCCACCAATTGACACATCTTCCCCGGATCCTTATATCCATCGGTCTCCACACTGCTGGATACATCGATACCATAGGCATCCGTCCCGAGTGCCTCTGCCAGGTTGTGCAGTCCGATCCCTCCTGCCAGAAAATAGGGCTTATCGAGCTTCGGCAGTTTCGTCCAGTCAAAGCTGCGCCCTGTGCCGCCGGCGCCTTCATCGATCAGAAGAAAATCGGCCTCTGTCTGATCCCATGCTGGCGCCTCTTCCACGTGGACCGCTTTGATCACGCCAAGCCCGCAAATATCACGTACTCGCCGCACCGTCTCCGGACTTTCCTGTCCATGCAGCTGTATCAGATCCAGCCGGCAATACTCTGCAATCTCTCGGATCGTTTCCACATCTTCGTTGACAAATACACCGACGGTCCGAATCCGCGGCGACAATACCGTGCGCATTTCGGCTGCCTGTACTGGCAACACCTGCCGGCGGCTCTTTGCAAATACGAACCCGACATAGTCCGGCATCGCACGATTGGCCGCCATCGCGTCTGCGATCCGAAACAGTCCGCAGATCTTAACCTTCGCCATATTGGAGCCTCCTGATGGCGCCAGCAGGGTCTTGGTCCCGCATCAGTGTCTCTCCCACCAGAATCCCTGAAGCGCCCCATTCCTGACATCGTCTCACATCCTCGTGACTGCGGATCCCGCTTTCCGATATCCAGATCGTGCCTTTCGGAATTCTCCGACAAAGCCGTTCTGAAGTCTCCAGATCCACCTGAAAACTCGTAAGATCCCGATTGTTGATGCCGATGATCCGCGCTCCCGCCTGTACGGCTCTATGAATCTCCTCTTCCGAGTGTGTCTCCACCAGAGCATCCAGCCCCAGCGAATGGGCCAGCCGCAGGCATGAAGCCAGCTCCTGATCGTTCAGGATCGCGCAGATCAGAAGCACCGCGGCCGCTCCCATCCGTCTCGCTTCGTAGATCATATACAGATCGATCACGAAGTCCTTGCGCAATACTGGCAGCGACACGGTCTGCGTAATCTCCTGTAAGTACCTGTCTTCTCCCAGAAAGAAGTAGGGTTCGGTCAGGCAGGAAATCGCAGCGGCGCCGCCTTTTTCATAGGCTCTCGCGATCTCCAGATACGGAAAATCCGGTGAGATCAGTCCCTTCGACGGAGAGGCCTTCTTCACCTCGCAGATCATGGCCATCTCCTCTTTGCAAAGCGCTTCGAAGAAGGAGGGACCGGCATACGGCCCCATCTCTTCCACCTGTCTTTCCAGTTCCGCCGTGCTCACTCGAATCTTTCTCTCTTCGACCCGCTCCCGGGTCTTTTCTGTGATGGTTGCCAGTTGATTCATCGATTGCTCTCCCTGATAAAGGCTTCCAGCTTCTCCATGGCCTTTCCCGTATCGATCAGGCATTCCGCCATCCGCACGCCTTCTTCCATCGTGGCCACCTTGCCTGTGATGTAGATGGCCGCGCCGGCGTTCAGACACACGGCCTGCCGTTTCGCGCCCTGATCCTTACCGGACAGGATATCCCGTGTGATCTGCGCGTTTTCCTTCGGATCCCCGCCCTGAAGTTCCTCCTTCTCACAACGCGTATAGCCAAACTGTTCCGGTGTGATCTGATAAGAATGGAACGCGCCGTTTCGTATCTCGCAGACGGACGTGGGCGCGCTCATCGAAATCTCGTCCAGCCGATCCTGCCCGTAGACGACCATGCCTCTCGTGACGCCCAGGTTCTTCATGACCCGTGCCAGCGGTTCGACCAGGGTCTCCTCATAGACGCCCATGAGCTCCATGTTAGCGCCAGCCGGGTTGGAGAGGGGCCCCAGGATATTGAATACCGTACGAATCCCCAGTTCCTTGCGGATGGGCGCCACATACTTCATAGCGATATGATAGTTCTGGGCAAACAGGAAGCAGATGCCAATGTCGTGCAGCATCCGGGTGCTCCGCTCCGGCGGCAGCGTGATGCAGACTCCCAGGGCCTCCAGGACGTCCGCGGCGCCGCATCGAGAAGAGGCGGCCCGATTGCCGTGTTTCGCCACCGGGATCCCGGCAGCGGCGATCACCAGGGAAGATGTGGTCGAAATATTAAAGGAATTCGCGCCGTCGCCTCCGGTTCCTACGATCTCCAGCACATCCATGTCGTGCAGCAGGCGGATGCAGTGTGCGCGCATTCCTGCCGCTGACGCCGTGATTTCTTCGATCGTCTCTCCCTTCATGGAAAGGGCTGTCAGATAGGAAGACATCTGTACAGGGCTCGCTTCTCCGCTCATTATCTCATTCATCACCTGTTCTGCTTCCGTATAGGACAGATCCTCTCTTCTAGCTAATTTCAAAATGGCTTCTCGAATCATGATCTGACTACCTCCATAAAATTTTGAATGATCTGTCCGCCCGATGGCGTCATGACAGATTCTGGATGAAACTGTAATCCGAATATCGGATACTGCGTGTGGGATACTGCCATGACCTCTCCCTCCTTCGTATGCGCAATGCTCTGCAATATCGGCGGCAGGCTGATGGCGCAGAGGGAATGATACCGGGCCGCTGTGATCGTCGGCTCCATTCCTCGAAACAGAGGGGTTTCCGTATCAATCCACACCTCGGATGGTTTCCCATGCATGAGTTCCTTCGCATAGGATACAACACCGCCAAAGGCCTCACAGATGGCCTGATGCCCTAAACACACGCCCAATATGGGAATCTTTCCCGCAAAGTACAGCACGGCTTCTTCACATATACCCGCATCACACGGTCTTCCGGGACCTGGAGACAGAACCAGTGCGTCGGGCTTCATCATCGCCATCTCATCTGGCGTATACGCGTCGTTTCTGATCACACGAATGTCCGGTTCTATTTCCCCGATCAGCTGATACAGGTTATACGAAAAACTATCATAGTTATCAATTAGAAGAATCATTCCAAACCTCCCTGGGCCGCCTCCAGTGCCCGTACCATCGCCATTGCCTTATTCTGGCACTCCCGGAATTCCTTTTCCGGCACACTGTCCGATACAATCCCTGCGCCCGCTCTGACACATACGCTGCCATCTCGCATATAAGCCATCCGAATGGCAATACAAAGATCCATATTGCCTGTAAAGTCTAAATATCCCACCGCGCCTCCATAAAGTCCACGGGTATCCCCCTCCAATTCATCAATGATCTGACAGGCTCGAACCTTGGGCGCACCAGACAGAGTTCCAGCTGGCAACACTGCATCCACCGCATCGGCCGCTTCTTTGCCTGATTGAATCTTTCCTGTGACAGTAGAAGCGATATGCATCACATGAGAATATCGCTGTATCGTCAAATACTGTTCCACCTTTACACTTCCGATTTGGCTGATCTTTCCCAAATCGTTTCTGCCCAGATCCACCAGCATGTTATGTTCCGCCCGTTCTTTCTCATCTGCCAGCAGTTCATGTTCCAATGCCTGATCTTCCGCCTCATTCCGCCCTCGAGCTCTGGTTCCCGCCAGCGGAAATGTACTGAGGCGCCCATCTTCTAGTTTCACCAGAGTTTCTGGTGAGGCCCCGGCAATCTCCATGTCATCCCCGGAGAAATAGAACATATACGGTGAAGGATTCAATGTTCGGAGAATCCGGTACGTATCCAGCAGGCTGCCCTCCGCTTCTACCTTCAATGGATTCGATAACACCACTTGAAAAATATCGCCCTCCCGGATGTACTCCTTAGCCCGGTCTACCATTTGGCAATAGCGCTCCTTCGAAAACGCCGGAGACAGCGGACCTTTCAACTTAAGAGGCGGGATCAACTCCTTCTGTCCCTTCCTGAGAAGCTGCTGCATCGCGAGAAGCTGCTGTTTTGCCCTTTCATACGCTGCTTCTCCTCCGCTTGGATCCGCTCCCGCAATCAGAAAGAGCTTCTGTCTGTCATGATCGAACGCAATGACCCGATCGAACAACATCAAATCCATGTCTCTGAAGTCGGCTTCTCTCCAACGATGATTCTGCAGAACGGGCTCTCCATAACGGATATAATCATAAGAAAAATATCCCACCAACCCTCCTGTAAAGGTGGGCAGTCCCGGCAAAACCGCTGTCTTATATTTCGCGATCAACTCCTTCAGCACCTCTTTGGGATGCGAAACCACTTCCTGAATGACCTTCTGTCCGGATCGAATCTGTAAACATCCTCCCCGACAAACCACTTCCATAGAGGGATCATATCCGAGGAAAGAATATCGTCCCCATTTATGATTATCCTCCACACTCTCTAACAGGAAACAATGGGAACTCACGCGTTTCAGCATTCGAAGAACCTCTACCGGTGTGTATGAGTCTGCATACAGCTCCTTATAGAGGGGCACCCTCCGGTAAGCTGTCATACTGAGAAATTCTTGCAGCGTAGGCTTCATCTCTTCTTCTCTTCCTTTCCCTGTCAGGAATAGACAATAAAAAAGCCCCTGACAGAATCTATTTCTGTCAAGGACGAATGATCAATCAATATACGATACACCCGCGGTGCCACCTTGCTTCATGGATCGCTCCATGCCCTTAGCGAGATACCAACATATCCCCGGCAACTTACGTATGCCTAACGTCGCAGCATACTCAGGAAAATCCCTTTGACTGCGCCCTCAGCGGCCCATTAGGCAGCTTGCGTTCGTTCCGGCTCTCACCCTCCCGGACTCTCTGTGCGTGCACCACTGCTTCCAACTCCGCCTCAACGGTTTCTTTTGTTGTCTCGTATAATACCACAATAATTTCGGAATGTCAACTACTTTTTTCCTCATCTCGAAAAAAAATGGGGAACTGCTGCCAAATGCCTACGATCCAAAAGTAAAAGGGATGTGCCGCAAAACCATCCCTAGTGGATCATTTTGCGGCCCTCCTCCCGATCTTACCTCAAAATCCCTCTTACCTTACTCATCTTTCTTGAGCAGCTCTCCCAAGGAAGTAGCCATACCTGCCAGTCCTTGGATCTCTGAGGGAATGATAATCTTGGTGGCCTTTCCGTCAGCCGCCTTTTCAAAAGCTTCCAGACTCTTTAACTGGATCACGGGCGCATCCAATTGTACGTCCTTGATCATCTTCAGACCTTCTGCTGTTGCTTTCTGCACCGTCAAGATCGCTTCTGCCTGACCTTCTGCCTCACGAATCTGCGCTTCTTTAGTCGCCTCCGCATTCAGAATCGCAGACTGTTTATGGGCCTCTGCCTCCAGAATCATAGCAGCACGTTTACCTTCTGCCACCAGAATCTGCGATTGCTTCTCGCCTTCCGCCCGCAGAATGGATTCTCGTTTCTCACGCTCCGCCTTCATCTGTTTTTCCATGGCCGCCTGTACATCCGACGGTGGAATAATATTCTTAACTTCCACGCGATTGACCTTGATGCCCCACGGATCCGTGGCCTCATCCAGGATGGTCCGCATCTTACTATTGATGATATCTCTGGAGGTGAAGGTAGCGTCCAGCTCCAGATCTCCGATGATATTACGAAGTGTCGTAGCCGACAGATTCGCAATAGCCATCATCGGCCGTTCCACACCATACGTATACGCCTTGGGGTCTGTGATCTGGAAAAAGATTACCGTATCAATCTGGATCGTCGCATTGTCTTTCGTGATCACCGGCTGAGGTGGAAAATCCGCGACCTGCTCTTTCAGATTCACCTTCAGATTCACCTTCATGGCTACCTCATCAATAAATGGAACCTTCCAGTGAAATCCTGTACTCCATGTGGTACGATACGCTCCCAGACGTTGAATGACATACGCGCTTGCCTGCGGTACGATTCGGATATTGGCGATCAGGATGATCAATATCAACAAGACGATACCCAATAAAATATAAGGAAACATCTAAACTCCCCCTATCCTATGATTATTCCGATGACTGCTTGGGTCTGACAAATAACTTAACACCTTCTACACGAAGGATCGTAACGATCGTTCCCTCCGGGATGCAGTCCGTCTGTTCATCGGTCCTGGCAGACCAGATCTGACCGCCCACTTTGACCTGCCCGGTTCCTTCCAACGGACGAATGGCTTCAGATACGACGCCCTCTCTGCCAATGATCGCATCCACATTCGTTGGCTGAATCTTGGGTGTCACGTATTTCTTGACCAGAGGTCTTGTGAAGAAGAGAAGCAGACCTGATACAAGCACAAAGACCAGACACTGGATCCATTCACTGACCTCAAACATGGCCAGTGCCCACGCTATCAGTGCGCCTGCCGCAAACCATATGGAAACCAGTCCCATGGTTCCTGCTTCCACCAATATGCTGACAATCAGAATCGCCAACCATATGTACGTCCAAACGGACATCTCCGTCACCTCCCATCCGATAAAGTATCCTTTCTGGATCTGAGTCTACAATATCATACTCCGCTCCTGCCGTCAATATACAGCACGCGAGTTGACAAAAATGCCAACTCGCGCTACTCCTCGTCCATCAAAACCTCACGTATATTCTCTCGAAAACCACGGCTTACAGGCAGCGGCTGAGAACAATTGAACAAATACACGGTCAATTCTCGCCCCTCTCCTTCGACACGCTGAATCTGATCAATGTTCACCAAGATCGTCCGATGAATCCTGCGCAGGCGGTCAATCTTCTGTTCTGAAAGCTGCTTTAGGATTTCATCAAATACCCCCTTCTCCGCACGAATCTCCTCCACTCTGCCAGAGATTCTCATGATCGTCAGTACCCCTTTGAGAAGCTGAATACAGGCGATCTCATTGACATTATACCGGCAAATCGTATGCCCCAAACGGAACTGCAGTGTCTCCGCCTGTTCATATTTTTTACGCAGATATTCCCGAATCCCCAGCGCCTCTCCTACCGTCTCTATCAGTTCATTCGGCTCATAAGGCTTTACCAGAAAGTCATAGCTGCACACTCTCTGCAGTACGCGATTTCGTAAGTGCCTGTGATTACTGATAAAGATAATCGGAGTATTTAAATAAGCGTTCTGCTGTCGAATCCACTCCGCCAGATGGATGCCAGTCACACCAGAACCCACAATCTCAATATCCAGCAGAAATACAGCATATCTGTGGTTCCTGATCCATTCTGTCGCTTCCTTCGGCGTTTTACAGGTATCCACAGCCAGTTCCGGAAACGTACCGGCCAGGATCTTTTTCATTCGTTCCGTCTCCCTCTCCTCATCATCCATGATCAGAGCTCTCTTTTCATTCATCAGCCTCTCGTGCCTCCTTTGAATAAAACGTCACTTCCACTCGAATCATTCCATCCTGATCCTCCAACATCAAGTCTCCATCATATTTATTGACGAGTTTGGAAACCTGATACAAGCCAAGACCCTGATGATGTTCTCCTTTTGTAGTGAAATTTTTCTGCGTCATCTGTACAATGCTTGGCATCTGATCTGGAATGGGATTCTCAATCACGAGACGATGCATCGTACGACCATTCTCCCCTTCACAGGAAAGACGGACTCCAATATACCGACGCTCTGGTTCCAGATCTCGGACTGCATCCATGGCATTATCCATCAGATTCTGAAAGATCTCCACCAAGCGGTATTCCGGCAGTGGAAACTCCGGCAGACGAGGCGTTGCACTGATTTTCAGCTGAATCCCCTGCTTCTGCGCCTGGTTGGCTTGGCCGTATAGGAGCGCTCTGAACAATGGATTCTCCATATGCAGCAGAATGTCATTCAGCTGGTTTTCGATCTGAAGATCCTGATAATATACCTGTACTTCCTGCCGGAGCTTCTCTGGATCCTTTTCTGTCATCACCAGATCGTGCAGGTAATTGAGATGCTTATTGTAATCATGTGCTCTCACTCTGGCACTGTCCACATAGGCTTCCATGGACTGTATGTACCGGTCATTCGCAGCGATCTTCTGCGACTCCTGCCGACCTCGAAAGAAGATTAGCATGCCCACAAACAAGCAGAGCATGAGAAAATGGAGCAACATGAATAGCCCTGGCAGTGTCAGCGAAGTATCCGTTTGCTCATTCTGTAAAAACTGTGCTAATACCAGTACGGGAATCCCAAGAACCCCTGTCATCACCCAGCACATCTGCCGATGCTCATAGTAGAGCACGGCCAGATGTCTGCGCCGTATGATCCAGCACAACAAAAAAAACACACAGACATGCCGATCCATTGACCAGGATCATTTCAAAGAAATCATTCCATTCCCAAGGGACAAAGCACCGAAACAAAATCTGGAAATATTCTGTCACGGTCACCGCAAAAAACGTATGCATGATCGTAAAGGATAATGGAAAGCCTCGAAACAAGAAGGCAAACACGGCAATCAAAAGCAGCAAGAGAAGAACCAGGCGGGGTTGCGGATAGAAAGTTGCCCACTCCATGATGGCAAACAAAGCGCCTACAATGAGCAGACTGCCTCCTGTCTGCAGCCATCTAACCGGGAGATTCATTTTCCCGAATAGTATGATGCGCCACTGATCGCTGTTTTCCGGCAGCAATACTGCCCAGATCATTAAGACTCCCAGGAGCCCCAGCATATCTGCCGCCCACTCAATCCACATCGCTTATACCTCCGCCGCGATCTGCTGTACTTTTTTCTTGATTCTCTGCAGGGCGTTATCAATGGATTTCGGTGTCTTCCCCATGGCCTTTGCAATCTGATGATAATCGTATCCCTGAAGATACAGAGAAAGCACTCTTCTTTCAAACTGACTGCAATGCTTATCAATCTGCTTTTGCAGAAGCTTGATCTCTTCCTTGCCGATCAATGTATCCTCTGGTGAATCCTCCTGCGGAGCCGCCAGGATATCCATCATGGTCGTCTCCTTCTCCTCATCGTCGTTCAGTGTCTTGTTAAGGGAGACATAGGAGTTCAACGGCAGATGTTTCAGCCGCGTCGCATTCTTTACCGCCGTCAATATCTGCCGGCTAATACATAAGTCTGCAAAACTGCGGAAAGCTGCTTCTTTTTCCGGTTGATAGGCCATAATCGCCTTATACAGACCTATCATCCCTTCCTGGATCAGATCCGCGCGGTCCGCGCCCAGCAGAAAATAGGGCCTTGTCTTTACCCGGACCAAATCTTTATATCGTTCCAGCAGGAGATCCACCGCATCGGCTCCGTCCCTACCACCTTGCCGCACGATCTCTATGACTTCCTCATCCGTTAAATCCGCCCATTCCGGGCGATCCAAAATCGTCTGCTCGTAATTTTCCACTGTATTCTCCTGCATTTTATCTACTCATCCTCTGCCGTACAATCTCATACATCAAAACACCCGCTGCAACGGATGCATTCAACGAATTCACATGTCCCATCATGGGCAGCTTGACAATATAATCGCTTTTCTCCCGCACCAGACGACTGACTCCCTCATGCTCGCCTCCGATGACAAGCGCAATAGGACCTGTCAGGGCCATACTATACGCCATCTCTCCATCCATGTCTCCGCTGGCAATCCAAAGGCCCTCTTTCTGCAGTTCTCCTATCGTCTGTGCGATATTATTCACTTTGGCTACCGGTACGTACTCGCAGGCGCCCGCTGCTGTCTTGGCCACTGCCGCCGTGAGCCCTACTGCATGCCGTTTTGATATAATGACGCCATGCACGCCACAGGCATCCGCTGTCCGCAGAATTGCCCCCAGATTGTGCGGATCCTGAATGCTTTCCAGGATGACCAGAAAAGGAGCTTCTCCTTTATCTCTGGCCTTTGCCAGAATATCCGCTACATCCACATACTCGTATGCCTGTGTTATGGCAACGACTCCCTGATGATTCTCCCCGCCGGAAAGTTCATCCAACTTTCCCTTCCCAGCCTCCTTCACCAGCAATCGCTTTTGTCTGGCAATGCCCACAATACGCCCCAAAGATCCCGTAAACGGCGGACGCTGCACATACAAACATTCTATGCCTCGTCCACTGCGCAATGCCTCCAGTACTGCGTTCCTTCCCACAATCACAGAAGGATTCTCTTGTTCCCTACTCTTTTCCATTTTCTATGTCCTCCATCACTGCCTTCATTCCCTGACACAGCAACTCCCATAGTCTTTCTTCTTTCTTTTGCAGATACAGCATCCCCAATAGAGCCTCAAATCCGGTTGCCATCTTATAGTCTGCCACTTCCGCGTGCTTGGGTATCGTATGTACTTTGGCGTTCCGTCCCCGTCGTAATACATCCTGCTCTTCCTCTTCCAATGTATTCCACAACGCTCTGGCCATCTTGGCCTGCGTACTGGCCTTGGCATATTGGGATGCATGCAAATGCATCAATTTGGGCGAAGTCTTCTCTGCCAGCACGATTCTCGTTCTCAAGAACAAATCGAACACTGTGTCTCCCACAAAGGCCAGTGCGACCGGCGCAATCTGACGAAGCACAGGTACTTCCGGCATCTGCTCTTCTGTCCTCTCTACAAACATCATATATCCTCTTTCTTATCTTCTTGAATTTCCTCTTGCAAACACCGCATCTGATCCCGAATCTCTTCCATCTCCATCTCATACGGATCCGGCAGGTGAATCTGATCCAGAGTCTTGCAGGGCTCCTCACTCTGTTCATGATATTTTACGATTCGTCCGGGAATCCCTACCACGGTACAATGGGGCGGCACCTCCGAAAGTACGACACTGCCGGCGCCAATTCGAGAATATGCGCCCACGCGAAACGATCCCAATACCATAGCTCCCGCGCTGATCAGTACCCCGTCTTCGATCGTAGGATGTCTTTTGCCCTTCTCCTTACCGGTTCCTCCCAGGGTAACGCCCTGATACAGCGTCACATCATCCCCAATCTCCGTCGTCTCTCCAATGACCACGCCCGCTCCATGGTCAATAAACAGACGTCTGCCCAGCTTGGCGCCGGGATGGATCTCGATTCCGGTCTTTCGCCGACTGCGTTGTGAGAGCCATCTTGCCCAGAAATAATGTCCCTTCTGGTACAGCTTATGAGCTCTCCGATGACTCCATTGTGCCCGAAAGCTAGGATACAGAAACACTTCCCATTTCGAACGAATCGCCGGATCTTTTTCCTGAATCGTAGCAGACTGCTCTTTCCAAAACTGCCAAAAGTTCAAACCGATCCCCCCCCTTCCTACGTCTTTCTGTATTATATGATACTTTCTGAAAAAATGCAACAAAAAAGGAGCCATTGCATCCCTGCAATAGCTCCCTGTATCATACTAGGTAAATGACAACACAGATAACTGCTGCTGCCAAAAAACCTACTCCTGTGAAAAGACAACTCTTCAGCCATGGTTTTCGTAACGCATCCCGCTCCTGTTTGTACTCGTAGAATGAGGGAAACTGTTTTGTCGGATGACGAAATCCGGCCAAAAGTGAGGCAAAGGCATATCGAAGTGTGGTGAAGGCTCCCTGCGAAGCGACCCAGCTGAGTCCTCCGCATCCAGCCAGCAAGACTCCTGGTATCAGAAAACAATCGGATAAGATCCCGATTGTCGTCTTGAAATCCTGGCTCTCGAATAGCCCCTGACTATAGGCACAGAATGCGAAGAGCAGAATTCCCACTCCAATACAGATTCCAAAACTGATGGCTCGATCCTTTTTCATGGGTCTTACTTCATCTCAGCCTGATATCTCTCAAATTCCGCCTGATTGCAGCTCACGAAATGACCCGGCTTGACCTCTCTAAACGTTGGTTTGTCTACGGAATAATCATGGTCGGCCAAAGGATTATATACGATTCGTTTTCTCTGCTTCTCATATGTGGGATCCGGCAGCGGAATCGCAGAAATCAACGACCGCGTATACGGATGCAGAGGGTTCCTGAAGAGCTCATCCGAAGGCGCCATCTCCACCATTTTTCCAAAATACATTACGCCAATCCGATCCGAGAAATATTTGACTACGGACAAATCGTGCGCAATAAAAAGAAGGGTAAGTCCGAACCGATCCCGTAGATCATTCAGCAGGTTGATAACCTGCGCCTGCACCGAAACATCCAATGCTGATACGGGTTCGTCCGCAATAATCAGATCCGGATTCATGATGATGGATCTGGCCACACCAATACGTTGACGCTGTCCACCGGAAAACTCGTGAGGATACCGGGTCGCATGTTCTCTGACCAGTCCCACCAACTCCAGCATCTCATAGACCTTGTCATCGATCACCTTCTTGTTGCGCTCCCCCTGTATGACCAATCCCTCGGCAATGATATCCCGAACCGTCCTACGAGGATCCAGGGACGCAATCGGATCCTGGAAGATCATCTGAATCTGCGTCACCAGTTTCGTGCGTTTTGCCTTATGCAGCTCGTCCTTATATTCTTTGGTAAGACGCGTTTTCTCTTCTCCGCTCGCCTTCTCGATCAAAGGCAAATATTTCTCATTCGCCTTCTTCACCAGTTCATCAGAATATTCCTTATCACAGTGTTTTTGATCGTATTCAGCGGCTTTGATCTCTTTTTTATTTTCTGCGATGATCTGATCCAACTCGTTTTCCAGCTTCTTTTTTTCGCCTTCGCTTCCTGCAGCCGCAATCCTCTGCTTATATTCTTTTTTCGCATGATTGATCGCATCCACATAGGATCGTGTTCCAGCCGCAATCCGAATCCCTTTGAAATACACACTTCCAGAAGTGATATCGTATAATTTGATGATGGAGCGTCCCGTTGTCGTTTTTCCGCAGCCGGACTCACCCACCAGGCCAAATACTTCTCCCTTCTGAATCTCAAAGCTGACATCGTCTACCGCCTTGAGTTCGCCGCCCTCCATCGGAAAGTACTGGCAAAGATGCTCTACTCTGAGCAAAGTCTCTTGATTATTCGGCATCCTGCGCCCTCCCTCTTATCTTCATTCTTGCGATTCGATCCGTGATGATCTTGGGTGTTTCCACCTTCGGTGCATCCGGATGGAGCAGCCATGTGGCGGCATAGTGTGTATCCGTGATCTTGAACATCGGCGGCTGCCTCTCAAAATCAATCTTCATCGCATACTTATTTCGAGGCGCGAACGCGTCTCCTACCGGCGGATAAATCATATTCGGCGGTGTACCCGGAATCGCTTCCAACTTTTCATTGGTATCCAGATCCGGCATAGAGGAAAGCAGGGCCCATGTATACGGATGGGCGGAATGATAGAACACATCCTCTGCGGTTCCATACTCTACGATCTTTCCCGCATACATGACCGCGATCCGGTCTGCCATGTTTGCCACGACCCCCAAATCATGCGTGATGAAGATGATCGAAAGCTTTCGCTCTCTCTTCAGCTGATTGATCAGTTCCAGAATCTGCGACTGAATCGTAACGTCCAGCGCCGTCGTCGGTTCGTCACAAATCAAAATATCCGGATTGGCCGCCAACGCAATAGCGATCACGATACGCTGACGCATACCGCCGGAAAACTCAAACGGATATTGATTATACCGCTTTCTGGGTTCGGAAATACCCACTTCCTCCATCAGCTTGATCGCCTTTGTTTTAGCCACCTGCTTCGTGACTTTATCAACCACGCCGGAAGCATTTTCCTTCAGATAATCAATAGCGTCCAAGGTTTCCTGATGATAATCCCTCGCTTCTTGATGCGTTAATGAATCCTCATAATGTTCTATAAGACGTGTGATTTGGCGAATTATATTTTTCTGCACCAGCTTCAGATCGGTAATCTGTGCGGCAGCTACCTCCCAGTCCGGCTTCTTTCCTTTCTGCGTCAAGCGATCATGCTTTGCCTTCGCCTTATTATACTTCTCCTGTTCCTTCTTGTTTTTTCCGATAGACGAGAAGTATTTATCCAATTCATTCTTCATTCCCGACTCAAAGGTATAGGAAAGACTGTCTTTCACAATCTCTAATGGATTGATTGTCGACTTTACCTTTTCTACGAGTGCTTTATGCGCCTCATGACACTCGGAAGCAACCAGATGCTCTTTTTCAAAAATCGGAAGCTTCTCCCGCAGTACCTTGATCGCCTCTTCTTTCTTCTGATAAGAAACCTTCGCCGCATAGGCCATGCCCTTCTGCGCATCTTCGATGAAGTTCTCCATGAAATGCTGATTCAGATAATCTTCCAGGTAGGCGTTCAGCTCTTCCACCGATTTCGCGGGCATCTCCTGCTGTGCGAATGTTTTATAATATCCCATTGCAAAGAAATTCGGCACAGGCAGTTCCAATGCCTTCTGAAGGATCTCCTGAAGCTTCTTCAAAAGCTTCAGAGTATCTGGATCATTCG
This sequence comes from Clostridiales bacterium UBA1390, assembly GCA_002305315.1. Taxonomy (GTDB): domain Bacteria; phylum Bacillota; class Clostridia; order Lachnospirales; family Bianqueaceae; genus Faecimorpha; species Faecimorpha stercoravium. Next base: position 48,280 of record DBQQ01000002.1, read on the forward strand.
GATTCTTTTTATACTGACTCTTTTTACCACTTAATTCCGAAATCGTCTGATTCAGTGTATTGGCCTGCTCTTTCACCACATATTCCTGCACGGATTTCTTAGCGTACTGCAGGATCTGACTGATACGAAATGGGACATCCTTCGCCGCGTTTTTTTCCATCTCAAAGGTCAGTCCCTCAATCTCGTCCACAGCTTCAAAAGCAGCATCATACGCTTCGTTATAAGCGCCTTCCAAATCTAAATGCTTATACTCAAACTTATCAAAATTATGGCACTTCTCTGTCAGTTGATCGGCCGCAGACCGTCCCTCCTCCTGCGCTGCCTGGATCATATATTCATTCAGGTGCTTCAGGTAGGTATTAAATGTGGAACGGCATTCTCTCTGATGTGCCTTTCCCTTCAGGATCATGGCTTCGGTCAGCTGACGGCCAATCTTGACAATAGGATTCAGACTGGACATCGGATCCTGAAAGATCATCGCGATTTTATCACCACGAATGCGGTGAAAATCCTCTTCCGTGATCTTCAGCAGATCCTGGCCGTCATAGATGATCTCTCCGCCTTCTACAATAGCGTTCCCCGCCAAAATTCCAAGAATTGCTTTGGAAGTGACGGATTTACCTGACCCGGATTCCCCTACAATAGCCAGTGTCTCTCCCTTCGCCAGATCGAAGTTGATACCTCGTACCGCCTGCACCTTGCCATTGGAAGTGCGGAAAGAAATCGTCAGGTCTCGAACTTGCAGTTTACTCTCCATACTTAATCTTCCACTCCTCTCGTTGATGGGTTAAAGGCATCTCGCAGGCCATTACCAAACAGGTTAAAGGAAATCAGGAGTAACGCAAAATACAGGGCTGGGAAAAACATGGCGTGAGGAGACGTCGTCATGGACGTCTGTCCCTGGCTCAGTAGTGTACCGATACTGGTTCCTACCAGATCCATCAGATTCACGATACCCAAATATGTCAATGTAGTCTCGGTATTGACTACATTCGGGATGATCAGCGCACAGCTCGTCACAATAGTTCCCAGAGAATTTGGGAAAATGTGCTTAAACATCAGCCGCTTGTCCGATGCTCCCAGCGTCCGAGCCGCATATACAAATTCCTGATTCTTAAATCGATAAAACTGCTTTCTGGTCAGCGCCGCCATGCCGATCCATCCCGTCAGTATGAAGGCAAACAAGAAAGATCCCGCCGTTCCTACTCTCTGTGCCAGATGTAATTGAAAGAGGGTCGCTACCACAATGAATGGAACCGCCGACAGAATATCACTGATACGGTCCATAACCAGATCGATCTTACCCCCATAATACCCCTGAATCGCACCGTAAATCGCACCGATTGTCAGATTGATGGCAGATACCACGATAGCAAAGATGAGGGAGAATCGAGAACCGATACCGATACCCGCAAACAGATCCTGACCCAGGGTATTGGTTCCAAAGATATAAAACGGTTCATGGCCATTCATGTAGATATAATAATTATAGTAGCAGACACGGCACTGCACTGCACCGGAACGACGCACGCTATAAATATAGCTGCCATCATCCCCTTCTATACGCAGACTGTTATATTCTGAGCCTTCGATTGCCTTATTGGTAGAATAGGCGGGAATAAAATTTCCATTCTCATCCATAACCGCGGTTCCACGGCTATCCGATACCTGATACCAAATATTGGGATTATCCGAGATCCCCTGAATGGCATCGGGTTCTACATACGGATAGATCACTTGAATTCCCGTCTCATTCTGGAACTGCTGAATCTTTTCAAATTCATCATACGAGAACACGCGATAAACTACACCTGTCTCGTAGTATTTATTTGTCTCTAGACGATAACTGTGAGACTCCCTTTCCTGTCCACGATACATAGAAACCGTGGTCGTCGTATTCAGGATCCGAATGATCGGGTTCATCCCCGTCTCTTCGCCGATTCCTCTCCAATAATTATACTGAATATCATTCTGACTCTCATGCACCACAGCACCATCAAATAAGCCGATCCCCATGTTGGCAATGGATTCAATAAAAGGAGGTGCGTTGGTGTAAACCGTATCCCGGTCGTCCATTGAATAGGGTGAAATCATCGGGGCAAAAATGGAGAACAGAATCAAAAAGCCAATGATATAGGCCGCTACGACCGAAGACTTATTCTTCTTAAACCGAATCAGAGCATCTGCAAAATAGCTCCGATTCTTTGTCTCAAACTTCTGGTCGTGCAGCTTTGCATCCAGCTGAGCAAACTCAAACTTCTCCGCTGGGATGTGTTCGTATTCTACATTCTGGTTCATGTTCATTTCTTCGATCCCATCCTTATCCGCGGGTCAATAAACCCATAGCTTATATCCACAATAATATTGGCCAACAAACCAATCGTTGTGTAGAAAACCGTCAGCATCATAAACATTGGATAATCCCGCCCTGTAATGGAATTGATATAAAGGTTACCAACACCGGGTACGGCGAATATCTTTTCAATAATCAGTGAACCACTCATAATACCAATGAACTGACTGAATATATTGGGTACAACCACTACCATACAGTTCTTGAGGGCGTGGCGAACCGTTGCTTGCGTTTTTGTTAATCCCTTGGTGCGCGCCAGCAGCATAAATTCACTCGTAAGAACTTCCGTCAATTCTGCTCTCGTCGTTCGAGTAAATCCTGCGATAACGCTGAAGGATAGCGACATGACTGGCGGCAGCATACTGACAAACATGCTCCAAGAGAAGTAATTCGTTCCCGAGTTCATCAAGAACGGGAACAATCCCAACTTATATGATAGGAAATACTGAATCAAAAAGGCGTATACGAAAGACGGCACCGAGATACAGACCATGGTCAACGTTGAGATCAGATGATCTACCCAGGTGTTCTTCTTCAACGCGGCGATAATGCCCAGTATGATTCCGATCGGAATACTGAACAATATCGAATATAGATTGACAAATATAGTCGCTGGCAACCTAGATGTGAAAATCGAAGCCACATCCTGTCCAAAGTATAAGACATCACTGATGCCCCAATCCCATTCTGTGAAAATGTCCTTCAAGAAAATGCCAAATTGCACTAGATAAGGCTTATTATAACCAGCAGCTTCACGCCGTGCCTCTATGATCACGGAGTGCGGATCCTCAAGAGGAAGCTCTACAGGCGGCAGCATTCTTATGAGTACAAAACACATTAGGGTGATGATGAACAATGTCACCAACATCAAAGCAATTCGTTTTATAACATACTTAACCATATGTTTCCTCCAAGCAAGTTCATGCTTTCCGAACGCCCGGCCCTGCAAAGCACAAACGAAATGTGTTTATAACAAAATATTGCAGGATCGCAGATCCGGCAATATTTTACTAACTCTTAAAAATGAAACAATGCGACCGGGCCGCAAAGGCCGGCCGCATTGCTCTAGTTTTCCCCAAAAAGAGAATTAATACAGCAGTTCTCCACCCTGATCTGCAACATACTGAGCCCAAGCGGCATCATCGTAGTTGTACTTCATATACTGGATTCCACCATAACCCATAACCGGATTATACTCTTCTACTACATAATATACCTGCTGAGACAGCAGAACCATAGAAGAATCCTGCAGCATCGGGATATAGTCATAGGTCTGCAGTACACGGCCTTCGATAGCAGCCAGGATGTCCAGACGAGTCTCGATATCCGCGCTTGCCTCACCGAAGTTGTACTCTGTGCCACCTACGGTAACAGTCGTACCATTCAGCGCATCAGACCACTGCTTCAGATTCATGGAGATCGGCGTACCATCCACCTCAATCTCCAGCTCCACAGAAGTTGCGTCGAACCAGTTCGCATCATACTGCTTAGAAGGATTGGTATACAGATCCGTCAAGCTGAACGGATTGAATGTAGAACCAGTCCATCCTGCCAGTACCGTGTCAGACATACCTTCACGAATACGATTAGACCATTCATTCTCATACGGTGCAGACTTCGTGAACTGAACCTTACCTTCGAAAGGTGTACCCTCAGTTACCTCAGCCATCTTCTCATTCAGATAATCGATGGTTGTGGTCATGAAGGTGCTGTCCTGAGAAATTGCGTACTCGATGGTCACAGTCTGATCGGAGATACCATCTCCATCCTCATCGGTGATATATCCAGCAGCAATAGCCTCATCAAAAGCCTGTGCATACAGTTCCTTTGCGGTCTCAGGATCATAACCTGTGATAGCCTCAACTGCCTCGTCCAGGCTGGAATACTGGGACACATCTACAGAATAGAAATCACACAGCGCCTGCTTCGCCTGATCGGTGTCACGATAACGAGAACCGCTCTCAGGATCATACAGATACGCATCACCAATCAAACCATATGCGCCGGAACGAGCCGGGGATACGGTGCTGGCGAACAGTTCACGATCATAGGTGATCGCGATAGCACGACGGAAGCTGTCTACCGTCATCGTCTGCAGATCCGTTGTTGTCGTGTCAAATCCATCGTTCGCTTCACGCTGATTCAGCGCATCCAGATAGCCGTTCAGAATCAGGAAGAAGATCGTGTCATTCGGCGTTGAGAATGCATAATCGCTAGAACGATAGGTGTCGAAGTCATCAGTCTGCAGTCCATAGGTCATCAGCTCACCGCGCAGGAACATCATCTTCTGCGTAGAAGCTTCCGGAACCAGCTGGCAGTCGATGGCTGTCGTCTGATACATGTCATAGGTCTGTCCGTCTACCGGATCGACATACTGATGCTGTCCATCGGTATATCCATACCAGCTCTCGTTCTTTTCAAAACGCATGGACTTACCGGACTGATACTCTGTCAGAGAATATGGTCCATAGCTGACCGTCGTATCTGCGCTGGTATTATAGGTAGAAGTCCATACACCATTGTTTTCGGTCAGGCAGCTCTCATACAGATCCTGGTATACAATCCAGTTAGAGGTCAGGTTGTACAGCAGGTTGAATCCGCTCAGAGACTTGCCAAACACGATCGTGATCTGATAGTCGCCGCTCTTGTACAGTCCGACGGTGTCAAAGCTCAGATCGGAAGGATAGGTCCAATTGATATAGATCTCATCCGGGAAATAGCTCTGTCCCAGTGCAATGCTGGCCTCATCGCTGCCATAACACTGCGGATAGAACACATACATCTCGCTCAGGGTCAGCGGAGACTCTACGGTCTCATCCGTCGCCTCCAGGCTCAGACCCGCAGGATCTACCGTAGTACCGTCGAACGGATAGTTTTCAAAATCATATGCATATCCAAAGGAATATGACCAGTTGATATATGCAGTCTGATCGCCATACTCCGCCAGGAATTCATCCAGAGAGGTAATTCCTGCGCTGGCCATAGCATCTGTGATAGACAGCAGCTTGGTCTGTCCCTGGTTTGCATAGTTCTGCGCACCGGCAATCACCATATCACCAGAATAATAATCGGACGCTCTGTAGTTCAAAAGCTCCGGTCTCAGCAGCTGCTGCATAGAATATACATAGGTATCTGCGTTGATAGGAGTACCATCTTCCCAAACTGCATTCTCATTCAGATCGATGGTATAGGCATATCCCGCTGTCGCGGACTCCGGAATACCGAACTCCGGATGCTCAGCCTTCACCTGCTCGGTCACATCTACCGGCTCGCTGGCTGCCATCTCCGGGATAATCTCATAACCAGAGTAAGGATCCTTACCCTCCACCGGATGCAGTTCATCATTATAAACGAATCCATACAATCCCGTGCGAATATAGTTGCTAGGATATGCATCGTCATTCGTCTGATAGGTATGCGGATTCCAGTTTGTTGCCAGAGTCGATACGGCATCTTTATAGGTATAAGTACCGCTCGTCGTCGGCAGCTCATAGTCAACACCATCATCTGCCGCGCTCTCATCGGTAGCACTCTCATCTGCCGTGCTGTCTGCGACACTGTCTACTGCACTGGAAGTGCTGCTGGAATCGCCCGACTCGCCGCTGCATCCAGCTAATACGCTGGATGCTGCCAGAACCGCAACCAGAAGAAAAGCCAAAAACTTCTTCTTCATTCTTTTTCCTCCTTTAATATTTTTCGGTCAAAAACCGAAATGCGCCGTTATTTTTATTTATACGGCGTCCTGCTGTCTGTAATCAGCAACAGAATAAAGATATTATACCCATCCCTTTGCATCTTGTCAATAGGTTACATTCATATTTCGGCAAAAAATTCGTTACAAAAACAACGTTTGTCCGTCCCTCGCATATATTTTGCAACATTTTCTCGATTTCTTGCAATTGATTGGATTCTTTATTCGTTATATTTATAGAAGGTTTTGCAGTGCATCCGGGCTTAAAAGCTCCTTGGGAAGAGATTCCTCTGTTATGATCTGACTGGACAGCAACCGTTTACTCTCCTGCATTTCCAGTATACGTTCCTCAATTGTGTCTTTCGCTATCAGACGAAAGACAGTTACCTTATGTTTCTGACCGATTCGGTGCGCTCTATCCGTTGCCTGATTCTGGGCCGCCAGATTCCACCACGGATCATAGTGAATCACAATATCCGCCGCCGTCAGATTGAGCCCCGTTCCTCCAGCCTTCAAGGATATCAGAAATACCTGCGTATCGTCCATATGAAAACTCCGAACTAATTCTGCCCGTTTTTCTTTAGGGACAGAACCTGTCAGCATATAATAAGAAATCTGTTCTTCATCCAGACTCTGGGCCAGAAGGTTTAGCATGGAAGTAAACTGGGAAAATACAAGCACTTTATGTCCTCCTTCCACTGCCTCCTGCAAGAGATGCAGACATGCCTCTCTCTTGGCCGAGCTTCCTTTATAGTTTTCATATACCAGCGCCGGATCACAACAGATTTGACGCAGACGGACAAGCGCCGCCAAAATCTGCATACTTCCTTGTGTCCCATATGCCAGGGAACTTTTCAATTGCCATACATTGGCATTATACAGTTTTCTCTGTTCATCCTCCATCCCCGCATAGATCGTGATTTCGCTCTTATCCGGCAATTCTTTCAGAACATCTGCTTTTAGCCGTCGCAGGACAAACGGACGAGTCATCTGACGCAATCGTCTGGTTGCCCTCTCATCTTCCTCCCTCACAATGGGGCTTTCGAACTCCTTCTGAAACCTCGCATAGCTAAAAAGCATTCCCGGCATCAGAAAGTCAAAAATACTCCAAAGCTCACTTAATCGATTTTCAATGGGAGTTCCTGTCAGAGCGAACCGGCTGGTTGCCTGAATCTTCTTCACCGCTCTAGCCGCCTTTGTCGCATGATTTTTAATCATTTGCGCTTCATCCAAGAACTGATAACGGAAGATGTGATTTTGATATTGCGCCAGATCTCTTTTCAGAAGATCGTAGGACGTGATCAAAACACATCCTGGAATCTTCCATGCTTCTAAAAGGAGCTGTTCTCTTTCCTGCATATTTCCCGCAATCACCATCTGATGCAGGTCAGGAGCAAAACGCCGGATCTCACTCTGCCAATTATAAATCAACGAAGCCGGACATACGATCAACACAGGAGCTTCCTTCTCCTTTTCTTCTAAGCGATAAGACAGAATCAGCGCAATCACCTGCACCGTCTTACCGAGTCCCATATCATCTGCCAGGATTCCGCCAAAACCCATGGCATCCAGCGTACGCATCCACTGATACCCTGTCTTCTGATATTCACGCAGGATGGGTTCAATGGACTCCGGCACAGGATAATTTGCTTTTTCCTCGGATACGATCTCCTGGATCAGTTCCTTGAAACCAGCATCTCGCGTGACCTGTACTTCCTCCGTATCTTCCTTCAATACCGCATCCAGGTATGCCGCTCGATACCGTGGCAGTTCAATTTCCCCCGCCTGTAAGTCTTCCCCTTCTAAATGAAGTCCATCCAGGATCTCCGATAATGTCTCCAGAGAATTATCTTCAAGCCGAATAAAATCTCCACTATGCAATCGAAAGAACTTCTTTTTCTCCCGGTAGTTTTCCAGCAGCCGTTCCAGTTCCTCATACGGCAAATCATCCGCCACAATCTGCAGATATAGGATCTGATTTCTGACAGAGATTCCTGTTTGCAGCCGCGGGGCGCTTCGAATCTTCCATTTTCGAAGGGACTCCGATACATAGACTTCTCCTACTTTAGATAACGCCTGCTGCCCCTCGTCCAGAAATGCAAAGAGATCCTCTTCCGACTTCATACCAAATCGCCGCTCCTTTCGAATCACCTCTGGAAAGAAATGACGAACCACGCTTAATGCCGCGGATTCCTTCGCTACATCTCGATACGTATCCCCTAAACGTACCGGTTCAAATACATTGTAGACCCTGTCTCCATAGGATGTTTCAATGCGGCAGGTCAGAAGATCCCGTTCCCCCTCTTCAATATAAATCTGGACTTGGGCCGGTACTGGCCGAAATTTCTCCAGAATATCCTCTTCCATCTGCACATTACAGTATCTTTGCAGTGTTGGCAAGAGCGCTGTAATCAGGACCGGCAAGTCCGCATCCGCCACAAAAAGCTGCTGTCCAGGTGCTTGAGTACTGAATGTTAAGAAGGGACGCATCTCTTTGCTATATTCTTCGCCGCATCGATAAATGCAATTCCCCCATTGTACAATGAGCCTCTCTGCTCCGCAAACCAGCCAGAAGAAACTGCTTTGCAGGAATACTCCTCCCTCGCCTTTCTGAATCCACACATCCATCCTGGGATTCTCTGAGAGCACTGTCATCTGTTTGGGGTGTCCCATATATACCAGAATCTCTTTTCGTTCTCTCAGGTTCAGTAAGTCATCCAAAAGCTGCGGCGTAACAAAGAGCTTTCTGGCGTCTGTCTCTAGCAGCGGGCTCTTCATCTGCTGCAGCTCTTTTATGGCTCGCACCACAAAATCAACTATAGGAAGCGATTCTTCACAAAAAACACTACGATCCAGCAGGATCTCCAATTTCTTTCCATATCGAACCCGTGCGTGTCGGTCCAATTGATGGACAAATCCCTGTACATCCTTTAGGATGTACAGGGTTCTTATACCAATTCTAAATTCTACCCAGGGTCCTTGATCCTCAAAATGAAGAATCGGAACCAGCTGCACTTTTCCCGCGCTTTTCCCCTGGAAATACCGCATGCTGTCTCTCAGAGCATATGTTCGCAGGATTTCACGGCCATATTCAGAAGTCAGCTTTTCCTCCTGCTCTTCTTCTTCTATTCTTGTTTCCTCATCCATCCCGCATCGCTCCTTTTGTCCGGTATCCTATTCTCTCCGCAACGCCTCAATCGGATTCAGATTGGCTGCTTTAATCGACGGTAAAAGCCCAAAGACTATGCCGACTGCCATTGAAAACAAAACCGACAATATAATCGCTGGTATGCTGATCGCCACCGGCGCATCCGAAATTCGTGAAACAATTTGAGAAAGACCTATGCCCAAAATCACGCCCAAGATCCCCCCCAAACTCGTCAATACAGATGCTTCGGTCAAAAACTGACCCATGATCTTTCTTTTTCTGGCACCCAGCGCCTTTTTGAGTCCAATCTCCCGCGTTCGTTCAGAAACAGAAACTAGCATGATATTCATGACGCCAATTCCTCCTACCAGAAGAGAAATGCTGGCAATCCATATCAATTGCTGATTGGTCGCTGCGCTCAGGTCTTGTAAATTCTTGGCCTGCTGCAGCAAATCTGGACTCTTATACAGCACAGTCTGCGTCGTGTCTGTCTCACTGACTCCCGCTCGTGCATTCAAAAGATCCGCCGTTTTCTTTCCAGCCTGCGTCATATCCTCTGTGCTCTTCGCCCTGAGCGCTACCATCTGCGGTTCGTCATAGCGATACACGATCGGCCAGGCCCTTCCGGGAATAAAAACTCTGCCTGTACCGTTCTGATAATAATAGGTATAATAGTCCTCTTCCGTCTGAATATCCGGTTGGAACGCGTCTGACTGCTGAACCACTCCAATAATCACAAATGGTTCTCCTTCCATCTCAATGGTCTTTCCCAAAGGAGCCTCTCCCGGGAATAAAGCATCCGCTGCAGCCTGATCCAGAATCGCAACCTTCCTAGTTCCGTCAAAATCTCTTCCGGAAAAAAGTCTCCCCTGCACGGGTATATAGTCGTACACATCAAAGTAATGTTCGTCAATCCCCATGACATACCCATTTGTCAACCCTGTGCTTAAGTGAAAAATACCTTCGTAAACACTGCGCTGCAACACCAAAGAAGCCTCCGCCACCTCAGGAATATTCAATATTTCCTGCAGTACATCTTCCGTGATCGGCTGGAATTGATCCGGAATCGTGGAATACTGCGGCTCTAACGTAGAGCTTCCTTCATAAAGGCGCACCAGAACTGCGTTATTTCCCGACCCTATTATATTTTCTTTGATCTGCTCATTGGTTCCTTTAATTGTGGAAACAATCGTAATGATAGCCGCTATTCCAATAATAATCCCCAGCATCGTCAGAATCGAGCGCATCTTGTGAGACCAAATTCCCTGAAATGATAATCGAATATTTTCTAACATAGTCCCCTCTCCTACATCAACAATTCGTCACCCTGCGGCACAGTCTTAATCCCCTCCTGCGCTGCTTTCCCGTAAGGAAAAGCAATGGAATCTTCCATAGTGAGACCGCTTAAGACTTCCATATAGTAGCCTCCATCCAACATGCGTCCCAATTCAATATACCTTTTTTCCAGTACGCCATTTCGATCTGCCAGTACATAGCTTCGTCCATTCTCCTCTCGGATGTACATTTTCGGAATGCAGAAGGTATCCTCTGACGACTGATTCGGCGTCAGCGTCAGTTCAATAGATTCGCCTTCTTCCAACGCACTGTAATCATCAAAATAGACAGTAAATGGATAATAGGAAGCATTCATATTATCGCTGCTGCTCCATCCTTGCGGTTCCGTAGGGAACTCTCCCACTTCTGTAACCGTTCCCTCGTAGGACATCCCGCTCATCCAGGACATTCCACTAACCTTCTGGCCCACCTGCACCTGTTCTAAATTAAACTCGCTCATAACACCCGTCACGTAGAATCCTTCATCTCCTGTTACAACAGCGACTGGCGATCCTACTAATGCTCCATCTGGCGTAAGAGAAGTAACTTTTCCATTTACTGTACTGCGAACCACCGTATCTTCCAATTTCTTACGGGTCTTTTCTAATTCCAGTTCAGCCATCCTTTGGCTCAACTCCAGATCGCGGATCTCCAATTCTTTTTCCCGAATCTGCCTCTCCAGCTCTTCTTTTGTCGGTCCCTGCGGTTCCGGATCCGGAATGGGCTCTGGCTCATCCGGGAAAGATTCCTCTGGGAAGGACTCTTCTGGATAAGATTCTTCCGGTACAGACTCCTCCGCCGAAGAGTCATCTCCCGGCTGCGGATTCTCCTGCCCATACAGATTGAAAATACCACCGCGGCTTAAAGTCAGGTGTACCATTCCCGCCTCCACCGGCAGTTCCGTCAAAATATCGCTGCCCACTACCGTCACAGCCTGCACATTATCCATATATACTTTAAGATTCATGGACAGCACCATTTCCTTGGGAAGCTCTTCCTGTGCCACCGCAAGAATCATAGATAGGTCATCTATAGATGTCAAGTAGACTCCCAGATCCCAGATTTCCACTTTTTCAGGCGCTGTGAGCCCTTCTGTACTCATATACCAGGCATACTGCAGTTCTTCCTTAGGATCATCCAATTTATATTTCTCAAACACGCAGTATACCGGATCTAAACCGATCCATCGCTCATAAAAGCTTTGCATCAATTTGGCATTCTGCGCAATGCGATACCGATATGGATCCTGCAAAGTGCCGGTTCCCATATATGGCTTGCTCTCGTCTGTCAATACCGTGATAGGGCCTTCTTCTGGCTCCGGATCCTCTGGATGGCTGGACTCCTCTCCAGAGGACTCCTCCATTGAAGACTCTTCTGGCTGACTCGACTCCTCCCCGGATGATTCTTCCGGCTGACTCGATTCCTCCCCGGAAGACTCCTCTGGCTGACTCGACTCTTCCATTGAGGACTCTTCTTCAGAGGATACTTCCGACGACGATTCCTGCGGCATCGAGGAGTCCTCTTCCGCTGCACTCTCTTCTCCAAAGGATTCTTCCGGCTGTGTAGAATCCTCTCCCACGGACGTATGAGATTCTTCCGATGATCCTTCGCCCGAAACGAATACGACGCTGAGTCCGCTGGCATCCGATGGTTTTGTATTTTTCAGTTCGTTCAGTTCACGATACAACCGATCCATACGAACCTCCATAGAATCGAGATTCAGTTCCTGCCGCTCCACTTCCAACTGAATCGCTGTTGGATCATAGCTTAAAATCGGATCTCCAATCTCAACCGCATCTCCCTCTTCTACAAAGAACTCCTGTATCTGTTGTTCCGTACTGGCCATGATCCGTTGAGAATATCCCGACTGTACATATCCATAACTGGTGTCATTATCCCAATAACTGGACGCTATATTCATGACAGGGATCACTTCTGCCGTCAGGTTATTATTCTTATTTCCAGCAGCCCAGGCCAGAATCCCCGCAATAATCGCCACACATAAGACCGCTGAAAGCGTGATGACAGAAATCCTTTTTACCTTTTTCGTCATACCCTTTCCTCCCCTCCATCCCGGTGAAACAACTCTCCGTCACGAATCATCAGACGTCTTCCGGCATGAGCCGCTATATCCGGTTCATGGGTAATCATGATAATCGTCACGCCCTCTTCATTTAAAACATGAAACAATTCCATGATCTGCTCTCCCGATCTGGTATCTAAGGCACCAGTCGGCTCATCCGCCAGCAGAATGCTGGGCGAATTGGCCATTGCCCTCGCGATGGCCCCCCTCTGCTGCTGCCCACCAGACAGTTGATTCGGCCGAAATGTCATTCGGTCTTCCAGTCCTACCTTTTTTAGCATTTCCGCCGCGATTTCCTTGCGATCCTTTGACTTTTTTCCTGCATATACCAGAGGAAGTTCCACATTCTCCAAAGCGCTCTGTCGGGGCAGAAGATGAAAGTTCTGAAAAACAAAACCAATCTGGCGATTCCGAAGTATGGCCAGCTCCCGATCGTTTTTTGCCAAGACATTTTCTCCGTTTAGAGTATATTCTCCCGATGTCGGCAGATCCAAGCATCCAATAATATTCATCAAAGTGGATTTTCCGGATCCCGAAGGTCCCATAATCGAAAGAAAATCGCCCTTTTCTACCTGCAGAGAAACATCCTTCAATACCGGCACTTCCATTTTTCCCTGCATATAATTTTTATAGATATTTCTTAATTCCAGGATCATGGCATCATGCCTCCCTGATCCTCGGGTGATTCCTGCACGAAATTTCGTGTTGTCGTCTGTCCTTCTGACAATCCTTCTCTGGGAGAAGCAATATAATCCTCCGGCGTCAATCCAGAGAGGATTTCATAGGTATCCTCGACTTCATAATATGTCCCCAGCGTAACTTCTCTTTTCTCTAATTTTCCGTCCTTTTCCGCCCATACAAACCAGTTTTCCCCTTCCTGTACCAGATAAGCAGACGGGATTGCCAATACTTGATTTCCATTTTCTTCTACGGCAGACTCGCTGACCAGTTCTACATATACATGCTGCCCCAAAATCAAGCCCTCATACGAATCCAGTACAATATAAAAGGCATAGGACGAAGACGTTTGCGACGCATCTGTATTATTGGTCCCATAATATATATTGTTATTATTCTGTTCTGTCTGACTGGTATCAATCTCAGAAATCACTCCTGTCCATGTCTGATCCTCAAATACTCTGGAACGAACCAACACCGCACTGCCAGACGTAATCTGATGAACATTCTGTTCGTTGATCTTGGCCTTTACTCGGTATTCGCCGGATGCCATCAACGTGATATATGTTTTCTCCTGACCATACATATCTGTGGTATTACCATCCAAAACCGTTTCGTCGATAGACTGCACCACGCCTGTCATCGTACTGTATACCGTATCGTTTTCCATCTGACTTTTCTGTTTGTCGATCTCTGATTGCTTTACCTTCTTATCATATTCTGCCTGCTTAATCGACGCCAGTCGATTCTGGATCTCTATCGTATACTGCAGCTGATTATCCTCTGATGCGGACTTCTTCTCTTCTTCCAATGCCGCGATTTCGGAATAATATGTATTAATAGAGTTATCCAGACGTTCGATCTCAAGCTGCGCCTGTTCCAATGTCAATTGAATGTCTTCTGTATCATAGACAAAAAGCGGATCCCCCTCCTGCACACTTTGCCCTTCTTCAACCAGCGTTGTTTTTACCGTTCGCCCCTGCTCCGGATTTACCTTCATCGTAGCCTGCGGTTCCACCATTCCAGCAAAACGGTTTTGTACTCCCGCAAAGCCATTGATCCCCGCAAGTTTGCCTACGCTGTCTACATAAACAGCATCTGTTCCCGTCCCTGTATTCTCACCGCATCCCGCCAGTATCAGTCCCAATACTAAACACAGCGCGATGATTCGATCCCACTTCTTCATACAATTGTCCCCCATTCTTTAAGTTTCATTTCAGTTTCAGTATATCAGATTCTTTCAGAAAACTCAACCATCTAAATCAAAAGATTTTCTTAAAAAAGCTGTCGGCAGACTGTTATAAACACGCCCGCAGACAGCTTATTCTTACTGGTTTTTTTGATAGATCAACCATAATCCATCCAAAAGAAGATGATCATCCTGAATAAATTTTCTGCGACAATATGGAATCACCGCAGCGGCCAATCCTCCTGTAGCTATCAGTGTAGCCCTTTCCCCCAATTCTTCTTCAATCCGTTCCGCTATACCATCCATCATCGCTGCCGTCCCCAGCACGCTGCCTGAACGCATACTATCAATAGTATTAGTGCCAATTACATGCTTGGGTGCGGTTAAATCAATATGAGGCAACTGAGACGTGTGCTCCGACAGCGCCGCTAATGCAGTGCGTACGCCAGGAAGAATCACCACTCCCCTGAAACATTCTTTTTTATCAATCACGGAAGCCGTCGTCGCCGTTCCCAGATCAAAAACAATCTGCGGTACAGGATACTTATGCAAGGAGGCTACTGCCCCAGCCACCATATCCGCACCCAACTGTGCCGGATTATCGATTTTAATATTCAGTCCTGATTTAACCCCCGGACCTACTACCAGAGGTTTCTTTCCAATCAAATATTGAATCGCCCTCACCAGTGGTGATATTAACGGCGGAACCACGGTAGAGATGATCCCACCCTCCAAGCTTTTGCAATCCACTTCATTGATATCCAGCCAGCATTTAAACTTAATGGCATACTCCTCTGCCGTCGTTTCAAGATCTGTCTCAAAACGTCCTACATAGTGAGCGCCGCTCCCATCCAGGCATCCGGCAACCAGATGCGTATTTCCCACATCAATCGCAAAAATCACTGTAAACTTCCTTTCTTTTACAAAAAGAGGCGGAGTTACCTCCGCGCCTCTTCCTCATACATCTAATGGAAACTGACGTTTCATGACCACATCCAATGCTTTACTGATTGCAGCCGCCACGATAAAACACACGACCGCCTCAACAATACCATTCAAGCCCACGAATGCGGCTACAAATGCCAGGAGATTCATTCCCCCTCGCATTCCCATAATATAATCTGTCTGTCCAAAGAGCAGCAGCACCCCCCCCACAAAGAAAGTGGTATTCAGCAATGCACCGCCCAGGCTTGTCACACAATACGAAAGTGACTTCGATTTTGTTCGATCCACGCGCACCAAGCCTCGAAAGATCAGCCCGCAGAGCCACCCCATCAGGATTCTCGGTACCATGCAAACCAGGAAGGTAAATACTGGCTGAATTCCCAGCAGTGTGCTTCCGAAAGCGCTCATGCCAAAGCACTGTATAAAACTCGCTAGGCCAAACATGGCTCCTAAAAAGGCCCCTGCACCAGGTCCGATCACGATCGCTCCGATAATCACCGGAATCATGATAAACGTTATTTCTACCGCCCCCACATGAAGAAACCCTATCGGGGTAAATCCCATGAGAAAGATGATAGCCGTAAGTATGGCCAACTGTACCATCCTACTTGTTTTTGCAGAAATATTCTTGTTCATTTGATTATCCTCCTGCTATTGTTTTCGTGTCAAAAAGTCGCTTTCCCCGAGATTTCTGCATCTCTCGCGGCGTCCTCTTTGCAAATGAAATACAATGCAGGCTTATTATACCCGGTCGCCCTTAAATTTGCAAGTGTTTTTAAAAAATTATCCTTTGTAATGGCACTTAAAATCAGGGACTAATTTCTTGATCACCGGCAGCATACCGATTCCATCCGGTGTATGCGGCGGAAGCTGCCAGAAATCATGCGCATTAAACGTATTCCCTTCAATAATAACGGGCCCCTTTTCTGTCACAGCCACGTCCCAGCCGATATACCGTACCTGCGGCACTACCAGACTCGCCTTTAGACACATCTTGACGGCTTCTTTTACATACGGTATCTCATATCCTACCAGTGGAACATGTGTCTCTGGGTGTTCGTAATAAATGATACCCTTTGTAGTATCCCCAGAATGTGCCGGATACGCAATTTTACCTGTTTCTGGATCTACTCTGGCAAACAGACAGTTGTTGTCCACAATACTTCCATTAAGCCCCATCTTCTGTACGATATAGACCACATGCGGTTTCCCCCAATTATCCAGAATTGTGATAATCCGCATGCTGTTCACCGCATTGGAATATAGCTTCTGCAATGCCGGATGCTGTATGATCAGGTCTTCGATAGTACAGAATCCCTTTTCCTTAAAATAGCGGTACAGAGAATCAAAATCCGGGTAATCGGGCACATGAATCCGCTCACATCCGATTCCACATTCCTTATCCTTCAGTTTTCCAAAAAGCCACTCTCTGCTTTTTACAAACTCTTCAACCTCTGCCTTTGAGGCCTTCTCCAATTCGATGAAACCCCGGCCCAGATAATCATGAAATGTGGTATAAAATTCGTCCTTATTCTCGAAGATAGATGAATACTTCGGATCATTCAGGAACTCATTCAACTTTTTACTGACTAGCCGCGTCACATAGGTGCTGCGCTGCTTCGGTGTCAGATTGTAAAAAGCAAAGACCTGATAATCATAGTATCCCGCCCCATATCGCAATGTACACTGTACCATATCCAAAAAGATCAGCAGTTTGTTCTTTCCTGTTTTCTCATGTACTGCGTCAATTGCGCCCTTCATTTTGTCAAAACTGGCATGAGCCAACACTCTGAAAATATAATTACGATCCGCCATCTCATTTCCTCCTCGAATCTTTATAAAAACGCGGAACTCTCTTCGATATCCCACAGACAATCTCATCTACATTCGTATGCAGCATATCTGCCATTTCCTGTACACTCAGCCGATCTCCCAAGAGTGTCACCGTATCTCCCCGCTGCACATCGGGTATGTCTGTTACATCCACCATGCACTGATCCATACAGATTCGTCCAATAATCGGTGCCTCCATCCCATGAATTAAAACCTTCCCTCGATTTGACAACTCTCTTCGCAATCCGTCGGCAAAACCCACCGGCAGCGTGGCGATCCGAGTCGTTCTGGATGTCACAAAGGTCCCTCCATAACCAACTTCCGATCCCTTAGGAACTTCTTTCACCATAACCACATATGTGTACCAGCTCAAAATTTGTCGAAGTCCCTCTGCCGGCCAGTTCATCTCGTCTGAGGGAGGCAGGCCATATAATATATCACCGGCACGCACCGCATCCATCTGTACCTCTTCCATCATCAGAATCGCCGGACTATTCGCCACATGAAGCAGCGGCAAGGGCACTTCCAGCGCTCGTATCTGTTGTACAAAGCGCAAAAACAAATCATATTGTTTTCGCGCACTTTGGTGATCCGCCTCATCGGCTCTGGCAAAATGAGTAAAAATACCCTGCACGTCCAAGCCGTCCATCCTCATGATGCGTCCAATGTCCTGCAAGGATGCTTCTGACGGTGAAAATCCAATACGATTCATTCCCGTATCGATCTTAATCTGCACGCGTTGACGAATTCCCTTTTTCCTTGCTTCTGCTGCCATAAACTCCGCCATCTCACAGGAAAACACCGTAAGATCCAGTCGGTAGGGCATCGCCTCACGCACACAATTTTCTCGAAT
The DNA here is from genome assembly GCA_002305315.1 of Clostridiales bacterium UBA1390. Lineage (GTDB taxonomy): Bacteria > Bacillota > Clostridia > Lachnospirales > Bianqueaceae > Faecimorpha > Faecimorpha stercoravium. The sequence goes on from DBQQ01000002.1 coordinate 66,388, forward strand.
ATCTCCCAGGACAATAATTGGTTCTTGAACGCCAGCCCTGCGAAGTTCAGCACCTTCTTCCCAGATGGCCACCGCGTACGCATCCACACCCGCACGCCGAAATGCCGGATATAGTCCTACCGCACCATGTCCATACGCATCCGCTTTCACCACCGCAATCAGCTTTACACCGGGATGCAGCCGACGTCGGATATTTTCCACATTCTGTCCCAGCCTATCCAAATCCACAACCACGGCCGTCCTTCCCGACCAGCTTTCCATGCCGATGCCTCCTTCAAACATATCTCAGTATTTCATTTTATCACATCCGCGGATATTTTACAATCCTAAAATCCGACGCATTCTTCTCTCTCAAAATGCCCTCGTAAAAAGGAGCCAGCATTCTTATTTGATATGCTTCCAGGTAGATACGTAAAATAACAGAAGCTCCCTCCTAGACGGAGACAAATGCCTAGAAAGGAGCCATTCATTTAGCACGACAATCCCTCATTTTTGCTTACATCGTAATGGAAGGATCATCTTGTATAAATTCTTCATATTCCTTCGCTTCTTCCGGTGAAAGAACTCGTTCCAGAAAGACACGATCATGGAATAAGCCATTTGTTCTTGCCTTCATCTGCCGAAGCTTCTCTAATTCATCCATGTTAAGTCCTCGCGCCAGCAAGATGGCATTGATTACCTCCACCACGTCCGCCAACTCTTCCATGCTTCGGCTTGCCATGTATTCTCTCATTTCTTCTTTTAATTTTTCATGCAGTGCATACAAGTATTCATCATCATCCAGATGCCGCACTAAGGGTGTATATCCATCTCGCTTCATTATTTCTGGAACACGATCCCTGATCAGCTTGTTGTAAATCCGTTCTTTTTTCATTGTCTGTCCCCCCTATTTCATGGATTGACGGAATACAATTTCTCCCGTCTGTTCATTCATGCAGTCCACACTCCTTCGGAGTTTGACGCCCTTGGCGGTAAACTCAAGGCGTGGCTCAATTGCTGCAAGTATAGATAGCTGTCAAGTCACGCCTATTATACCACACTTTTCCTTTTTTTGTAAACCCTTATTTCAGCAATTGTCGTATAAGTTTAGTCCGATAACTCTGTACATAATAACCGATACGGCGCTTCATCCTCTTCAATTTGGGGAAACCTTCGAGTTTCTTCATAGAAACGATTATCATTCTCGTCATCATTACACATGGAAACTTCTCCAAGCAGTACATCTCCGCTTCCTGTCTCCACATGAAAATCATGATATAAATACGGTGTTACTGTCAGGCTCTCCCCTGGTGTGAGCCTAATCTTCGTGCCAGCCGGCACGCATTTTCTCACACCATCCATATGCACTATCACCGGTGTGTCCGCTAATCCTCCCTCTGCCGTAGAATTATAAACAGTAATCAGAACATTTCCGCCGCCCCGATTGATAATGTCTTCCATCTTATTCCAATGAAAATGCATCGGCGCCATTTGTCCCTCTTTCACCATAAGCAGTTTCTCCGCATATGGTTTTGGATATTGGTCCGTCATTTTTACGTTTCCATTTCGGAGCGTGATCAGAGCAAATCCCACTTCGTCAAAACGTCCCAGACCATAATCTGTAATATCCCATCCCAAATGATTATCTCGTATCTCCTGGCATTCCTCGCCCTTTTCCTTCCACTCCTGCGGTGTCCATTTACAGAAAGGCGGAATCTGCATTCCACATTGCTGTACCAAAATCTCCATCTCTCGAATTGCCTGATTGATCCTCGATCGCTTCACTCTGATCCCTCCATCCCTAAAAATAAAGCGGCGACAATCCCTCGTCACCGCATACTCATCCTACTGATGCTCCTCCTCTTCTTCCTCCTGCTTTTCTCCCTCTGCCGGAGTTTCCGACTCATCTTTTACACGCACAATCTTATAATCATCCTCTTCCACTACGTCCTCTCCACTTTCATCCACCTTGACGTAGCGATACTCTCCCTCTTCATCGTACTTCGTCTGATTCATATACCTGTCAATAATCGCCTGCCGCTCTGCATCCAGACTGAAGCCTTCCAATTCTTCTTCCTCCAGCTCCTCGTCTTCCGAGGGCATATAATTCTTAAACACTCTTTCCAAAAGAGCAGCGGCAATATACATATACAACCCCGGAATCACAAACAACAGGCCCATATTGACCATGAGACAGACATACACAGCCCCTACAAAAAGAGCCGTCAAGACAATCGTTGTCAGCAAATGTTTATTCGCCATCAGAAACCCATATTTGAAGAAATCCTTGGTTTTCATCTCAAATCGCGCAATCAATGCTGGCACATATAGACTGATAAAAATGAACTCAATACCCACCAGTCCCTCAAGAGGCAGAATGATGTAGGTCCCAGATCCAAAACTGGCCTGGTTATTGAGGATCAGCCAAATATTATACAAAATCACACAAACAAGGATTGTAATGAAAAGACTTAATAACATGCACTGTTTATAATTGGTCTTATACGCATGCCAAAAGTCCCTCATAGTATACGTATCCGTTCCGCGCTGCTTCTTCCCCATGGTATAGACAACAGCGCATGTGGCCGGCGCCCAATGCAACAGACAAATAAAGATCAATAGGAGACCCACGATCGGCGGCACCATCCCCAGAACCCCTGTCGAAAGCAAAATCATGACTGGCAGGATCCCTCCCATCAAAGCCCATACCGCGCTTAAGATAATCATATCAAAAAGCAGCGTCCCGTATTTAACAAATGGGCCGTCCATACTGAAAAATCCAGCCATACTATCTATCCTCCAAAAATAAATTCCAACGCTCCGGATTTATGCCCCAAAGCCAATCCATAACGCTGTCTAGCCAATCCTTAAGCCTCTTTTAAGACCACACTTATTATACCTTATTTCTTATTTTGAAACAACTATCGTTTGTATCCATTCTGTGAACACTTTGTAAATCCCCTTTTCGCAGCAAATAAGTGCAGATGTCAGATCGAATGACTCTCTAACTACTACTTTTTATGGTACTAAAAGGGGCTGTCGCAAAATACCTACGCTGGTCTCAC
>DBQQ01000002.1:69436-101039 GCA_002305315.1 Clostridiales bacterium UBA1390
TAAAGCTGAGAAATCCGGGGTTTTCTCATTAGTCCAGCTGAGAGATGATTTCTCATCTATTTTACAACGACCCCTTTTTTCCTTAAAAATGCTCTGCCGCCTGTTCCAAACGGCGCAGAACGCGTTCCTTTCCCAATAGGCCGCATACCTGTGCCAGATCTGGTGACTGTGCCCGGCCTGTAATCGCTACGCGAAGTACCATGGAAAGATCCGCCACGCTGCCCGCGTAGTCCTCCAGATTCTTTTTATAGGTCTTCATATCGCCGCACAGACGATACTTCGGGCACATCTCCTTCAGCTTATCAAACCAGACCGATCCATCATCAGCGGGATCATACACAGACTGATAATCTTTCAGGATCTGACGTACCATATTCGTTTCCAGCGATGGCATCTGACCATAGTCTGGCTCAAACAATTCATCGAAGAAGAACGACATATATGGCTTCACATCCTGCCACAAGCCAATATCCTTACGCGGTTTCTTTCCACCCCTTCCGATACTGAGAATCGCCTGGGAATACGCGGGATCCCGAGTGAACAGCGCCGCAAACTCCGGATCGTTTTCTTCCGCCCAGGAAGCCACTTCCTCATATACCTCCGCCGCACTCATGCGGGAAATGACATTCTTGCTGACATCCATAAGCTTATCCATATCAAACAGAGCGCCTGAACTTCCCATCTTTTTTGTATTAAACGGAAACTTCTGCATGGGCTCCCCCGGATTCGCCATGCGCCATTCCTCATAATTGGAATTCAGCATGGTCATCAGATATTCCAATACCGAGATATTGGGGAATCCTATCTGTCGATAAAAAGAAAGCGCTAATTCCGGGTCCTTACGTTTCGAAAGCTTTCTCTTGGCTCCCGTTTCTGGATCAATCTTCATGAGCTGTGCCGTATGCAGGTATTTCGGGGGTTTCCATCCCATTGCCTGAAACAGCTGCAAATGCATGGGAAGGGATGGCAACCACTCCTCCCCGCGGACCACATGCGTCGTTCCCATCAGATGATCGTCAATCACATGGGCAAAATGATATGTGGGGATTCCATCTGATTTCAAAAGCACCAGATCCTGATCATTTTCCGTCAGTTCCAGCTTTCCTTTTACCAGATCCGTATGGAAGATCTTATGCTCGATACTGCCCGGAGACCGAAAACGGATCACATAGGGAATCCCGGCCTGAATCTTCTGCTCGATCTCCTCTAAGGTCAGATCCCGGCACTTGGCGTACTTTCCATAATATCCGAAATTCTCCTTATTGGCTTCCTGCTTCGCACGCATTTCACTCAGCTCTTCTTCTGTACAGAAACAGGGATATGCCAATCCTCTCTCCACCAGGGATTTTACAAATACATGATAAATCTCCTTACGATGGCTCTGATAGTACGGTCCGTAGTCCCCAGTTTCTCCATCCAGCGTCGCACCCTCATCGGGTACCAGTCCGAAATTGCGAAATGCCTGGATAATCAGCTCCACACCATTCTCCACAGAGCGCTTCTGATCGGTATCCTCGATTCGCAGATAGAACACGCCGCCGGACTGATGTGCTAAACGCTCATCCACCAGTGCGCCATATAAATTTCCCAAATGCATAAAGCCTGTCGGACTCGGTGCGATTCGCGTTACCTTGGCTCCTTCCGGCAGTTCCCGCTTAGGGTATCTCGCCTCCACATCCTGCGGCATTTCCTTCACATCCGGAAACAAATATTCCGCCAATGCCTTTGTATCCATTCCTGATTCCTCCCCTTAGTTTTTCCATTGCAGACCATAACGCTGTACCAGAAGGTCTGCCGATAGCTCCTCTGATTTTCGTTTTCTCTCCATGAGCTCCCCCTTGACCGCCTGCACCGGAAGCTTCTCATATAGAATCCGATACACGCATTCCGTGATGGGCATCTCGACTCCGTATCTCTGAATAAACGCCATGGCTGCCTGCGCCGTATACGCGCCCTCTACCACCATCTTGACTTCTTGAATGGCTTCCTCCATGGTCTTTCCCTGGCCAATTAAAATCCCGGCTCTGCGGTTTCGGCTATGCATACTGGTACAGGTCACAATCAAGTCTCCAACCCCGCTGAGCCCATTAAAAGTATGAAAATCGGCGCCCATAGCCATGCCCAGCCGCGCCATCTCTGCGATTCCCCTCGTCATCAGCGCCGCTTTGGTATTATCTCCGTAACCCATTCCATCGGAAATTCCGCAAGCCAGCGCGATGACATTCTTCAACGCGCCGCCCAGTTCCACGCCGATTAGATCGGGATTGGTATAGACTCGGAAATACTCATTCATAAACAGATTCTGTGTCTGCTCCGCGGCTGCCCTGGAATGCGATGCAGCCACTACGGACGTAGGAATCCTGCGGGATACCTCCTCCGCGTGAGATGGTCCAGAAAGAACCGCGACCGGATTCTCCGGACAGATCTCAGAGATCACCTGTGCCAGTGTCTTTAACGTATCCGATTCCAGCCCTTTGGCCACATTGATGAGCAACATCGATGGCTGCAAGTATCCCCGAAAGCTCTCCATCGTGGACCGCATATAGCGAGAAGGCGTGGCCAGAACAACCGCTTCTGCACCTTGCAGCGCCTCTTCCGCTTGATTCGTAATCCGAATCGCCTGCGGGATCTTCACTCCGGGCAGAAAGGCCTTATGTTCCCGGTCAATTTGAAGCGCCTCACATTCCTCGGCCGAATAGGACCACAGTCTCACATCCTGTCCATTTTCACATAATAGAATGGATAATGCCGTGCCCCAGCTGCCGGATCCCATCACTGCCACTTTCATTTCTTGTCACCATCCTCCTGATGAATCACAACTTTTTGCCCCATTTTACGCTCTGTACCCGCGAGCAGCCTTTGAATGTTCGCACGGTGTCTCCAGTAGATCATGACCGTAAAGAATAGGGAAAGCAGCAGAATCTCGACGCCATGAGGCTGTCCCAGATAAAACACTGCCGTACACAGTGGGAAAATAGTGACAAACAGCAGCGATGCAATCGACATATACTTCGTCACCGCCAAAGCTAACAGCGCAGGAACTCCTGCAATCAGAAGAATCCGCCAGTCCATGCATGCCATGATACCAATAGTCACCGCAACGCCTTTGCCACCGCGAAATCCCATATAAAATGGGAAATTATGTCCCAGTACAGCACCCACTCCGGTAAAAAGCAGCAAATGTTTCTGATCATATCCAAAGATGAGCGCGGCTACAATCATGGCCGCAATTCCTTTCAGAATATCACCCGCCATACAGGCGAGCCCGACCTTTGTACCCAGTACTCGAATCGCGTTCGTCGCTCCCGAATTTCCGCTGCCATAATCCCGAATATCAATGTGCTTGGTCAGACGTCCCACAATATAAGCCGTCTGAATACAGCCAAATGCATATCCCAATAACATACACCATATGCGTTCCAACTCCGAATCCCCCCGCTTAGAATCTTTCTTCCAATACACCGCGCTCCCGGATAATAAACTTCAGCGGAGTTCCTTCAAAGCCGAAGTTCTCCCGCAGCCGGTTCTCAATGTAGCGCGTATATGAGTAGTGCATCAGTTCCTTACTATTGACAAATACCACAAATGTAGGGGGCTTGACCCCAACCTGAGTCATATAGTAGATCTTCAGACGTTTTCCCTTATCCGAAGGCGGCTGATTCACAGCCATCGCCTCATACAACACATCGTTCAAGACCCCTGTAGGAATCCGTTTGCAATGGTTTTCCGCCACCTGATCCACCAATTCAAAGAGTTTTGTCACACGCTGTCCCGTCTTGGCGGAAATAAAAATCTTCTGGGAATAGGGCATGAAGCTGAGTACCTGGTTGACCTGCTCTGTAAACCGATAGATGGTTTTATCGTCCTTCTCTACCGCATCCCACTTATTCACGGCTACGATGGCGGCCTTTCCATTATCATGAGCCAATCCTGCGATCTTCGCGTCCTGCTCCGTAATCCCTTCTTCCGCGTCGATCATGATGACCGCCACATCGGCTCGCTCCACTGCCGAGACCGCCCGAATCACGGAAAACCGCTCGATATCCTCATTGACCTTGCTCCGGCGGCGAATCCCCGCCGTATCAATAAACACGTACTTCTTCCCCTGATATTCCACCAAGGTGTCAATCGCGTCCCGTGTGGTTCCCGCAATATCGCTGACAATCACACGTTCCTCTCCCAACAGACGATTGATCAGAGACGATTTTCCCGCATTGGGCTTTCCAATAACGGCCACTTTCAGGATCTCGTCTTCCTCGCCTTCGTTTTCATTCTCCTTGGGAAAATACTGAACGACCTCATCCAGCAGATCTCCCACGCCCTTGCCCTGTTCCGCAGATAAGGGCATAGGATCCCCCAGTCCCAGTGAATAAAACTCATAGATCGGGGTCAGATCCGTCATGCTATCCATCTTGTTGACAGCCACCACCACTGGTTTATGACTGCGCCGCAGCATATTTCCCACTTCCATATCCGCGTCCGTCATGCCGGCCTTCGCATCGGTCACAAAAATGATCACATCCGCGGTATCAATCGCAAGCTCCGCCTGAGCCCGCATGTATTTCAACAGGACATCATCCGTCTTTGGTTCAATGCCTCCCGTATCCACGATCCGGAACGCATAATTCAGCCACTCCGCATCCGCATAGATACGATCTCTGGTCACACCCGGCGTATCTTTCACAATCGACAGGCGTTTACCGGCCAATTTGTTAAATAACGTGGATTTTCCCACATTGGGTCTTCCCACCACTGCTACAATCGGTTTCATATTAACTCCTTCTTCAAACAACTTACTATTTTATGCACAAAATCCCTTCCAGATGATTTTACTATATCTATAGGCGTCTGTAAAGCTTTTTTCAGATCCTCTACGGATACATCATCCAGCAAGATCTCCTCATCCGCCTTCAGAAGATTCTCTGGCAGCAAGAGCAGCTTGCCCAGATCCTTTCCCGTAAGCTGCGCCCGAATATCCTGCCCGGTCAAAAGACCTGTTACCGTGATCCGTTCTCCAAAAAAGTCATTGCGAATGCAGTGTACATGCACCTCACCGCCCTGCATCCGGGCCAGAATCTGTTCTGTAATCTTTTTGATATATCCATACGCGCTGACCGCTGTCACCAGGCTCACCCGACCATATCCCCGACTTCCCTCCGGAATCTGACAGATCTCCTCCTGGGCCTCGTCCCAAAACAGCCGCATCATACCCACACCGTTTTCAATCTGCAGGTACCCATCATAGGCTTCCTCCTCCGGCAGTCCTTCTTCCGCAAGAATATAGAACTCATCGGACAGATGCACGAAATGCAGGCCCGTGTTCTGATAGAACTTTTTCCGCCACGGTTCCACCTGCCGTATCAGCGCTTTGGCATCTTCCCTCGTAAATGGTTCCAGCGGGTACAGACCTTCCCGATATCGACTGAGCCCCACAGGCACGATCGACAGGCTCTGCATCGCCGGTACATAAGGCTCCAGATCCCGCAGTGTTCGTTCCAATTCCTCCCCATCATTGATCCCTTTACAAAGGACAATCTGCCCATTCAAGACAATGCCTGCTTCCGCCAGTCGTCCTATGTGCTGCATGATCTCGGCCGCTTTTGGGTTTTTCAGCATCTTTACACGCAGCTCTGGATTCGTGGTATGGATCGACAGATTGATGGGAGACATATGATAGCGGATCGTCCTCTCTATGTCTTGCTCTTTCATATTCGTCATCGTGATGTAGTTCCCGTTCAGAAAAGAAAGGCGGGAATCATCATCCTTAAAATAGAGCGTAGGACGCATCCCTTTGGGCATCTGATCAATGAAGCAGAAGATGCAGCGATTATGGCAGTGCTGATAGGTGCCCATAAAAGGATCCTCAAACACCAGTCCCAGATCCTCCTTTTCCTCCTTTTCGATCTCCGCTTCCCATACTTCTCCCTGATGATCCCGTATCTTCAGGGTCAGCTCCTCTGCTGTCGTATAAAAATAATAGTCCAGCACGTCTTCGATCCTGTGCCCGGAAATCTCCAGCAAAACATCCCCTGGTACAATCCCCAGCTCTTCTCCAATACTATGCGCAATGACTCTCTCGATCTTCTGTTCCATAGTTCACCTTCTTCCTAGATCAATTCCAAAATGGCCGCCATTCGTCCCGGCGACTTGGTCTTACGATGAGAATGAAACACATCGCTGTGACAGGCTGTACATAGGTCTGTCACCGTGATATGTTCCGGCAGAACTCCCTCCGAAAGCATCGTCTGACGGTTGGCCTCCCAAAGATCCACGTAGAACTTTCCACTGGACTTTGCCGGCCGAATCAGTTCGGCCCTTTGATCCATAAAAACCGATTCAAACTGCTGGGCCACATCCTCGCCTACCTCAAAACAACAGGGACCAATCGAAGGACCAATGGCTGTCAACAAGTCTGCTGGATCCGAGCCAAAGTCTTCTTGCATTCTTCGGATCATCTTGGCCCCGATTTTACCCACGGTTCCTCTCCATCCCGCATGCGCCAATCCAATCGCCTTTCGCCGAGGATCCAGAAAGAACAAGGGTACACAGTCCGCATGAATCGTCACCAATCCTACCTGGGATCGATCCGTAATCAGCCCGTCGATGGCCTCCATCTCCCGAGGAAATACCACGCCCTTTCCCCGATCCAGCACGCCTACTCTCAGGATTTCTGTTCCATGAACCTGTGCGGACACTACCAGATTCCCCGGGAAGCTTCCGATGGCATACGCTATTCTCTCATAGTTTCTGCGTACATTCTCCGGTGCGTCTGCCCCCGAGATTCCTAAGTTCATTCCATAGGGTTCCGGACTCACACCCCCTAACCGGGTTGTAAAACAATGCCTCACCAGCCCTGTCTTTTCAAATGCGGGAATCGTTATATAACAAAGCTCCCCTTCCTCCTGTACCGTTAAGGTTTTACTTTCGAGCATAACCCGCCTCCTTCTCTATTAAAACGCATTCCGCAGCCATCGAATGTACAGTTGTTCTCCCTGCTTTAACAATTCAATCACGTCGAATCGAATCGGTCTGTCCAGGTCTCCCAGCTGCTTGCAATACCATAACGCGCTGCGCCGAATCCGTTGCTGCTTTCGTGCATCCACTGCCTCTCCTGGAAGTCCATACGCGGTGGACGCACGATACTTCACTTCTCCAAAGACCAGATCCTCTCCATGCTGATAAATCAGATCCACTTCTCCATACGCCGTTCGAAACTGCCTTTCCAGAATCCGGCATCCCTGGCGTTCCAGCCAGCGGGACGCCACAAGCTCCATCCTGTTTCCCAGTTCGCGCTGATTTCTCATTCTACAAAATGCCCAATGAACGTACGCCGATGCAGCGGGCACGGACCATACTGACGCAGTGCCGCAATATGCTGTGCCGATCCATACCCCTTATTGGAAGCGAATCCATATTGAGGATAGATCGCATCCATCTCCCGCATCCACTGATCCCTTGTTTCCTTGGCCACGATACTGGCAGCCGCAATCGAAACGCTGGCTCCATCCCCTTTGATGATCGACCGCTGCGGCAGAAGAACCGCATCCAGGTGCACCGCGTCGATCAGAAGCACTTCCGCCTGCGGCTGCAGCGCTTCTACTGCCAGCTTCATCGCCTGTTTGGTCGCCTGCAGAATATTCACACGATCGATGGTTTCCACATCGACGGTTCCTACTGCCCAGGCAATTGCCTTCTCCTTGATCTCTTCAAAAAGAGCGGCCCGCCTGAGGGGCGTCAGCTTTTTAGAATCATCCACCCCTGGAATCACCAGTTCTGTGTCCGACGGCAGAATCACGGCACCCGCCATCACAGGACCCGCCAGCGGTCCTCTGCCCACTTCATCCACGCCCGCGATCAGTTGATACCCCTCAGCCCGAAGCGTATTCTCAAACCGGCTCATCTCGTGATACTGTTTGATCTTCTCCTCCAGTGTTTTTCTCGGCACTTCTCTCATCCTCCGGTACTTCTAGTGTGATACGTCCCATCTTTCCGTTTCGAAACTCATCCAGGATAACTCTTGCGGTTCGCTCCCAATCGATGTGGCCTCCGCTCACGCGATGTCCCCGATGAGCTCCTATCAACAACAACAACTGTTCATTATCCGCCTGCATCTCCTCTGCTGTGAGTTTATACCGCTCTCGCAGCAACTCTCCATACTCCTCCCGCAGGAGCCCCAGGAGCAGAACCGCCACAGTATACGCATCCAGATTCTCAGCCTTAATGGAACCGATACAAGCGATTCTTTCTCCAATTTTAGGATCTTCGAATTTAGGCCAGAGCATTCCCGGCGTATCCAACAACTCGATCCCGCCCCGCAGACGAATCCACTGTTTGGTCCGCGTAACTCCCGGCTTATTTCCGGTCTTAGCCGCTTCTTTCCGTCCTATGATTCGATTGATCACCGTGGATTTTCCCACATTGGGAATCCCGGTAATCATCAGACGCAGCGCCCGTTCCTGCCGTCCTTTTGCTGCTTCCTTCTGAATCTTCTCCTGGCACAAACGTTTGGCCATGGGGCCAATCTGCGCGATTCCCGTTCCATGCAGCGCATCTAAGAGCACAACCCCGTACCCCTGCGCCTCGTACCATCTCTTCCAAAGCTCTGTCTTGACAGGATCCGCCAAGTCGGTTTTGTTCAACGCCAAAATTCTGGGACGTCTCCTCCACAGTTCATCCAGATAGGGATTCTTACTGCTATAGGGAATCCGCGCATCCACCACTTCAACCACTGCGTCTACCAGGGCGATATTCTCTTCCATCATCTTCCGGGTTTTGGCCATATGTCCCGGAAACCACTGTATTTCCATTCTCATTTCCTTTCTGAATAATACTGACTATATAGGAAAAGGGGTTGTTGCAAACGCTGCAACAACCCCCGCGAATCCTTCTTGCCGGTGCGGAACACACGGTATTTCGGCAAATCAGCGCATCTTGACTCTACGAACTTGGTTCTATCATTGCACAAAGCCGATTTTATCGAGCGGCCAGAACCGTATCGACGCTTTACCCACGATCTGATCTTTAGAAACCACTCCCACTTCACTAAAACGGCTATCCTTACTATTCGCCCTGTTATCTCCCATCACAAAATAGGAATTCTCCGGCACCAAGAACGGATATGAAATATCTCCCGAGATCTCTGTAGACATATCCAAATACTTTGATTCATCATACGCCGTTCCATTGATATATACTATACCGTCCAAGATCTCGATCGTATCGCCCGGAAGACCAATGACACGCTTGATCAGATATTCTTCTCCCTGTATCGGGTCGTCATAGGTGAACACGATAATATCGCCTCGCTGCGGTTCCGAAATGCGATATATGAATTTATTCATCAAAATCATTTCACCATTTTCCAGCGTTGGCGCCATGGAACTTCCATATACCGTGCTGTTTTGTGCAACAAACGTCAGAATCAACCATACCAGAATCAGCGCAATGATGATCTCCTTACTCCACACCAGAACACCCTTCACAATATTCCAGGTGCGCCTTGCCGAGGAGACGGGCGCCTCTCCCTCTGCGCTCTGTGTTTTTGCAGAGACTTTCGAGGCCGATTGCTTCCGCGTCTTATCCTTTTGCTTGACCTCCTGCGCCTTAGAAAAGGCGTTAGACATGGTCAGATTGGGATGTTTCGCCGCGTCTGACTCCGGTAACGGGGGAAGGCCCATATCATCTACGAAAAAAGAATCCAGCTGATCATTTTCTCCCTTTTTGCTCTGTTGTGAGACATTCGCCTCCACCGATTCATCCGTCACCTGGTTGAAGTCAAATTCCAGAAGCTCTGACAGGTTCTTCGTGTCCCGACCCTCGCTCTGGCTTCGTTTTTCTTTCTGATTCTCCATACTATTCCCCTTTACACCGCCCCGTAGGGTCTCTCCGATTCTGTTTCCTACAGAATATATACGAAAAAGGACATTTGTCTATGGACAAACGCCCCTAGACTTTTCTCCATGGATAAATGTCCTGGGCTGCACACAGATTCCGCTGTAAAGACTGAAACGGGCAGAATATATAGCATCCCGCCCGTTTACTTTACAAGCTTCCGCCCAAGGCTCAGATCTTTTCCTTAACCTTTGCAGCCTTACCCACGCGATCACGCAGGTAAAACAGCTTCGCTCTACGAACAGAACCCCTGCGAACCACCTCGATCTTGTCGATCACCGGAGAATGCAGCGGCCAGGTCTTCTCCACGCCTACGCCATAGGACATACGACGAACGGTAAAAGTCTCCCGCAGGCCACCGTTCTGACGCTTCAAAACGGTACCCTCAAACATCTGGATTCTCTCTCTGGTTCCCTCTTTGATTCGAGCATATACACGAATGGTATCTCCTACTCGAAAATCGGGACGATCTGTCTTCAGCTGCTCATTCTCAATCTGACGAATAATGTCTTGATTCATGAAGCAAACTCCTTCCTTTTCATAGCAACTCTTAATGCAAGCCTATCTCCCAAGGATACGCTTATCGCAACAGCGGAGCGGCCGTAGTGATTGAGGCGCCTCCCGCAGAAGGACGCCGACTGCCAGCTATACTGGCAGACTGTAACAAACGAATTATACCATAAACCTATCTATCTGGCAAGACTTTTTTCTAAAAACTTTTCCCGCAATCGTTCATAGATTCCGCGTTCTTCCCGACTCATCTTCTCTGGAATCAGCAGATCCGGGCGGTTTCTCATCGTGATTTCCATCGAACGTTCCAAACGCCACCTGCGGATCGCCTCATGATTTCCCTCCATGAGTACCTCAGGTACATCCTGCTCATGAAAGGTGGCAGGCCGTGTATATTGAGGATATTCCAGAAGCATGCCTGAGAAAGATTCCTCCCCGGCAGATTCTTCATTGCCCAAAACCCCTTCTACCATACGGGCTACCGCGTCTATCACTACCAACGCCGGCAATTCCCCGCCTGTAAGAACATAGTCTCCAATGGAGATCGGATCCGTAACGATCTCGTCGATCACCCGCTGATCGATTCCTTCATAATGACCGCATAAAAGTACCAGTGCCTCTTCTTTCGCCAACTCCTTCGCCTTCTTCTGTGTAAACGGGGTTCCCGTCGGCGTCATGTAGGCCACCCGGGGTCTTGTGCCTACGGTTTTGCAGATATCCGCATACGCTTCATACACCGGAGGCGCCTGCATCACCATGCCGGCCCCACCGCCATAGGGCGCATCATCCACATGCCGATGCTTATCCTGTGTGTACTCTCGTATATCGACTCCATGTACTCCGATTCGCCCCTGCTTCTGCGCTCGATCCAGAATGCTGAAGGAAACCGCCTGCTGGATCATCTGGGGAAACAGCGTCATCACATAGAATTCCATCTTATATTTCCCTCAATCCCGGCAGCAGATGCACAGTCAGCAAATTTTGTTCAAAATCCATATCTACCACGCAGTCCGGGATCGATGGTATCAAAAGTGATTTTCCCTGCTCTTTCTCCACCTGGAACACCTCGTTACTCCCCGTCTCCAGAATGTCTGTCACCGTTCCCAACTCTTCTCCATCATCGGTCACAACCCGCATCCCCATCACATCGGCTAGATAATATTCCCGTTCTCCTAAAGGCAACGCCTCTTCGCGGCTTACCCAAAGCTGGCGTCCTTTCAGGGTCTCCGCGGTATTCCGATCCGTAATCCCTTCGAACTCCAAGAGTACCATCTGCTTCTGAAACGCTACACGTTTCACCTCAAAACTGCCCTGAATCCCATCCTGGCCGGGAAGGCTATACAATACCTTATCCAACTTGCGGAAACGTTCCGGATCTTCTGTCACCGGAAACACTTTCACGCCGCCTCGAATGCCATGGGCACTGGTGATCACACCGATTCGAAAATACGCTTCCATTCTAATCTCCTTCCCGCCCCATCTCCTATTAGAAGACAAAAGCCTCAGATCGGAAACAATGCTCCTTCTGAGGCGTCAGGCCTTATACAATATCGATAATGACTTTCTCGTCCGTCTTCATGCCTGCTGCCTTAACAACGGTACGAATGGCTCTTGCGATGCGGCCTTGCTTCCCGATGACCTTGCCCATATCGGACTCGGCCACACGAAGTTCCAGATGCAGCGCATTTTCCTTGCGAGACTCCGTCACCACAACCTGGTCCGGATTCTCCACTAATGCCTTCGCGATCATCTCCACCAAATCTTTCACGACGTACCTCCTTACTGAACTCCGGCGATCTTCAGAAGCTTCTGCACCGTTTCAGTCGGCTGTGCGCCTTGAGACAACCACTTCTTCGCCTGCTCCACGTTGATCTTTACCACGCTGGGTTCCTTTGTCGGATCATAATATCCCAGCTCCTCGATAAAACGACCATTTCTCGGAGAACGCTCGTCTGCAACTACTACACGGTAGAACGGCACACCCTTAGCGCCCATTCTTCTCAATCTGATTTTAACCATGATATTCACCTCACTTCTATCTTTAGGCTTATGAAACTCCATCCTGAAAAGGCGGAGGATTCACCATTCATCATCGCAAGGAAAAAGGAAGCTTTCCAAAAAGTCCTCTCTTCTTGCCCTTTGCGGCTCCGGCGAATTGTTTCATCATCGCCTTCCCCTGTTCAAACTGCTTCAGCATTCGGTTCAATTCCTGAATGCTGACACCCGCGCCCTTCACAATACGGCGCTTTCTGGATGCATTTAAAATAGATGGATTGCGTCTCTCCTGGGGCGTCATGGAATAAATCATGGCTTCCACTCTCCCTAAGACACTCTCGTCGATATCGTCCTCTTTGATCTTGCCTCCGAGCCCTGGAATCATCTGCAGCAGTTCCTGCATGGATCCCATCTTTTTGACCTGCTTCATCTGTTCCAGATAATCTTCCAAATTGAAGTCGTTGGCCATCATCCGCTCGGTCATCTGCTGTGCCGCCTGCTCGTCAATCGCTTCCTGCGCCTTTTCGATGATGCTCAGCACATCTCCCATGCCCAGAATCCGGGAAGCCATCCGATCCGGATGAAATGCTTCAATATCGGTCACTTTTTCTCCTACGCCCGCAAACTTGATAGGCTTTCCTGTGACCGCACGAATGGAGATCGCTGCACCGCCTCGGGTATCGCCATCCAGCTTTGTAAGGATCACACCTGTGATATCGAGGGCTTCATCAAATTGCTTCGATACATTCACCGCGTCCTGACCGGTCATGGCATCCACCACCAGCAGCAATTCTGTTGGCTGCGTCTCCTGCCGAATGCTTTTCAACTCTTCCATCAGCTGCTCATCAATATGCAGCCGACCTGCCGTATCCAGAATCACAATCCCGCAGTCGTTGCGTACAGCCTGTGCTACACCCTGTCTTGCGATCTCTACCGGATTGGTATCTGTCCCCATTTCAAAGACCGGAACATCTACCTGTTGGCCCACAATCTGCAGCTGCTTCACCGCCGCCGGACGATACACATCACAGGCCACCAACATTGGCCGCTTTCCCTGCTTCTTCAGATATCCTGCCAGCTTAGCGGCCATCGTCGTCTTACCTGCCCCCTGAAGGCCCAGCAACATGATCACGGTAGGAGGCTTGCTGCTGTACTGGATCGTGGTGTTCTCTTCTCCGCCAAGGAGAGCAATCATCTCCTCATGAACGATCTTGATGACCTGCTGTCCCGGTGTCAGGCTGCCCATGACTTCCTGCCCCACGGCGCGTTCCTGTACACTCTTAATAAAGTCCTTCACGACCTTGAAGTTCACATCCGCCTCCAGCAAAGCCAATTTGACTTCGCGCAGAGCCTCTTTGATGTCCTTCTCTGTCAGAACTCCCTTGCCTCGCAGCTTCTTAAAAACATTCTGCAGCTTATCGCTGAGACTTTCAAACGCCATCCGGAACCTCCCTTCCGCTTTCACCCACTGGCAGACCCAACTCCCTGGTCTGTTGATCCATCTGGTCCAACACTATTTTCATGGCTTCAGGATGATCCACCTGCGCCCTGGCCTGTTCTACCAGAGTGCGAATCCGTTCGATGCCCGCCTGCTCCCTCTGAAACCACTGGATCCAGTGCAGACGTTCTTCATAACTTTGCAGCTTTTCCACACTGCGGCGAATCAAATCATGCGCCGCGGATCGGCTCGCTCCTCTGGCTTCACTGATCTCTCCCAAAGACAGATCTTCAAAATAGTACATCCGAATAATCTCTTGCTGAGGCGGAGTCAACAGCTCTCCATAAAAATCATATAATAACGAGATCTCATAGACCTGCTTCAACTGACATCCCTCGCAATCATCGGCTGTAAAGTAATTTTACTCTACAGCCGATGATTATACAGGATGATATCAGCTTTGTCAAGCCTTTTTTGAAAAAGTTTATAACATCATTCTGCCTTCTATTTCACTATGGTCAACCAGAATCCGCCGGTGATCCTGCAGTACCATCTCAACCGGTCCCAGGTCTTCCAATCCGCAAATCTCTTTCACAGGAAAAAGCTCCTCTTCCGTCCAGTCTTCTCCATCCTCTCTATACTGACTCAGACTGATCAGCGTATATTCTTGTCCCGTATGCTTGGCATACGGCAAGAAGCTTCTGCCGCCATATGCGCTGGTTTCCATGCGCTCTTCGACCAAAAGCTCCTCAAATCCTCTGAAAACTGTCATCGCAACCGATCGCTCTCCAGATGTGAGAATCAGTGCTTTCGCCTGCCCCTTCCTGCGTTCCTCCATCTGAACCTCTCTTCCCGCGAGACTCCATCCCCCCAGGGAGAGAGCCGACTGCCGACGAATCCGATCCACTCGCAAAATACCATACTCTGTGGCAATGTCCGCCAGATCTATACAATTGCTGTTTTTCATGCTTGTTGTAAAGTCAAAGTAGACGCGGCGATACAGCACATCTTCCCGATGCCCGGCATACAACAGGAGATTTCCGTATTGCTGCGGCGCCAGTACATACATCTGGCTCTCCTGTCCCCGTCCTAAGAAGGCATCCCAGGGGTGAGCCGCGCCGAAACAAAGACGGCTATACCCCATCATACCGCCCATATCCGCTTTCTCTCTCATCACCTTTCCGGTTCTAATCAGTGAAGCGCCATTGGAAGTATGGCAGCTCACTGCCATACCCGGCCCGTCCAGAAACAATGTCTGATGCCCTTGCTCGCCCCAGCTTCCCTCATTTTCCTCCGCAGTCCAGAAGGGATGATCCGCAGGCAGTGCGAGACAGAGCATGGCCTTACTGATCCAGAAAGGACTTTCTGCACAGGAATACTCCTGTACCATGGGAAGAAACTGTCCATAAAATCCCAGGCTGGGCACGCCATGGCAAAATACATCGTCTCGGGTAATAAACTGCAGCAATGCCCCCGAGCAGATTCTCCTCGCCCAGCCGGGATCCAGATTCGTTTTTTTCAGGAAGAAATGCGCCGCCACGCAGGATGTGGATGCATTTCTATATATATTGCTTCTGCCCCACATCTTCATTTTTCCGTCCCGATCAAAGAAAAGCGGATAACTCTTCATGAGCTCGCAGGAATGTTCCTCAAATCGTTGCGCCAACTCCGATTCTTTCTCATATCCGTACCAGAGATTCCATAGGGGCAGATACGTCTGAAAGGCCCACGCACTGTAATAATCAAAGGCATGGCCATCTCGATACCATCCATCCCCGGCGTAAAAAGAGGCAATGGCCCGTGCGTGCCTCCGCATGAACGTTTCGTCGATCGCATACCCCTCGCGATGTAAGAACGCCAACATCAACATGTTAAACAATCGCCAGTTATGGGGTTCTGTATCTCCATAGGCAAAAGACTGCAGATAGTGGGAGATCCTATCCTTTTCCTGCTGTGTATAGGTATTCCACAGGGTTTCCTCACAAATCCAGAGTCCCATGACCAGGGCCGCGCATTCTACCGTGTGCTGAAAAGTCCCCTCTGCCTGTTGTTTGCGGAGATCCTCATACGAAAGCAGATACAACGAGCTTTGGGGATCACAGCCTTCCGCGATTTGCTTCCTATAATATTCCCGCAGGCAGATCCCTTCGATTTCTTCCTCAGGATACGCTTTGATCAGTGGAGCTGCCATGAGAAATGTCCTGGCCAAGCCCTCGAAGCGCTCCGCTGCCTTTTTCCATTCGGGAGTACGAGCATTGGGATATGTCTTATCCCACTCATTTCTCTTCACCAGGACCGGAGACTCCCTATCGGGAATATATTGAAAAACGCCTTTCAGATAGTATCTGCAGGCATCGAACCATTGTTCCCGTCCCATTCCGGTATAAGGACTTTTTCCGTCCGGTCTCTCTACTGTAAATGCCATGATCCTATCCTCTCTTCACGTTAAAATGAATCCGCCTCTCCAGATCTTTGATATATTCCGGATATATCTGATCGTACACCGCTTGCGTCTCTTTCTGCGGATGATACACTTTTCCAGGACGCGTCATACAGCCTGCCGCTTCCTGAAAGCTTCCATACCGTCCCAGGGCCACATACCCCAGCATAGCGGCTCCGAGGGATGTCGTATCCGTCGTTTCCATGCGGATCGCATCACGACCAAACATATCCGCCGTCATCTGACAAATCGTCTCGCTCTCTGCGCCGCCGCCCGTGACTTTCACGCGCTCTATTCTTGACTTTTTCTTCTGTTCCATCCTCTCCACCGCCCATCGTAAGGTATAGTTGATCCCCTCGATGATGGCGCGATACAGATGTTCCTTCCCATGATAATCTCGAAATCCCATGAGTGTACCGCTGGATAAGGGATACTTGGCCGAAGCTCCCCAGTACGGATATAACACGAGTCCTTCATTGCCGGGAGGTGTCTTTCGCAGATACAGATCAAAGGTATCCTCTGGCTTCCGATCCTTCTGCACCTGCTCCGTTTCCATCTCCTTCAAAAACCATTGTACCATCCAATATCCTCGATAGACCTGCAATTCCGGATTCCAATACTGGGGAATCGCTGCCGGGAAGGATGGTACAAACGTCTGCAATTCGTAATATCGGCGAGACATGGTCTGCACCGTTGCCTGAGAACCAAAGGAAAGCACCGCTTCCGTGTCATCGACACAGCCCACCCCCAATGTTTCACAGGCTTTATCTGAAGCCCCGGCAATCACCTTCACCCTAGTGCTGAGCCCCATTTCCTCTGCAGCCTTCGCGCTGAGAGTTCCCATAATCGTTCCTGGCGGAACCAAAGGAACTAATTTCTCCTTCTCCACAGGAAACACATAATATTTGATATCGCGCCAGTCCGACCACTGTTGTCTTGCGGAGTCAAAGGGAACATGCCCCGGCTGATTCGCCGTGCAATCCAGGAAAAAGCCCAGAAGCCACCTGTGTAAGTATCCGGATAAAAAAACGAATTTATCTGCTTTCTCCCATAAATCTTTCTCATAGTCCATCAGGTAATTGGTGTATCCAACCTGACTCGCTTCCCGAAGCAGCGTGCCCGCTCCCAATAGAGATGCCCCCAGAAGGAGCAGCTTATTATCCGGCCTGACCACAGATGTTCTTCGCTGATCCAGCCAGAGGATCAGCGGCCGCAGCGCTTCACCCTCCTTATCTACGATAGTCAGGCAATCTCTCATACAGGCAATGCACAGTCCGCCAATGTGCTCGAAAACATCCGGATTCTCTTTTTGAAGTGCGTGACAAAGCCAGACTGTCAGCTTCTTATAATAGACTGGATCGATTTCTGCACGGTCTGGCGCCGGTTTATCATAGGCTGGCATGGCCGCCTTCTTCTTCCATATCTGCCTGCCCTGCGGATCAAACACCATGCCCCGCACACTCTGTGTCCCATAATCTAAGGACAGGATATACTCTTCCATTCCCACTCAACTCCCAAAAAATACCAGATCAGCGGTATCATGATAGACTTTTTCACGCTCTGTCTCTGTAAACAGATCCATGCCGTATTCCACCAAATGCCGATACGATTGGCTGACCATCGTCGAAGGCAGATCCGATCCAAACATCAGCCTATCCGCCCCCACTGCTTTCTTGGCCCGTTTCAAGACTTCCCTAGCCGCAGCATATGGATATGTCTCTCCCCGATTCACGTTGGCCGGCAGTGCCGCAAAATCAAACCATACATTGGGCAGTGCCAACATGCGCAAATCCTCTTCCATTCGCGCTTCTCCGCCTTTCTGCGGCATCAGCACATGACATACCACGAACTTCATCTCGGGATGCCGAAGTATAGCGCGCCGTAAAGCCTCCGGCTGATAACTGGCGGTTCCTGCCCTTCCAATATCCATCACACAAACCATTCCATGTGCCTCGGCATATTGATATGCTTCTTCCATATAATCTCCGTCTAACGCCACTGTCTCATGCGCCGCCATCAGTCCAGACCCCGTGCTGACTTCAAATTTCACGATCCTGGCTCCCTGCTTTTCCACTAGATTTTCCAGAATCAGTTTCTTATTGCGGCAGAATGGGTCATAGGTAATCGCCGCCCGAAATCGATTCGGATACTTCTTCTCGGCCATCAGCGCGTATTCGTTCTGAAATCCCAGGTAATTTCCCTGCAGGATAACCGCCTTTTCCACCTGCTCCTGATCCATGAGCGCTATCACCTTTTCCGGTGTCACATCGTATTCTCCCAATTCCGGAGGAATCAAAGAAATCACACTGCCATCGGCATATCTTGCCTTTCCTTCCCCAATTGCCCGCAGTTCTCCCCGCGAACCAAATCCACAAATATACTGTACCAAATGTACATGCGCATCAATGATTTTCATCCCGTCTTCCTCCCCATATCGTCTTTAACGTTCTCCTGTGATCGCTTCTTCAAGAAACCGCCTTGCGATATGGCCGCCTCCTGCGTTCTTGAAAGTGATCTGATCCTGTCTATTATATCACATTTTCTTTTCTTCGGGAAGATATTCGAAAAAGAATCCTCCATACGGCGTCCTTACCGTCCTATCGACACGCAAGAGCCCATCTGAAATCGTAAACAGGATTCCAGATGGGCTCTCTTACAAACGCAGCTATTTACAATGCTCATGCTCGAAAACTTATCCAACCACTTCTACCCGTAAAACCGCCTCCGCCTTCTGCGTATGGTCATAGGAATATAACGTATAGATCACCGAATATTGTCCAGCCTGGGACAGATTGACTCGGTTTTCGATCTGTACCTGACTTGTCATATCTCCATGAACCGGATCATGAGCCGTCTCGATCCAATCCTGCGGATAGAACTCCGTATTCGCCGCGATCTGAATACTGTTTTGTGACAGGGTGAGTTCAATATCCTGCACATCTCCTGTGATCCACATCTCCACGGTCTGACTGGTTTCATCCAGATATTCATTCTGCAGTTTAAATTCTACTTCATATTGTCCTTCACCCAGTTTTTCCCGTGTGTAACTGACTTCATTCGCCACATTCTGTCCAAAACCGTTATCGGCGGTCAAATCTCCCTGCTCGGTCAGAATCTGTATCAAGTCCGGCAGATCCTCCGCTTCCAGCACCAGACCATCCTCAACGCTAAGCTGCGGCCCCGTATATCCTACCATTTTGAGAGTTCTTGTCACCGTTGTCTCGCGTCCTTCTTCCGTAAATACAGAATATCGGATCTGCTTTTCCAAAAGCGTCCCATCTCCTGTCAGGATGGCCTGTACTCGCTCTGTCAGATCCTCTCCTTCCGGACCCACTGCCTGTACACCCTCCATCAGATTCAATGTCCCGCTTCCATCGTATTCCAATACTTCAGAATCCAATTGAATCTCTGCTGCGCTCGCAACCGAATACACCGTACCCATATTTTCTTCCTGCCATCCGGCATACAGCCAGAGGAGAAACATCGCAGCACAGCACAGAATCCCGATTCCACTCATGATGATCCACCATTTCTTCATGACGATTCTCCGGGTTCTGTCGGTTCCTGATCCCCATAGCCATACTTGCCGTACTTCCCATAGCCATAGTATCCGTACCCATATCGACCATAGCCATAGTATCCGTACCCATATCGACCATAGCCATAGTATCCATATCCTGAGTGATGTACCGGAACTCCATTAAAAACATATCCCAGCAGTTTGGTACTGCTTTCTTCCAGGTCGGAGATCCCTTCCAGTATACGCCTTCGCTGTACAGCGTCATGTCGAATCACGTATAGAATCCCATCCGCGTACTCGGCCAGGATGCCCGCATCTTCAAAGAGTTCACAGGGCGGCGTGTCTATCACAATCAGATCCATATGTTTGCTGCTGTTTTCCAGGATCTCTCTCAGCCTTGGATGATTCAACAGGTTGGGGATCTTCTTGGCAGGCCGACTTCCGCATATGGCCCAGATCCCGCTGCGCTCCTCCCGGCGTATGGCCTCTTTCTGATGCTCTCCCTCCAGAATGAGTTCTTCCAGACCGTATCCGTCCTCTAGCCCCATCTGTTTCCCATCCTCCTGCTTCCGCAGATCTCCGTCGATCAACAACACATTTTTCCCATGGGACGCCGCAGTATATGCCAGATTGATCGCCAACGCGGATTTTCCTTCTCCGGATATGGTACTGGTCACAAGCAAAACTTTTCCGTCCGTTTCCTCCATCTCTCTCTCCGTCTTGACCAGCAGACTGGCGATACTCTCTTTGTAATTCTGAGGCATCCGCGTGTTAAAGAGAGAAACCATCTGTGGATTATTCTTGCCTCTGGCCTTGAACCGAACCTCGGGCAGATTGCCAAGGCATGGCAGACTGGTGATCGCTTTGAGTTCCTCCGGTTTCTGCACCGTCTTACGCAGGAGTGCCAACAGGCCAATCAGAAGAATGCCGCCGCCCGCTCCCACCATGGCCCAGGTTCTCACCGTACGGCTGTAATTGGGTCGATTATAGGGTTCTGCAGGCGTCGTAGGCACCTCGATCATATTAAATTGAATCTGACCCAGGACAAATCGAGCCACATCCGGATACACCTCTATAGCGGCTTCCAGGATCTGTCTGGCCGCTTCCGGATCGCTGCTCGTTACACTCATGGTAATCATATTGGAATCCGAAATGGCCTGTGCTGAAATGCTTCCATTGATATATTCCGTCCCCATCTCCTGGCAGATGGCCTCTGTCAGAAGATCGCTGCTTAAAATATACGGAAACGTACGCGCCAACTGCCCGGCCGTCGTCGTGTCGTAGTAAAAGTTATAGATGGAGCCCGCATCTTCCGTACTCCCCGTCATCACCGTAAACGTAGCAGTCGAACGATACATCGGCGTATAAAACTGCGTAGACCGCAAATATCCGGCCGCCCCTCCCAGTAAAGCCAGTATGGGAATCAGCCACCAGGCTCTGATGAGATACCGAAAGAAATTCCAGATCAGGGTGCCCAGATCAATCTCCATCTCTTCTCTGTTTTCTTCCATCATGATCCCTCCACTGTTTGATTTCGTCCATAATTGCGATAGGCGTTCTTTTCATGGCTTCCTATGGAAATTCCCTCTTTATGAAACGCGTTCAAGATAAACCCTGCAAAATCCGCGCCACTCTGCCGAATCAGATCCGCAGCATCATTAATCGCCCGGATATCCGTCCAGTCCTCTCTGACTACCAGTACCGCCAGATCCGCTTGTTTCATCAGCAGTTCCGCATCACTGGACAAAGCCATCGGCGCTGTATCCAGTATCACATAATCCATACTGTCTCTGCTGGCAGAGAGTATATACCGCATCGCCGGAGACTCTAGGAGCCCGCCCGAGTTTCTGACGCCCGAGTTCTGGAAAATATGAAACAGCCCAGTCTCTTTTCCATAATATAACAGATTCTCTGCCTCCGCCTTCCCTGTCAGATAATCGACCAGCCAGGTGCTTTGTTCCGCCGGACTGTCAAAAATCTTATATTGTGCCGGTTTCTTCAGATCCAAGTCGATCAGCGCCACCCGTTTTCCTTTCTCAGAAAGCGCCAAGGCGAGGTTCGCCGCCACCGAGGATTTTCCTTCGTTTTCTGCCACACTGACCACCAGCAATACCTTCTGGTTTCGTTTTCGCATATGATGATTGAGCCTGGTCGCAATTTTGCGATAGGACTCAGCAAAACGTATTCCCACACGAGAAGAAGTCAGAAGCAGAGAACGATTCTTTCGATACCACCTCTCCTTCCAGGTCAGATGTTTTTTCTCGAAGGGAACCGTGCCCAGGATATTCCCGTCCAGGTTATTGCGCGCGCCCTCCTTGTTTTTCACGGTAAATCTCAGAATAGAACACAAGGCGATTCCCAACACCGTGACGGCGCCTGCTCCCAGCATCGCCAGTTTTTCGATCCGGTTCAGGTTCAGCACATTAGACGGGCTATAAGGAACCGAAGGTCTTCCAACGTACGCAGCACCGCATTTGAAAAAAGATAGTCAGACACGGTATCATAGTTCTCCAGCGCAGACCTGATGATCAGATACGCCTGCCGCGGATCCGATGAAGTCACACGCAAGACGATCAGGTTGGTCTCCTCGATGATACTGCAGGAGATTTCCCCCTCAATGTCTGTCACGCCCAGATCCTCTGCGATCCGGCTCCGCAGTACGTCACTGCTGAATACTTCACTGAAGATGTCCGCCATCTGGCTGGTCAAGGATAGGGAATTATATGTGCTGTTACTTCCTTTCGCATTCACCACCATCGTGGCGCTTGTCGAGTATTCCGGTACATAAATCAGTTTTTCCACACCGGTGACTGCTAAAGAAGCAGCGATGACCATGAGTAGAATCACCCAGGCATTCCGAAGCAGATCGATGAAGATGCTGCGAAAACTGATCTCTTCCAGTCGAAATTCTTTTGTATCTTCCATCTTCTTCTCCTTTACTCCCTCACGACAACAACAAGCCAGGTCTCTCCCCGGTTCCCATTCTCGTCTTCCGCTTGATAATGAACTTCGTAGCATCCTTCCTGTCTTGTATTGACGTCCGATGAGATGTCAACCAGATTCGTACTCAGGGAACGCCCCGATGCGTCCACGAGCCCTTCTATATAGTCTTCTGCCCGGAAGCTCTCGCCCACATCCAAATAGATCAGTGCATCGCTCAGCTGGATCTCCAGCGCCTGGCTCTCTTCTTCTATCACATGAACCGGCAGCGTCAACTCCTCCACATCTCCCAGGCTATTGGTCACTTCCACGCTGAATGTATAATCTCCGGGAATATTATAGCTGATGGTGGATTCCACCTGGCTGACCAGGGCGGATATATCCCCATCCAGCACATCCTGTGCGCCGATATAGGAAATGGGCGTGCTGGATCGTCCCGCGATAAAGACCAGAGGTTGGCTCAGAGTGATCTTGGGCGATTCATAGTCTGTGAAACGAACCTGTCGGTTCAGGTTCGCTGCCTGGTTCGAGGAATCAAATACCACATAGCTGAGATTACAGACTCCCTTCTGTACAAACTGTGAGAATTCTCCGATCAGGATCTGACTCGTCAGATCTCCGTCCTTCTCATCATAAGCGCTTAGCCCCTGCAACAGATCTTCTTCCGTATAATTGACGGAGATTTCCAGTACCTCCCGGTCGCTGGTAATCGTAGGGCGGGTGGGATCTTCTTCCTGCTTTTCTTTGACGACGCCTGCCCCATACAGGCCGGCTGCCAGAATCAAGATCGCGATGGCCGCGATGCGGATGTACTTCATGTTTTCTACCTCACTTCAAAAGGACTAGACAAAATTCGTTTTCTATGGTATAATATATTTATTATTTCATATAATATAAAGGAGTGTTTTTTATGAATAAACAGTCTGATAACTTTATCAATCTGCTCTGCTCTTTTGTCCATCAGACCCCTCCTGTCCTCACGGATCCGGACTGGGAAGAGATCTACAGACTGTCCCAGGCCCATAACCTGACGCCCGCGATCTATGAGGCCGCCTATGCACTGCCCGAGTTTTCCACAGCGTCCCAGGAGATTGCCAACCAATTCATGTCTACGGCCCTTGGACAGTCCAGCACGCAGTTTATTCGTACGGAAGCTCTCTTTGTCATTTATGAAAAGCTCCTTGCCGCAGGGGTTCGTCCTTTGATTCTCAAGGGACTCATCTGCCGCTCCCTTTATCCCCAGCCAGACCTTCGTCTCTCCTGTGATGAGGATCTATGGATCCGCAAGGAAGACGTCCTTGCCTGTGACAACGTTCTGCGGGACAATGGCTATATGGCTGAAGATCAGGTTCTTCTGGATCATCTGGACAAGGTGATCGATACCGCGCAGGAACTGACCTATGAGAGCGATGTGCTGATGTTGGAGATGCATCTGAATCCCTTCGGCAGCAATAATTCTACCCGGGTCCAGCTGAACCAGCTCTTTGCAGAGGCTTTCCAGCATGTGACTTCTGTCGAAATCGAAGGGCATACGATCTACACGCTGGATGCGACCTGGCACTATCTCTTTATCTTCTTTCATCTCTATAAGCACTTTATCTCCGGCGGCGTCGGCATCCGTCAGGTTCTGGATCTGCTGCTTTACTATGATCATTACCAGGATGAGATCGACTTTTCTTTCATCGAACCGCTGCTAGATACCTTTGGCGCACATACCTTTCATGATGCGCTCTTTACCCTGGGGCGTGAACGTCTGGGGTTCTCTGCACTGCCGGCTGCCGGCTTTTCCGTGGATCTGGATCCATTGCTCACAGATCTCATCGAAAGCGGCGCTTACGGAAACGGGTCGAAAGCCATGATGCTGAGTTCCACCTACATCCGAGCCCGTATTCAGCAGAAAAAGACGGGAATCCCCTCGATCCTGACCATGCTCTTTCCTCCGGTTTCTCATGCCTCCTACTCCTATCCCTGGCTGATCGAAAAGCCCTGGCTGCTGCCCATCGCCTGGATCCTGCGCTTCTTTAAGTTCTTTACGAAGACGCTGCCCGAAAACCATGGGCTCACCTCTCAGACCTTCGAACGCGGGAAGACACGGTTTGCCCTTCTTGAACAGCTGGATCTGCTGGATCCGTCTTCCCATTTATAATGGGCCGTCACCCCAGGTGGCGGCTATTTTCATGTCCGGCTCCGACAAATCCGCTTCTGGCTCCCAGGCCTCTTCTTCCGGCGCCTCTCCTTCGGCCTCCCATCCGAAGATCTCTCGTACCGTCCCCTTCTGTACCCGGTACATCCGGCTGCACATGGAAAACACACTGGGCCGATGTGCCGTGACAATCAGAGTACGATGCGGTTCCGATCGGATGATGTTGTGCAGCACCCGCTGCTCCGTCGCCATGTCCAGCGCGCTGGTGGCTTCATCCAAAAGCACAATGGGGGCGTCTGCCAACAGGGCCCGCGCGATACACAGCCGCTGTTTCTGCCCCTCCGAAAAACGACGGCCTCCTTCCTGCACCTCTGTCTGTATTCCCTCTTCCAGATCATTGACAAATTCCCAGGCGCAGGCCGCTTTGAGGACTCGAATCATGTCTTCTTCGGTAGCCTCTGGTTTGAGCAGGCGCAGATTCTCTTCGATGGTGCCGGAAAACAGAATGTTTCCCTGGGGAATATAGCTGAAAAGGCATCGCGTGGCAGAGGATACATCCTGCGAATCGCCCCCTGGTACGCCCACCGTGATGCGTCCCTCCTTCGGATGGTATAGCCCCAATAACAGCCGCAGCAGCGTTGTCTTTCCCTGTCCGGAAGGTCCCACCAACCCGATGATCTCTCCCGGTTCCGCGTGGAAATTCACATTCTCATAGATGTGCTGCTCTTCCTCATACCAGAACATCACATCCTGCATATGTACCCGAATCCCTGTACGCTTGCTTTCCTTCTTCATCTGCTGCACACGGGGGTCTTCCTGCATCTGTTCTCTGGGCAGTCCTGTGATCTCCATGATCCGCCCCGCACTCACGCCGGCCCGCAGCAGCATGGGCATCATATTGACCACGGAGGAAAAGGATCCGCGAAGCGATCCCGCCATGGACACAAACATGGTCATCGTTCCATAGCTGATCTCTCCCTGCCACAAACGGAAAATCGCGAATCCATAACAGGCGTATCCAATCAAGGAACCGGTCAGCGAGGTCAAAATGCTGCCAATGGACTGATACTTGTTCTGATCCATGGAAATCTTGATCGCGCGCTCCTGCATCCCATGAAAACGATCAATGAACGTATCCACCAATCCGAAGGCTTTCACCATCTGCAGGTTTTGGAAGGTTTCCTGATCGAAGGACATCTTGGTACTGGAAAACTCCTGATTTTTCTTCTGATACTCCCGCATCTTCATCATGGAGTAGCGCGAGGTGATCAGCGTAATGGGGGCACCGCCCAATGAGATCATGGCCATGACGATATCGTTTTGTATCATGATGACAAAGGCCGTGCCGAAGCTGATTAGCGTAGACACCAGATTGGGAAGAAACGTCAATACATGATTGGCAATCATCCCGGCGTCTCCATTGATGCGATACAGCAGATCTCCCGTGCGGAAGGAGGCCAGGGACTCCCAATCTGTCTGCAGAATCTGCTGATAGATATCGCTTCGAATCTCATTCGTGATCTTAAGGCTGACCCGTAGGGACAGCCGGCTGCGAATGACCCCGATGAAGATCTGCGCGATCCCCACTCCTACATAGAGGGCAGCCACGCCGATGATGTCTTGTGAATTGTATCCTGTCACCGCGTCCACAAGACTCCTGCTCACCAGGGATGTTCCCAGCCCCAGCAAAGACCCCGATACACTTAAAAGTGTATATACCCCCACTAAAAGCAGATAGCGCCGGACATATATCAAAATCCAGCGCCACTGTTTTGTCAGTTCTTTCAGCTTGCCTGCCTTGATTTTCTCAATTACCTTGCGTATGTATGCCAGCAAGAACTTCATTCCTTTTTATTTTGATCTAATGTTTGTTCCAGAAGCGCGACCGCTTCTTCGTCGGCCCGATTTTCCAACAGATACACCGGAACATGCGTGAGCAGATGATCCAGCGTCTCCAGGCACAGATCCATGCCGTTCTCCAGCCATGTGGGATAGAACACACTGTTGGACACTTCCGCCACCATCTCGAAACCTTCCAGACGGCGAATGCGATTCACCGGGGACTGCTTCAAAATCACCAGCGCTTCCAGCGGAACACTGGCATTCTCACAGTATGGCGAGGATCCGTGCCAGGGCGTACCCCAACCCAGGAACTGGTCTTCTGTTTCCTGGACAAAGACCATATCTCCATTGATGATCACAGCACCCCGGTACTCGTTCCAGCGCTCTGCCTGCGTTGTCTTGCCGATGCCGGAGGGCCCCAGGAACATGATCCCGCGCCCCTGGTAGTCGATCAGAGAACTATGAACCTGGATCATATGACGCTTAACAGCGTGGGTGTAGAAGGCTTGGATGAGGAAAAAGTCTAAATCTAATGCACTGAATGGCAAAGGAGCATAAAAATGCGTCCAGTCATCACTCGCCATTACTATTTGATGATTCTTTCTGATTAATCTTCCTTTTTTTATATTATAGGTTTCCGAAATCTCTACTCCATTAAAATCATCAAATTTCAAAGAATGAAAATGATAAATTGGCTTTAAATTCGCTTTATCATTTTCACAAGCAGAAAACTTGATCCATTTATCTTCAAAAGTGAATCCATGTTCACAAAACGAAAGAAGTGCTATATTATATAACACCTTTTATCACACCATTGATACACAGTCGCTATCAAAATGCCCAGTTTTAAAATTATACTTAAACTCCTCGTGTCCAATCAAGAATGCAAGTTTTTGCTCTGGTAGCCAACTACTAAACGCATCATCTAGATTGTCTACACGCGCAGCATATCTTATAAAGCTACTTTGTTCTTCTGTATAGTTTTCTCCGAGTTCTTCGTTGAGCTTCTTATAATTATCTTTCCACCAGGTTGTTATAGGTGTCTCATTCCAAAACCAACCCTCTCCCGTCAATCCACCCTCTGCTGTCCACCCTATTCGATATGTAACTGTATCGCCACTTGATCCTCCTGAAGCGTTGTTGTATTCTCTAGTTACCTCTGTTGCCCTGACTGTCATATATTCCTGTCCCATAACTTCCACTTTCCTTTCTCTTCATCATAATATTGTTTCACTCGGTTACAAAATGCATCATTCACCCGATGCACGCTGCCACACTCCGTAGCCAGTGTCGCAGCACATTTGAAGCAGGCTTTCGATACCGGACAGCTTTTGCATTCCGGCGGCCAGTCCAGTTCCTCTTCATACTGAACCAGTGCCTGCCAGGCCTCACGGAAGGATCTGTCTCGTATGGAAATATCCGGCTCATTCATGAAACTGCAGAACCGCATGCTGCCATCCCATAGGATCCAGTATCCTAACCGATAATCTTTACAATATGTACAAGGCTTGCGAGTGATGTCTACCGGATGCTCCTTGAGGCGACGACGGATCTGTTCCTTTTCTGCCTCTTCCAGCTTCTCCGTAACCCGAACTTCCTCCGCCTCGCTATGTGCTCCGCGAAGCGAAGACTTGATGCTGCCTGTCGCCGCCCAGGGCAAATGGTAATAATACGCGAATAAGGCCATTCGCTGCGCATCTGCCTCATTCTGGCGAATGATGGTGCTGACAAGCTGTATCGGAATCCGCATCTCCATCAGTCTTCGTATCCCCGCATGGGCTCTGGTGAATCCCTGTTTGACGCGGCACACCGCTTCATAGACCTCATCGTTCGATCCATACAGCGTGATCTTGGCGCTCCGCGGCGGGTATTGCTCCAGGAGTTCCGCCATCTTTCCTTCCACCATCGTGGCATTGGTCTGCAGGGTGATAAAGAAGCCCATCTCACATAGACCTCGCCAGATCTCTGGAAATTCAGGATGCATCAACGGTTCTCCTCCGGTGATACAAAGCCAGGTCGTTCCCGCCTCTCTGGCTTCCTCCGCGATGCGAAGCCACTCCGCGGCCGTAAGTTCCCGCCCATGACAGGGGATCTCCTCTGCCGGCAGATGCACATAACACATGCGGCAGTTCAGATTACATCTGGGAGTCAGCTCAAAGGTGCCGGATATGGGGATCGCATCCTGAAATGCCTTCTCCCATACCGATTGATAGAAAGGATCCAGCCACTCCATACGGCGGCAAGCCGGTTCGAAATCCTGATTCATGTCTTATCCTTCTTGGATTTCTCCACCATGTCCCTGGGAATCCTCACGAAGATACGTCCGCGCACCACCCCGTCATCCAGAATCTGATTATCCCCCAGTATCTTCAGATACTGGTCGATATCCGCTCCGGCCTGTTCCTCGGTGACGCCCTCATAGTGTTCCATGATCCGAGCCACCAAGTCCTCCCGGGTAAACTCGTGATCCTTCATGTAGTCCCACAGATAGGCCGCCGAGGAGGATATGTATACGATGTTTGTCACTTCCCGCACCCGTTTTCCCGTGGGCACAATGACATACTGTCCAGCCACCTCCCGCAGGATTAAACCATCCTTCAGCTTCATGAAGTCTCTCCCTCCTTCACCGTATTCTCTTCTGGAATATTGAGTACAATTCGCAAAATGAATCGTTCTCCTTCCTTTCGGCATTCCAGGTCTCCCTGGTAGCGCTGTACAATCGTGCGCATGCTGCGAATCCCATATCCCGAAATACGCCCTCTCTTGGAGGAGAGGATATCCTGGGAATGCGGATGTCTCCGCAGCGGCTCCGCCTTACAGCAATTATCCACCTGAATCAACAGAATGTTTTTTCGCTGCCGCATCAAAACTCGAATATAAGGATCGGCTCCCTCATACTGCCTGCTGGCTTCCAGCGCATTCTCCATGGCATTTCCCAATAATACTGTCATATCCGTGGGTGCAAAGGGATAAAACTCCTTAATATCCGCATTGACATACACATGAATACCACTTTCCTCCGCCTGGGCCGTATAGTAGCCGAGTATGCCATTCACCAACGGATTCCTGCATAAAATCTCGTCCTTGCTTTTTCCCCACTCCTCCAGATAGATTCTCAGATATTGAACCACCTGATCGTACTGTTTTTCCTCTGTCAGACTGATCAGCGTGCGAAAATGGTGACGCATATCATGATAAAACCGTTTTTCCTTCTCGATTTTATCCTGTACCGACTGAAACTGCAGTTCCAGGGCCGCCATCTGCGTATAGACCAGTTCCTTCTCCTGCTCAAACCGCAGACACCGGAAATATATGTAATATGCCAAAAGATCCATCGCCAATGTGCAAAACATCCAGATACTCAGCCATAAATCGGCTATCCATCCGTCTACCCACTGTGAGATTCCCATCTCTGCCAGCATGCCAATACAGAAAAGAACAAACAGTATACACGGTGATCCCGTAATCAGCCGCAGACTCCGGTTATTCTCCATCCTCATATTCGCCGGGAGTTTTTTATGAAGGAAGCGATACAGCACAGGGAAAACCGTCACAAACATGACCAGGTACACCACTATCGTTTCTGTATCGTATGGAATACAGGTCGGTGCATCCCATTGCACCCATTTAGAAAAAATATCTGCCGCCGCGTACGAAGAAATCCCATACTGCAACGCCATCATATAGCACAGCAGCCGACACGGTACTCCCTCTCGCAGGCTCAGCAAGTACAAGATTGTACCGCATGCCCAGATTAGAAGAAACAGGATATTCGCCCACCAATGCCCCCATAACTCGAATCCCGGCGTATCATGGATGTAGTCCAGCAAAAGGGCCGCGCCACCGCTGGCAACGCATAATATGATACACAGACCAGCTACCAGGTGGCTTTTACGTATCTTCAGCTCTCGGTCTGAAAATGGCGCATAGATCAGCAGCACCACTGGAATCACCTGCAAACAGTATCCCAAAAACTGCACTCCCACATATTGATGGCAAAGCATATTAAGATTCCCATTCTCCCATAGCATTCCTAAAGAGCCAGTCATTATAGCGCTTTCGCAACTCACTGCGCTCCTTTCGACTGAGCATAAAAATCAATCCTTCCACTCGACAAGAATCGCTGTCCATTCGTTCGATTGCCTCCATATTTACGATGATCCCCCGATTCACTCTGAGAAATCGTTCATCCAAGTTTTCCATAAATCGCTGCATGCTCTCCCGGATTCGCAGGAATGAACCATTTGTCAGATGGATCAGCAGATTATTATGTTCATTTTCTATATACGAAATCATATGAAATGGAACATTCTCCATATGATCCTTGTTCAGACGCACTACAATCCGCTTCTCCTGATATTTCTGAAAGCGTTTGCGAATCTCCTCCAGTTTTTCAGTCTCACAGGGTTTCAATAAATAAAAGAAGGCATTTAACTCGTATATCTCTGGACCATATTCACGGCTGTTGCTGACATACACCAGCTTGCTGTCCGGAACTTCTTCTAAAATCCGGCGTCCCAATTCGATTCCATTTTCAGGCTTCATAATAATATCCAAGAATATCAGATCATATCGACCCCCCCATTTGACTCTCTGTAGTAGCTCCATACTCTGGATAAAAGTATCAATCTCCGCTTCTGGCCAAACTTCCGTCAACTGATGCCTCATCTCATCCAGATCCGCTTGTACATCGTCACAAACCGCAATTCTCATCCACTCCTTGCCATATATTTCTGCACATGAGGAATATACACTATTCATTATACTCCCATGCGCTTTTCATGGACAGAACCGTTTATACCGTTTTTATCCGTTTTGTACCATTTTTTTACTCAATAAAAGAGCCACGAGATATGCGAAAGGTAATGCCCTTATAATGGTGTA
>DBQQ01000056.1 GCA_002305315.1 Clostridiales bacterium UBA1390
AATGTTTACAATATATTTACAAAATCGCAGGCTGTAGAGTTGTATAATAATGGAAAAGATCAATCAAAAGGGAGGAAGAAATCATGCCTATTCCAGGAACGCAGGGAGACTATTATATTCCCTATGAAAAAAGAAATGGAGATGCAGCGACGGTATATTTCACGCGGGATCTTTCCGCGGAGGGACTCCAGAGGATCTATGAAAAAATCCAGAATGGAATCGGGGGAAGAGTGGGCATCAAATTGCATACAGGAGAGCCCCATGGTCCCAATATTATTCCGAGGCCCTGGGTGCAGGAACTCATCGAGCGGAAACTGCCGAATGCATCTATTGTAGAGACCAATACCTATTATGAAGGCGGGCGCTATACGACGGAAGCGCATAGAAAGACACTTAAAACCAATGGATGGACATTCTGTCCGGTGGATATCATGGATGCGGAAGGAACGGTCGCCTTGCCTGTACAAAATGGAAAGTGGTTTTCAAAGATGTATATGGGCAAGAATATATTGAATTATGATTCTCTCCTGGTATTGACACATTTCAAGGGGCATACGCAGGGCGGATTTGGCGGATCTAATAAGAATATCGGGATCGGCTGTGCCGATGGACGCATTGGCAAAGCGATGATTCATACCACGCCGGGTTCCGTGGATATGTGGGACATCAAAAAGGAAGAGTTCATGGAGCGGATGACCGAATCGGCAAAAGCGGTAGTGGATCATTTCGGAGACCATATCCAATATATCAATGTACTGCGCAACATGTCGGTGTCCTGTGATTGCGAAGGTGTGGAGGCGGAACCGGTAGTGACACCCAATATCGGAATCCTGGCCTCGTCAGATATTCTGGCCATCGACCAGGCTTCTGTGGATCTTATTTATGCCTTAAGCGAGAAGGATAGACATGCCATGGTGGAGCGGATGGAGTCTCGCCACGGTCTGCGTCAACTCACGTATATGAAGGAGTTGGGCATGGGGCATGACCGTTATCAGCTGCGGGACATCGACCATGGGGATCGGGAGATCTTGCTGCAGGAAGCAGTGAAGGATGTACAGCCATTCCAGGAATAAGAAAGAAGCGTTGCGGAGGGGATTGACCTGTAAGCAACGCTTTTTTCTTGTACTTTTCGAATCAGATTGGGTAAGGATCTTTTCGGATAGAAAAATCTGTAGTATAATCAAAAAATACAGACGGCGAAAATGAAAAAGGGGGTCACATAATGGACTATACAGAAATACCATCATTACTATTTTATGTGTCGGGAAATTCTTTTCGAGCGGATAAGGCGCGGGGAAAGGCGAAACCAACGTTCTGCAATGCCGTGTCGCTCATAGAAGACGGTGTGAAGGGCGGGGCGATTTCCTGCGATACGAGACAGCAGTTGGCCTGGAAGGCGCCGGGCAACATCTATGCGGAGCGAGGGACACTGGCCTTCTGGTGGCGTTCCCGATATCCCGTTGGACCTACGCCATTTCCCATTTTCCGTGTGGGCTATGCGGATCACAGCAGCTGGGATCAGTGCTTTCTGCGGGTGGACTATGATGGAGAGGGGCTGGAAGCCTTCGTCACGGATATCAATCTGTCCCGCGTGCGTGTGGGCTGCCATATCAAGCCATTTCCAGAGCCTCAGGAGTGGATGCACATCCTGGTAGCCTGGGATGAGCTCTACGGCATTCGTCTGTATGTGAACGGCCAAAAAAAAGCGGAAAAGGAGAGTCCCGGCGTGTATTTCGCGGGGTTGGATCAGTTTGGGCCCCATTCCCGGATCATCGGCAGCTGGCACGTACAGAGCGACTATAATTTTATACGCGGCGGCGACATCTGTGAGATTTCCATCTGGGACCAGATGCTGTCGGATGAGGACGCAGAGACATTATATAGAGGAGAGTGGCCCCTGAAGCCGGCCTATCAGCCGGATTGCGAGGATCCTAAGGTCAGAGAAGGCTTTCTTTTGCGTAGCGGTTTTACGCGCCGGATTCCCAGGATCCCGGGCATGGCCGTGGCCCGCAAGGTGGAGATTCACGATGCCTATGACTTGAAGCGCTGGTGGTATAAGGGCTGCGACGGCATACGAGAGACGACCTGGCCTGGTGTATACAATCGTTCTCGCCTGAAGGGGAGGAACGACTATTTCCAGTTGCCGGACTGGGACTGCTATTCCCTTTCTGGACAGGCCATCACCTTCCATCTGCCGTATGAACCGTATGACCATATCGAGATCTCGGGCAGTGCGTATGGCAAAGTAGAACTGGTGGATGAGGATGGTTCCGTGAAAGAAGAACTTTTCACGCGTCCCCAGGGGATGGAGCGTACGACACATCAGATCCCGCCCCATATCGGCGGAAGAATCCGATTCACGAATGTGGAAAAGGAAGAGCCGATCGGAGATTTTTCTGCCTATCATGTCTATGAGGGGCGTGCTCCGCGCGGCATGTATTCCTACACCTATCATGTAGCGCCCGGATCGGACCGGCATATGGAGCAGGAGGCTGAGAGAGAACTGCGAAAGTTCATCAAAGGCCGCTATACGTCCTATGAACGAAATATATGGACGGCGATCCCAGATGGGGCCAATACGAAACTGGAAACAGAAGCACAGGGTGGATACCCCTTCTATAATATCATCATTCCCTATGAGGCGGACGATCACGCGGGGCTGGACGGCATTGAGCTGACCTTCTGCACGCAGGAGCAGGGGGATGTTTCCTATTCGGTGCAGGTGAAAGATCCCCTATGGTACTATCGCAACCTGGCGCACTTCACGTTCCGGGCGCAGGCAGGGATTCAGCAGCGTCTATGGCTGGACACGCGGGACCGCATCCTGCCGCAGAACCGCTGTCTCTATCTGACCATCGCTGTCAGCGATCCGAAGGCCGGAAAGCGGATGATGGAGAGCCTGCAGCTTAGGACCATCTTCAAGCCAGCGGAACAGGCGAAGAAAGAACATGTGGAGGATCGATTTGCCGAGGTGCGAGACATCACGGGCCATCTGACGGAGGAGAGACCCTTCCTGCCGGAATACCAGATGTTTAACCGCTTCCAGCGGGATATTCTGGATCTTCTAAAGGTGGATCCCGCGCATCCGCAGGGAAATGCCTATCTTTACATGCTGATGAAGCATCGCCGGAATATGCCCAAAGATCGGATGGGCAATGAGGTCGCACTGCCGGAGATTCAGATTCCGGAAGAGCCGGTGCCAGATGGTGTGCCCGAGTGGGCTTATCGGCAGATCGAGTATCTGAAACATTATAAGAAGATCATTCGGTTCTACATCGATAAGCGCCAGATCGCCAACGGAGAGTTGGGCGGCGGATTGTCGGATGATGGAGATTTTGTGGCCACCTGGGCGCAGATGGTGTTGATGGACGCGGACGGCGAGAAGGTCAAGGTGGCCATGGAGGCTAACGAGAAGGCATTCTTCGACCAGGGTATGTTCACGAATGGTCTGTGTTCCATTCAGGCGGATGAGCTCCACTCCTCGGAGGAGGGGCTGGTGAGTCTGGCGGCCTGCATGAACGCGTTTCCCGGAGATCCCAGATGGCTGGAAGCCGCGATGGAGACAGGGCGCAGTGTGGAATGGATCACGGGCATCAATGAGAAGGGACATCGGCATATCCGGTCCACCTACTATAGCGGTTCCGTGATGGCAACGGAGGAACCGTGGGGCGGTCAGCAATCCTGCAGCTATATCGCGCTGGAGCCCGCCTGGCAGGTGGCGCAGTACAATGGTAACGCACATCTATTAGGGCTTCTGGAAGAGATGGCGGATGCGGCAGTGGCGCATTACCATCCGGATGGCGGCTATATTCATTCCTATCTGCGTTTTTCCGATGATGAGGAAAATCCGGCGATGAACGGCCGGAACGCGGGCGAACGGACGCTGATGATGCCGGCATGGAAGCTGATTGGCAAACAGGAATACTGGGATTGTCAGATCCCGGAGGATCGGGGCGGCCGCGTAGAGAAGGATACTGGCATCCCCCTGCATCCCTGGCGGGAAGGCGCGGATCAGGTGCTGGATAAGGAAAAAATCGCGGAACGCTATCGGAGCCTGAACCGGATGGCTTCGATTCGGGAATACTACTGTACCGAGGGGCATCCCTGGATCGATCGGGTCTATGTGGATCCGGCGGCGCTCTATTGCGATCGACTGGGAGATCCTTCTGACGTGTATGTGCGCTGTACCTATCCGATGAACCGCATTGCCTGGAAATTTACCAACTGGGGCGATGATGAGCGGGTAGCGATCCTGACGCCGATCACGGAGGAGGATCATCTGCGGATTTTAGTCTGCAACATTTCCGATCGGGATGTCTATGCGGATCTGATCGGCGGCGACATCAAGCCCGGCCGATGGAAGATTCTCTGCGGGATTGATATAAACGACGACGATCGGATCGATGAAGACAGCATTTGTTTCGTACAGAATTTCGAGAAGACCGGAAAGGTTCGCGTGGTGTTCCCGGCCGGCGTGGTGAGCGTGCTGGAACTGGAGCTTCTGGAAGAAGGAAAGCCCTATTGGGAGAGACCGGACCTGGGCGTATCGAAGGAGGATATACGGGTCTATGACCACGGTATCAATGTACGGATCCATTCGCTGGGCAGTGTGCCGACACCGCAGACCGATGTGGTGCTGAAGGATGGAGACGGCAATATCCTGAAGCGAGCGGTGCTGCCGCCGCTGCCGGCACCGACGGATCTGTGGCCCAAGTATCGCGATGTGATCTTCTATCTGCATGGGATTTCGGATCTGGAAGGATGCTACATCGAGATTGATCCGGAGCATACGCTGCAGGAGATCACGCGGGCGAACAATGTGGTGAGCCTGCGGGAAGCAATTCAAAAGAGAAAACCGATCCTGTCAACGTAATCTAAAATGAGGGTGTCCCCGCGGGGGACACCCTCAAATTTGGATTATACATGCCACTGCCAGTCACGAATCTCCGGGAGATCCAAGCCGACTTCATGGATATACTGCTTATGTTCTACCAGCTTATCCCGCATGAGCTGCAGCAGATAGGCGCCGCGATTGCCCAGCTGAGGCAGATTGTAGATAACATCCTGCACCAGATGGAAGCGATCGATCTGGTTCTGTACGCGCATGTCGAAAGGCGTCGTAATCGTGCCTTCCTCCAGGTAACCGTGTACATGAAGATTACGGTTATGGCGCAGGTAGGTCAGTTCATGGATCATGGTCGGATATCCGTGGAAAGCGAAGATGATGGGCTTATCCTTGGTGAACAGCGCGTCATATTCCGCATCGGTCAGACCATGAGGATGCCGCGTGCTGGATTCCAGCTTCATCAGATCCACCACGTTGATGAAGCGGATCTTCAGCTCTGGCATATGTTCCCGCAGGATCGTGACAGCCGCCAGCGCTTCCAGCGTGGGGGTGTCACCGCAGCAGGCCATGACCACATCCGGCTCCTGTCCCTGGTCGTTGCTGGCCCATTCCCAGATGCCCACGCCCTGGGTACAATGCTTGACCGCCTGCTCCATGGTCAGCCACTGCTGACGGGGATGCTTAGAGGTCACCAGGACATTCACATAGTTCTTGCTTCGGATACAGTGATCGAAGCAGGAAAGCAGGCAGTTCGCGTCCGGCGGCAGATAGATCCGCACCACGTCCGCCTTCTTGTTCGCGATATGATCGAGGAAGCCGGGATCCTGATGGGTAAAGCCGTTATGATCCTGCTGCCATACGTTGGAGGAAAGGATCAGGTTCAAGGAGGCGATCTTCTGGCGCCAGGGAAGTTCCGCGCAGACCTTCAGCCACTTGGCGTGCTGGGCGGCCATGGAATCGACGATACGGATGAAGGCCTCATAGCTGGCAAAGAAGCCGTGACGTCCGGTCAGAAGATAGCCTTCCAGCCAGCCTTCGCACATATGCTCACTCAGCATAGAGTCCATGACGCGTCCATCGGCAGCCAGGAATTCATCCGTGTCCAGATGTGTCGTGTTCCAGTCGCGGTTCGTGGCCTCAAACACGCGTCCCAGCCGATTGGACATGGTCTCATCCGGCCCGAAGATGCGGAAATTTCGGCTCTCCTCGTTCAGACGGAAGATATCGCGGACAAATCCGCCGAGTTCGATCATATCCTGTGCCTCGACCTGGCCGGGAGCGGGCACATCCACGGCATACTTGCGGAAATCCGGCAGACGAAGATCCCGCAGCAGCAATCCGCCATTGGCATGGGGATTGGCGCTGATCCGGCGATTGCCCTTGGGCGCCAGCTCCCGCAGCTCGGGAATCAGACGGCCTTCCGCATCGAAGAGTTCTTCGGGTTTATAGCTTGTGAGCCATTTTTTC
Source organism: Clostridiales bacterium UBA1390 (assembly GCA_002305315.1). Classification (GTDB taxonomy): domain Bacteria; phylum Bacillota; class Clostridia; order Lachnospirales; family Bianqueaceae; genus Faecimorpha; species Faecimorpha stercoravium. Next base: position 6,314 of record DBQQ01000056.1, read on the forward strand.
AGAAGTTCCAGATGTTCGGGCTGTTCCATGGTGATGGGTACCTGATGCGCACGGAAGGAGCCTTCAATCTGCTTGCCGTCCACGACCTTGGGACCGGTCCAGCCCTTAGGAGTGCGCAGGACGATCATCGGCCAGAAGGGACGGGTTGTATCGTTATTTTCGCGCGCATTTTTCTGGATGGCATGGATCTCTTCCACGGCCTGATCCAGCGTCTCCGCCATCTGCCGATGCATGGTCATGGGGTCATCCCCCTCTACAAAGTAGGGCTTCCAGCCGCAGCCATGGAAAAAGCTTTCGATCTCATCATGAGAGATTCGGGAGAAGATGGTGGGGTTGCTGATCTTATAGCCATTCAGATGCAGAATGGGCAGTACAGCGCCGTCGGTCTTGGGGTTCAGAAACTTGTTGGAATGCCAGGCCGTAGCCAGCGGGCCAGTTTCTGCCTCGCCGTCGCCTACGATACAAGCCGTGATCAGATCCGGATTGTCGAATACGGAACCGAAGGCATGGGCGATAGAGTATCCCAGTTCGCCGCCCTCGTTGATAGAACCGGGAGTCTCAGGCGCCACATGGCTGGAGATGCCACCGGGGAAGGAAAACTGCTTGCACAGGCGCTTCAGGCCGGGAATGTCCTGGCTGATATTGGGGTACACTTCGCTATAGGTACCCTCCAGATAGGAGTTGGCGACGAAGAAATTGCCGCCGTGGCCCGGACCGGAGATCAGAATCATGTCCAGATCATACTTATTGATGATTCGATTCAGATGAGTATAGACGAAGTTCTGGCCCGGTACGGTGCCCCAATGCCCCACGATCTTCTTTTTGATATGATCCATGGTCAGAGGCTCACGAAGGAGCGGGTTATCCAGCAGATAGAGCTGCGCTGCGGCCAGGTAATTGGCGGCGCGCCAGTAGGCATTCATCTTGGTCAGATAGGAATCCGACAGATAAGGGTCAGTTTGGGGCATGAAAAAAACCTCCTTTGCATCGTTAAAAAAATCACAACATGATCTATTATACATGAAAAATCATGCATTGCAAGACAGAAGGGAGAAATTCTCAGTTTTCAACAATTTACGACGTAAAAACAAAAAAGAAGCTGTCAAAGAGTTCTGCGGGAGGAGACTCCTTGATCCAGCTTCTTTCTTTTACAGATTGGTATATCCCATCAGATACTGATCCACGGCCGCTGCTGCGTCGCCGCCTTCTCGAAGCGCCCAGACGACCAGGCTCTGACCACGCCGCATATCGCCGCAGGCAAAGAGTCCGGGGATCTCAGTCTCGAAGTTGGCAGTCTGGATGCGTCCGCGGGCATCCGGCGTCAGACCAAAGGCTTCCGCCACATAGGATTGGCAGCCGGTAAAACCTGCCGCGATCAGAACCAGCTCGGCTGGTAGCTCGTATTCCTCGCCCGTCGGCACCATGAGGGTGCGGCCGGAGCCTGGATCCTTCTCTGGCGCCAGACAGGAGATGATGACGCTGCGCAGGTTACCGGCTTCATCCTTCAGAAATTCCTTCACCGTCGTCTGATAGCGGCGAGGATCCTGTCCATACAGCGCGATCGCTTCTTCCTGCCCATAATCCACCTTGAGAATACGGGGCCATTCAGGCCAGGCATTATCGGCGGTGCGAGTTACAGGCGGCGCCGGCATCATCTCCAGCTGGATGACGTCCTTGCAGCCTTGTCGAATCGCGGTGGCGGTACAGTCGTTACCGGTGTCGCCGCCGCCGATGACGATGACGGATTTGCCTTCCGCGGAGATGGCCTTGCCATCGGGGAGATCGGAATCCAGCAGGCTCCTGGTCACGCTGGACAGGTAATCCACCGCAAAATGGACGCCCTGCGCGTCGCGTCCCGGAACCGGAAGATCGCGCGGACTCGATGCGCCACAGCAGAGCAGGATGGCGTCGTACTGGTCGCTCAGTTCCTGGGACGATACCGTGTTGCCCACATCCGCGCCCAGACAGAAGGTCACGCCTTCAGCCTCCATGATCTTCACACGGCGGTCAATCACCGATTTATCCAGCTTCATATTGGGAATACCGTACATCAGCAGACCGCCAGGTCGATCGCTGCGTTCATATACGGTGACTTCGTGTCCCCGCTTGTTCAGCCATTCCGCGGCGGACAGTCCGGAAGGCCCGCTGCCGACGATGGCGACTTTTTTGCCCGTGCGCGCCGGCGGCGGGGTCGGTTGGATCCAACCATTGCGATAGGCGGTCTCGATGATCGCCTGCTCATTCTCGCGGATCGAAACCGAAGCCTCTTGTAGACCGCAGGTACAGGCGGCTTCACAGGGGGCCGGACAGACCCGGCCGGTAAACTCCGGGAACCGATTGGTAGAGATGAGTCGGCGCAGGGCCAACTCCCATTTACCCTTCCAGATCAGATCGTTCCATTCCGGAATCATGTTGTGCAGCGGACATCCGCTGACCATGCCGCCAAAGAGGTATCCGCTCTGGCAGAAGGGAACGCCGCAGTTCATACAGCGGCCTCCCTGCAGCTGCTGTTCCTTAGGGGGCAGAGCCTTGTGAAACTCGTGATAATTGGTGATGCGCTCCCGCGGAGGGACCGTGGTGCTGACCTTTCGGTCAAACGTCAGAAATCCATCGATTTTACCCATGATATCCTCCTCATTGATTCTTCAGCGTATAGAAGGCTTCAATCTCCGCCTGCTCGCTGTCCAGACCCTTTTCTTCCATCTGAATGATGGTGCGCAGCATATGATCGTAGTCCCTGGGCAGGACCTTCTTGAACTTGCTCAGATAGGTGCCGAAGTTCTCGAGGATCTCTTTGCCGCGTACACTGCCCGTGAGCCGAACGTGTTCCTCGATCAGCGCCTTGATGGTGGCCACGTCATGCTTGTGTTCCACGTTTTCCAGGCTGACCAGTTCTTTGTTGACCTTCTGATAGAAATCCCAGTCCTCATCGAGCACATAGGCGATACCGCCGGACATGCCCGCGGCGAAGTTCTTGCCGGTGCGTCCCAGGATGACCACGGTGCCGCCGGTCATGTATTCGCATCCATGATCGCCCACACCTTCCACAACGGCTGTTGCGCCGGAGTTGCGGACGCAGAAGCGTTCACCGGCCACACCGCTGATAAACGCCTTGCCGCTGGTCGCGCCATACAGCGCCACATTGCCGACGATGATGTTGTCGCAGGCGCGGTATGCGGCATCCGGAGCCGGATGCAGGATCAGCTTGCCGCCGGAGAGTCCCTTACCGAAATAGTCGTTGCTATCGCCGCAAAGATCCAGCGTCAGGCCCTTGGGAATAAAGGCGCCAAAGCTTTGGCCGCCACTGCCCTTAGCCTGGATCGTATAGGTATCCTCGGGCAGGGTATTGCCGTACCGCTTGGTGATCTCGCTGCCGAAGATGCTGCCGAACGCGCGGTTCGTATTCTTGACAGCCAGTTTCAGTGTAGCGGACTCACCCTTATCGAGAGCGCTCTTCAGTTTCTTCAGGAGAACTTTCATATCCGGCGTCTTCTCGAGTCCAAAATGATAGATAGCCTCGGGTTCGAAGTGAATATGTGCGTCGGCGCCCGCAGGACGGTAGAGAAGTGGGGTGATATCGACATGAGAAGCCCGGCTGCCCTCGGGGAAGGTCTTGGGCCGCAGAAGGTCCGTGCGGCCGACCAGCTCGGTCACGGTACGCACGCCGAGACGCGCCATATATTCCCGAAGCTCCTCGGCGATAAAGAGCATGAAATTCTCCACATATTCTGGCTTCCCACGGAAGCGTTTGCGCAGCTCAGGGTTCTGCGTTGCAATGCCCACTGGACAGGTGTCCAGATTGCAGACACGCATCATGACGCAGCCCATCGCCACCAGAGGCGCTGTGGCAAATCCAAATTCTTCCGCGCCCAGGATCGCCGCGATAGCCACATCTCGGCCGCTCATCAGCTTGCCGTCGGTTTCCAGGCGAACACGGCTCCTGAGACCATTCAGGATCAGCGTCTGATGGGCTTCGGCCAGTCCCAGTTCCCAGGGCAGTCCCGCGTTATGGATGCTGGTACGCGGCGCGGCGCCTGTGCCGCCATCACAGCCCGAGATCAGAATGACCTGGGCGCCGGCTTTGGCCACGCCAGCCGCGATGGTACCCACACCGGCCTCACTGACCAGCTTCACACTGATGCGGGCGTGTCGATTGGCGTTCTTCAAGTCATAGATGAGTTCCGCCAGATCCTCGATCGAATAGATATCGTGATGCGGCGGTGGAGAGATCAGGCTCACCCCGGTGGTCGAATGCCGGGTCTTCGCGATCCAGGGATAGACCTTATTTCCCGGGAGCTGTCCGCCTTCGCCAGGCTTCGCACCCTGGGCCATCTTGATCTGGATCTCTTCCGCACTGATCAGATACTGACTCGTCACGCCAAATCGTCCGCTGGCCACCTGTTTGATGGCGCTGCAGCGATTGGGTTCTCCCGGCTTGGTGATCATGCGGGAGAGATCCTCGCCGCCTTCTCCAGTATTGCTCTTGGCATGCAGGTTGTTCATGGCGATTGCCAAGGTCTCGTGCGCTTCCTTAGAGATGGAGCCATAGCTCATGGCGCCGGTCTTGAAGCGCTTCACAATCTCCGAGGCTTGCTCCACCTCGGACAGCGGAATGCCGCCGTCCTCCGGGAAATCGAATTCCAGGAGACTGCGCAGGTGCATCGCCGCGTCGTTTTCCTGATCGACCTGCTTCGTATACTGATGGAACAGTTGATAATCCTTCTGCCACACGGACTGCTGCAGTAGATGGATTGTAGCCGGGTTGTACAGATGGGCTTCCTTGCCGCTGCGGAACTTATGATGTCCCTCGCTTTCCAGTGCCATATTGGTATCCAGACCCAGCGGATCGAAGGCCTGCTGATGGCGATACTCGATATCTTCCTGGATATCTGCCATCGAAAGACCACCGATGCGGGATACGGTATTGGTGAAGTACCGGTCGATCACATCCTGATCGATGCCGATTGCCTCGAAGATTTGACTGCCCTGATAGCTCTGAATTGTGGAAATGCCCATCTTGGAGGCAATCTTGATGATACCGTGCAGTATGGCTTCGTTATAGTCGTTCACGGCAGCATAGTAATCCTTCTCCAGAAGTCCCTGCTGGATCAGGCTGCGGATCGTCTCCTGCGCCAGATAGGGGTGTACGGCACAGGCGCCGTAACCCAGGAGCGCCGCGAAATGATGAACCTCCCGGGGTTCCGCGGATTCCAGAATCAAGGAAACGGCCGTGCGTTTTTTCGTGCGCACCAGGTACTTGGAGACAGCGGACACAGCCAGCAGGCTGGGGATCGCGACATGATACTCGTCGATATCCCGATCGGACAGGATCAGGATATTATAGCCGTCCCGATAGGCGCGATCCACTTCTAGGAACAGGCGGTCGATGGCCTGTTCCAGACTGGTGTTCTTATAATATGTGATCGGAATCACCCGGGAGCGGAAACCGGGCTCGTTAAGATGACGCAGCTTCAAAAGATCCGTCTCTGTCAGGATGGGATTGCGGATCTGCAGCATACGACAGTTTTCTGACTTTTCCTCCAGGAGGTTTCCATGGGTGCCCAGATACACATGAGTGGATGTGACGATCTCTTCCCGAATGGCGTCGATGGGAGGATTGGTGACCTGAGCAAACATCTGCTTGAAATACTGAAAGAGAAGGGGATGACGTTGGCTCAGAACCGCGAGAGGGGTATCGTCTCCCATCGCGCCCACGGGATCGTTGCCAGAAAGGGCCATCGGTAGAATCGTATCCATCACATCTTCGTAGTGATAGCCGAAGGCCTTCTGCAGGCGAATGAGTTCATCCGGCGCATATTCCGGCACTGGTTCATTCGGGATTTTCAGGTCTTTGAGGTGAAGCAGATTTTTATCCAGCCATTCCCCATAGGGCTGCCTGGAGGCATAATATTCCTTGAGCTCATTATCCTCGATGACACGGCCCGCGACTGTATCGACCAGCAGCATCTTGCCGGGGCGCAGGCGATCCTTCCGCAGGATCAGGGATTCCGGGATGTCCAGCACGCCGACTTCACTGGACAGGATGACGCGGCCATCCGTGGTGATGATATACCGGCTGGGACGCAACCCGTTGCGGTCCAGCACGGCCCCCATCACATCGCCATCGCTGAAAAGAATCGAAGCGGGACCGTCCCAGGGTTCCAGCATCGTGGCGTAGTACTGATAGAAATCCCGCTTCTTGCGGCTCATGTTCTCGTCATTGGACCAGGGCTCGGGGATCGTGATCATCACGGCAAGCGGAAGATCCATGCCGTTCATGACCATGAATTCCAGGACATTATCCAGCATGGCAGAATCGCTGCCATCCTGACGGACGATGGGCAGGATCTTCAGCATATCCTCCTTCAGATCGCTGCCGGAGATGGTTTCCTCCCGGGCCAGCATCAGATCCACGTTGCCCCGGATCGTGTTGATTTCTCCGTTATGGAGAATAAATCGGTTGGGATGCGCTCGCATCCAGCTGGGGTTCGTATTGGTGGAGAAGCGGCTGTGTACCATGCCGATGGCAGATTCATAATCCGGATCCTCCAGATCTTTGTAGAACCGACGCAGTTCTCCTACCAAAAACATGCCTTTATAGACGATCGTTCGACTGGAAAGGCTGGCAACATAGGAGGCATTGCCCTGTTCGAAAACACGGCGCACCACATAGAGGCGACGGTCGAAGGCAATGCCGCAGGGAACATCCTCCGGTTTCTCGATGAAGCATTGCCAGATGCTGGGCATACAGCTCAGGGCCTTGGCTCCCAATACTTCCGGACAGACAGGAACCTGACGCCAGCCCAGAAACTTCAGGCCTTCCTTGCGGGTGATCAGTTCGAACATCTTCATGGCCTGACGGCGTGTGAGCTCTTCCTGTGGGAAGAAAAACATGCCGATGCCGTAGGTGCCTTCTTCTCCAATGTCAATGCCGGAGTCGGCGCACACCTTGGAGAAGAAGCGGTGGCTGATCTGCAGCAGGATGCCGACGCCGTCGCCAGTCTTTCCGTCGGCGTCTTTTCCCGCGCGGTGCTCCAGGTTTTCTACGATATGCAGCGCGTCATCCACGGTCTTGTGGCTCTTTCTTCCTTTTATATCGACAACCGCGCCAATACCGCAGTTATCGTGTTCCAAACGGGGATCATAAAGTCCTGAAGGCGGGAAGGGTGGTTGGTAGGGTGACATACTATCGCTCCTTTGCTGTATATGGATAAAAAGGGAAGCCGTGAGGCTTCCCACAAAACAAGGAAAAACAATACAAGAAAAAAATTACAGAGAGAATAACAGCTCCATATAGGAGGGGAATGGCCAAAACTCCCGGGCCGTGATGCCTTCCGCATGGTCGGCAGCACTTCTGAGACGGTCCATATCCGGCAAGATCGTATCCCGATAAAAATCGGCGCGCTCGGTTACGTCCGAAATGGCCTCGGCCGTCTCGATATCTTGGGACAATACTTTTATAGCGCCATACATTTCGGCACTGTCCTTGGCAAGAGCCACGGAAGTCTCGGTTTCAAAGGTGCAATCCATCGCGTCGCTAAGCGCCTTCTTCTCCAGAGCGGAGGAGGCCAATTGTGTGCTGTAGGCGGAAATGGCGGGGAGAATCTGTTTCTCGGCCATGTCCTTCATGGTCAACGCTTCGATATGAATCTTCTTGGCATATTCTTCCATGAAGATCTCATATCGGGATTGCAGTTCGCGGTCGGTAAAGATCTTGTGTTTGAAGAAGAGCGCCTTGTTCTTGTCGGAGATGAAGTAGGGAAGAGCATCCGCAGTCGTCTTCAGATTCAGAAGACCCCGGCGCTCGGCTTCCTTCACCCATTCTTCAGAATAACCATCTCCGTTGAAAATGATGCGCTTGTGATCTTTAATCACGCGACAGATCAGATTATGAATGGTTTCATTCATGTCTTTCGCCTGTTCCAGCTCCTCTGTGAACTGAGAGAGCTCTTCGGCGACAATGGTATTTAAGATGATGTTGGGGCCTGCGATAGAAGAGGCAGAACCTAACATACGAAATTCAAATTTATTTCCGGTAAAGGCGAAGGGCGAGGTACGATTGCGATCGGTCGTATCCTTCGGGAACCGAGGCAGTACATGGACGCCGACTTTCAACTCGGACTTATCGGCCGGATCGAGTGGTGCGCCCTCCTCGATGGATTTCAAAATGGCAGTCAGCTCATCCCCCAGGAAGATGGAAATGATGGCCGGCGGTGCCTCATTGGCGCCCAGACGATGGTCATTGCCGGCAGAAGCAACGGACAGTCTCAGAAGATCCTGGTACTCATCCACAGCCTTGATAACGGCCATCAAGAAGAGCAGGAACTGTGCGTTCTCTCTGGGAGAATCGCCGGGTTCCAACAGATTATCCCCAGTATTGGTAGATAGGGACCAGTTGTTGTGTTTACCGCTGCCGTTGATGCCTTCGAAGGGCTTCTCATGCAGCAGACAGACCAACCCGTGCTTTTCTGCGACCTTCTTCATGATCTCCATGGTCAGCTGATTATGATCCGTGGCCAGATTGGTATTGGTGAATACGGGAGCCAGCTCGTGCTGAGAAGGCGCTACCTCGTTATGTTCAGTCTTGGCAAAGACGCCCAGTTTCCATAATTCTTCGTTCAGATCCTGCATATATGCCTGTACCTTGGGTTTGATGGAACCGAAGTAATGGTCTTCCAGCTCCTGCCCCTTGGGAGGCAGTGCGCCAAACAGTGTGCGCCCACAAAGCAGCAGATCCTCCCGTTCCATGAAAAGTTCCTTATCCACCAGGAAATACTCCTGCTCCGGGCCGACCGTCGATACCACCCGCGTGGCGTCGGTGTTGCCCAGAATACCCAGAAGGCGCAGCGCCTCGCGATTTAGCGCTTCCATGGAACGCAGCAGCGGCGTCTTCTTATCCAATGCATCGCCGCCATAGGAATAAAATACCGTCGGGATATACAGGGTGTTATCCCGGACAAAGGCATAAGAAGTAGGATCCCAGGCCGTATAGCCTCTCGCTTCAAAGGTGGCGCGCAGACCGCCGGAAGGAAAACTGGAGGCATCGGGTTCTCCCTTGACCAGCTCTTTGCCGGAAAACTCCATGATGACCTTGCTGTTTCCACAGGGGGACAGGAAACTGTCATGCTTCTCGGCGGTGACGCCGGTCAGCGGTTGGAACCAATGGGTGAAATGGGTAGCTCCTTTTTCGATGGCCCAGTCCTTCATGGCGTTGGCGATGATGCCGGCTGCGTTAGGATCCAGTTTCTTACCCAGCTCCATGGTCCGTTTCAGAGACCGGTACGCCTCTTTGGGCAGGCGCTCCTGCATCACAGCGTCGTTAAAAACCATGCATCCGAAATATTCGGGAATGTGACCGATACGGGAAGGAGAGACATTCATGCTCATAGGAAAGATCCTCACTTTCTGAATCATATTGACAGAAAAGGCGCCGCAAGAGATAGAAATATAATCTATCCATTGCGGCGCCTTTGCCGTGATGAGCCTATTATACGAGCAGGATTCGTATTTGTCAAGGACTTTTGCAAGAAAAAATTTAAAACTTGCAAAATTGGCGCCGTTTTCTAAAATTGAGCCGTTATTTCGGATGTGATTTGGGGAAAATGCAATAATGAGATGCAAAACAGAAAAAAACATTGACAGGAGAGAGGGAGCATACTATAATATAGAGCGATGAACAAAGGCGTTCACAGGAGGTCACTGCCCTTTTCTTATGAGAAACAGAAGGGAGGAAAGGGGCTTTCCTGTGGACGCTTTATTTGTATAGCAGAAAGGGGAGATGGCGATGACGGACTCTGCTGCGGAGATTCTTCGATTTGTAAGGGAGCAGGATGTGAAATTCGTCCGCTTGACGTTTTGCGATCTCTTTGGGTTGCAGAAAAATATCGCGGTGATGGCGGCGGAGTTGCCACGGATCTTCGAGTCCGGTATGATCTTCGATGCCTCGGCCGTGCGGGGACTGGCACCGGTGGAACATTCGGACCTGTTTTTGATGCCGGATTGTTCTACGATTTCCATTTTACCGTGGCGGCCCAGTCATGAGCGTGTGGTGCGGATCTTCTGTGATATACAGAATCCCGATGGAACAGAGTTTATTGGGGACAGCCGGGCCCTATTAAAGAAAGCCGTACAGCGAGCGGCGGATATGGGATACTTCTGTAGTGTCGGCGCGGAATGTGAGTTTTATTTATTCCATCTGGACGAGCAGGGAGATCCGACGACGGAGCCATTGGATTATGGTTCCTATGGGGATCTGGCGCCATTAGACAAGGCGGAGGATATTCGTCGGGAGATCTGTCTGACATTGGAGGAGATGGATATTCGGCCGGAGAAATCCCATCATGAGAGCGGACCGGGACAGAATGAAGTGGATTTCAGATATTCGGAGGCATTGTCTGCGGCCGATAATCTGATGACCTTCAAAACGGTGGTCAAGTCCATTGCCATGATGCATCGGCTGTATGCATCATTCCTGCCGAAGCCGATGCAGGGCCAGTTCGGAAACGGCATGCATATTAATCTGTCCCTGATGCAGGGAGGGCGAAACCTCTTTGAGACAGGGAAGAAACACTGCCCGTACGCGGAGAGTTTTCTGGCTGGAATCCTCAGCCGAACCGCGGAGATGACGGCATTTCTGAATCCACTGGTGAATTCCTATGAGCGTCTGGGGCTGCAGGAGGCGCCCCGGTATATTTCCTGGTCTCATCAGAACCGCTCTCAGCTCATTCGCATCCCGGCTACGACGGGAGCGGCGAATCGGATGGAACTGCGATCTCCGGATCCATCCTGCAATCCCTATCTGGCATTCGCGTTGCTATTGCATGCGGGGCTGGACGGGATCGAGGAGCAGGCGGCGCTGCCTGCTGCCTGCGACAGAAATCTGTTTGAAACGGGTGTGGCAGAGCAGCTTGGGATCGGTCAGCTTCCGGGGACTCTATCGGAAGCGCTGGATATGGCAGAGGGCAGCGCATGGATCCGAAAAGTGCTGCCAGAAGAGGTCAGAACTCAGTATATGAAACAAAAGCGTTGGGAATGGGAGCAGATTCAGAAAGCAGAGGATCCCTGGAAGGCGCAGATGCAGATGTATTTTAGAAGTATATAAAAAGGAGGCATGACCATGGACACCGTTCTTGTCGTATCCGATCGAGACAACTGGATAGAACCCTTTGAAAGACTGCTGCGAGACCAGTTTCCGGTGGAGGTGGTCATTGCCAGATCCAGTGGGGAGGGACGGGATCTTTTAGGCGTGGAGTCCTATGCGCTTGTTCTCGTTCTGGCGCCGCTTGGGAAGGATGCGGGCATTTATCTGGCGCGTAAAGCGGCCGAGACCACGGCCGGAGTGATTTTGGGATGCCTCCCTACATATTTTTCCCAATATGAGGAAAAACTTTCAGAAGATGGTATCTTTGTCTATAGTATGGACAGAGGACGTCGGGCATTTCTGGACGCGGCGCGATTGATGTTGGTGCTGCACCGGCGGCTTCTCAGGACTCAGAAGCCGGAGGTCAGCCGCTACCAGGATCAGATTCGAGAAATTCGTACGGTGGATAGAGCCAAGTGTTTGTTGATCCAGTATCAGCAGATGACAGAGAAAGAGGCTCATCATTATATCGAGCGCAGGGCGATGGATCAGCGCTGCGCTAAGAGAGAAATAGCAGAAGAGATTCTGAGGATCTATGATTTGGAATAATACGGAAGGAGAAGACGGAATGGAAACCATGTATCTAGTGCTGGAGAATGGACGGTATTTTAAGGGAAGAGCCTTTGGGGCGCCTCTTTCGGAGACGACGGGAGAGGTAGTTTTTACAACCGGAATGAATGGGTATCTGGAGACGATCACGGATCCCAGTTATTGCGGGCAGATCGTGGTACAGACATTTCCCATGATCGGGAACTACGGGGTGATTCCCGCTGAATTTGAGAGCAAGGAGCCGCGCTTGGCCGGCTATATTGTGCGTGAATGGTGCCGTGAACCCTCCAACTTCCGGAATGAAGGGGATCTCGACACCTTTTTTAAGGACAGGGGGATCCCGGCGCTAGAGGGTGTGGATACGAGAGCGCTGACGCGGTGTCTGCGGGAGTTTGGTACGATGAACGGACGGCTGACGCGTAAGGCGCCGCCGTACAGCGAGGAAGAACTGCAGGAGATTCGCGATTTTCGGGTGGTGCGACCGGTACTGCAGGTGACTGTAGAAGAAAAAGAAGTCGATACACCCAGTGAGGTCAAGTACCAGGTGGCGCTGTGGGATTTCGGCGCGAAGCACAACATCGTGCAGGAACTGGTGTCGCGGGGATGTGAAGTCACGTCCTTTCCGGCAACGGCGACGGCGGAGGAGATCCTGGCGGCACATCCGGACGGTATTATGCTCTCGAATGGACCCGGCAATCCGGAGGATAATTCGGAGATCATCGCCGAGCTGGCTAAACTCTGCGAGGCACAGATCCCCATGTTCGGAATCTGTCTGGGGCATCAGCTGATGGCCTTGGCGCGGGGTGCTCATACCACGAAGCTGAAGTATGGACACCGGGGCGCCAATCAGCCTGTGGAAGATCTGGATACGGGACGAATCTACGTGACGAGTCAGAATCATGGATACATGGTAGAATCCGATTCGTTACCGGAAGGCGCCAGGGTTCGTTTTATCAATGCGAATGACGGCACCTGCGAAGGAATTACGTACGGAGATATGCCGGCCTTTTCCGTACAGTTCCATCCGGAGGCCTGCCCGGGACCCTGGGATGCACGTTGGCTGTTCGATGAATTTATAGAAATGATGAGGAAATAAGACGATGGCGAAGTTTATATTTGTAACTGGCGGCGTAGTATCGGGGCTGGGAAAAGGAATCACGGCGGCTTCTTTGGGTCGACTCTTGAAGGCAAGAGGGTTTAAGGTCGCGGCGCAGAAGCTGGATCCGTATATCAATATCGATCCGGGTACCATGAGTCCCTATCAGCATGGAGAGGTGTTCGTGACGGAGGACGGCGCGGAGACGGACCTGGATCTGGGACATTACGAACGCTTTATCGACGAGAATCTGAACCAGTTTTCCAATCTGACCACGGGAAAGGTATACTGGAATGTGTTGAATAAGGAGCGCCGGGGAGAATACCTGGGAGAGACCGTACAGGTGATTCCCCATATCACGAATGAGATCAAATCCTTTATCTATGCGGTACAGGAGAAGACGGAGGCGGATATTGTCATCACGGAGATCGGAGGCACCACGGGCGATATCGAGTCGCAGCCCTTCTTGGAGGCCATCCGCCAGGTATCCCACGAGGTAGGCCGTTCGAATTGCCTGTTTATTCATGTGACACTGATTCCTTATATTCAGTCATCCGGCGAGCACAAGTCAAAGCCCACGCAGCATTCCGTGAAGCAGCTGCAATCCTTCGGCATCATGCCGGATGTCATTGTGGCCCGCGTGGATGAGCCGGTGGAAATCGGTGTGCTGCGCAAGATCGCACTGTTCTGCAATGTGAAAGAGGACTGCGTCATCGAAAACAGGACGCTGCCGGTGCTGTATGAATGCCCGATCATGCTGGAGCGGGAGGGCCTGGCCAAAATCGTCATGCGCGAATTATGCCTGGATGAGAGGCCCTGTGATCTTACAGAATGGGAAGCGATGCTGAACCGCATTCACAGCTGCGAACGGGTCGTACACATCGCGCTGGTAGGTAAGTATGTGCGGCTGCACGATTCCTATCTGTCCGTGGCAGAGGCGCTGGCCCACGGCGGATGGGAGAACGGAGCTAAGGTTAAGATTGACTGGGTGGACAGCGAGGAGCTGACAGAAGAAAACGCACCCGAACGCCTCAAGGAGGCGGATGGCATCATTGTGCCCGGCGGTTTTGGGATTCGGGGAATCGAAGGCATGATCACGGCTGCGCGATATGCGCGGGAGAACGGCGTTCCGTACTTTGGCATCTGTCTGGGCATGCAGATCGCGGCTATCGAGTTTGCGCGCCATGTACTGGGGTATGAGGATGCGCATTCGAGCGAATTTGATCCGGAAAGCACGCATCCCGTCATCGATTTGATGCCGGATCAGCAGGGCAATGTGCCTAAGGGAGGAACCATGCGGCTGGGGGCTTACCCCTGTGTGACGGGAGAGGAGACTAGACTGCGCGAGATTTATGGAGAAGACATGATTTACGAACGGCATCGCCATCGGTATGAGTTCAATAATGCGTACCGAAAGGAGTACAGCGATCACGGTATGGTGCTTTCGGGACTTTCGCCCGATGGAAGACTGTGTGAGGCGATGGAACTTCGAGATCATCCGTTTTATGTAGGGGTTCAGTATCATCCGGAGTTTAAGAGCCGGCCGAATAAGGCGCATCCTCTGTTTAGAACCTTCATTCAGGCCGCGGCAGAAAGAGGAGAGGCATATGAAGATTAATAAGAACTATCAGGAGTTGAGCAGGGACTATCTGTTTTCTGAGGTAGCTCGTCGAGTAGCGATATTTCAGGAGGGACATCCGGAGGCACGGGTGATCCGACTGGGCATTGGCGATGTGACACAGCCTATCTGCCCCGTGGTGATGGACGCCATGAAACAGGCAGCGGAGGATGAGACGCATCCGGAGACCTTCCATGGATATGGCCCGGAACAGGGATATGATTTTCTGCGGGAGGAGCTGCGGAAATACTATGAGACCTTTGGCGTGAAACTCACCGATAAAGAGATTTTTGTCAGCGACGGCGCCAAAAGTGATCTGGGGAATTTCCTGGATCTATTGGACCGTGATAATACGGTGCTCGTTCCTGACCCGGTGTATCCGGTCTATCGCGACACCAATGTCATGGATGGACGTAGGATCCTCTATATGCGGGCAGATCGGGACAATGCTTTTCTGCCGATGCCGGATCCGGAGCAGAAGGTGGATGTGATCTATCTGTGTTCTCCGAACAATCCGACGGGGGCGGCCTATACCCGGGACCAGTTGGCCGAGTGGGTGGCATACGCCAATCAGCAGCACGCGGTGATCCTGTTTGACGCGGCGTATGAGTCTTTCATACAGGATGCGGAAGTGCCGCATAGCATCTTCGAGATTCCGGGAGCCAGAACCTGCGCGGTGGAATTCTGCTCCCTATCCAAGACGGCAGGGTTCACGGGGATTCGCTGTGGGTATACCGTGGTGAGCGAGGAACTTGTGCGGGATGGCATGTCGTTGCGGGACATGTGGCTCAGACGACAGACCACGAAGTTTAACGGCGTCTCCTATCCGGTGCAGCGAGCGGCCGCCGCGGTATTTTCTCACGAGGGGCAGGAAGGCTGTGCGAAGAACCGGCGCGTATACCAGGAGAATGCCCGCGTCATCTCCGAGACGCTCTATCAGCTTGGCATCTGGCATGTGGGCGGCAAAAACTCGCCGTATATCTGGATGGAATGCCCGGAGGGCATGACTTCCTGGGATTTCTTTGATGATCTTCTACGGCGTGCGCAGGTAGTCGGAACACCAGGATCCGGCTTCGGACAGAACGGAGAGGGATTTTTCCGCCTGACCGCCTTTGGCACGCCGGAAGGAACACGGGAGGCGATGGAGCGGCTCGCACGCTGCTACGGAAAGGAACGATGAGGATGGTTTGGGACGATGAACTGCACGAGGAATGCGGCGTCTTTGGCGTATTCCATCACGCACAGGCCGCGATGCATACGTATTTCGCGCTGCATGCACTGCAGCACCGGGGACAGGAGGGTGCGGGAATCGCCACCAGCGATGGTGTGAAGCTGTATTGCCATAAGGGACGGGGACTCGCGGCAGAGGTGTTCCGCGGCAGAGAGCTGGATCGCCTGCCGGGGGAAAACAGTATAGGTCACGTTCGCTATTCAACAGCCGGCGGCGATGTACCGGAGAATGTCCAGCCACTGATGGCGCGCTCGCAGATCGGCAGTATTGCGGCCGCGCATAATGGACAGATTGTCAATGCGAACGTACTGCGGCAACGCCTGGAGGAACAGGGCAGCATCTTCTTCAGCAGCAGTGACAGCGAGATCATCCTGCACCTGATCCAGCGCGGCAAGGGCAGCATGATGGATAAGATTGCCGCAGCTTGCCGGCAGATGGAGGGGGCGTTCGCCTTCCTGGTACTCACGGAACACTCGATGTATGCGGTGCGGGATCGTCATGGCCTGCGCCCCCTCTCTATCGGGGTCTTTGATGGCGGGTACTGCGTATCCAGTGAGACTTGTGCCATCGAGGCGATTCAGGCCCAGTGGCAGCGGGATATTCTGCCCGGGGAGATTGTGAAATTCTCGGAACAGGGAGTGCAGAGCTGCTTTTATACCGCGGAGAGGACGCATCATCTCTGCGCCATGGAATATATCTATTTTGCACGCCCGGACAGCACGCTGGACGGCATCAACGTCCATACAGCCCGCAGAAAGAGCGGCGTGCTGATGGCGCAGAAGGATCTGTCAGCCGGTCTGGCGGCGGATATCGTGGTAGGCGTGCCGGATTCTTCGCTATCCGCGGCCGCAGGGTATGCGGAAGTCGCCCATCTTCCGAATGAGATGGGGCTGATCAAGAATCGGTACGTGGGCAGGACTTTCATTGAACCGACGCAGGAACAGCGGGATCTGGCGGTGCGGATGAAGCTCTCGGCCAATCGGGATGTGGTATGCGGCAAGAGAATCGTCTTGATTGACGATTCGGTGGTGCGGGGAACCACCTCGCAGCGCATTATACGCTTATTGAAGGAAGCGGGCGCTCGGGAGGTACATCTGCGCATCGCATCGCCACCCCTTTGGTGGCCCTGCTTCTACGGTATCGATATCGCGACTAGGAAGGAGCTGATCTCGGCCCATATGGATCCGGATGCGTTGGCGGAGAAAATCGGCGCGGATTCGCTGCGATTTCTCGGAGTGGCGGACATGGAGCAGATTTACGGGAGGGATCGCTGCTGTTATGCCTGTTTCGATGGCAATTACCTGACAAGCCTGTACGATCACGAGGAGGAAGTGCGTACGACGTGAGTGTACGATCACAATCCTGCGGCATTTCGAATGGAGATACCCCTTGCTTTTATGTCGGCATACCGATATAATAAGCCTACAATGGGGCTAACGGGAAAAAATCGCTGTGGAATATGAAGGGGCTGTTGCAGAATTAGGAGACTGCGTATAAATTGGTTCTTTGTAGAACTGAATTATACGCAGTTTTGTATAGAGTCATTGCAGAATTAAGAGGCTGCGCATAAATCCGTTTTTTTTTAGAACTAATTTATACGCAATCCAGCGAAAGGATTCATCAGAATCTCGCTTTTGCGTATAATTACAGGGGCGTCTCCGTCCCTGCGAAGGGTGAAATGGAAATATCTTACAG
>DBQQ01000059.1:0-7765 GCA_002305315.1 Clostridiales bacterium UBA1390
CCAGTTTTAGTTTACCACTTCAATCGCTAAGACTCAAATCCCTCTTTTTGATGATACTAGGTGTCGCAGGGTATCATCACTTTGGGGCGTTTTGCGGTCGCCGAGGCCGTAATTCCTCTTTTTGATGATACTGCGTGTCGCGAGGTATCATCACTTTGGGGCGTTTTGAGGCCGCCGAGGCTCGTAACCCCTCATTTCGCTTTTTTTTATAAATTCTTACGTATAAAACAGGGTGGCATATTGCGTGACCTCTTCAATCTGATGATTAAGATGGTTTCAATATATGTCACCCTGCTTTTAATCAGAGACGAAAACTCTATCGTCGTCCTCCATATGACTCTCGAAAAGCTTATCCTCTGTATGTAATCGCGCCGCTATTAGCTACATCAGCATCCACTAGCATCCCATCGGAATTAATCACTCTTGCGTATACATGATACCGGTATTGCGTTCCTACAGACAGGCCATAATAATTGTCCGTAATGAGTTTTACTCTTCCTGGTTCATATGCTCGAACCACATGCGTATTGCTTGCAGTCGTCCAAACACCTGTGGATGCTAAGTATTGTAAGGTACATTCGTAAATGGCATGGCAACCATCACCTGTAAAAGAAGTTGCTACTGAACCCTGCAAATAGCCATCCCCATGTGCTATACTAGGATCTAGTTCTGCAATATGTGTCGTATACGGACTCAATTCTTGAGCAAAAACTGAATTTACCCCCGTATCTCCAATTAAAAAGATAGCTACTAACAAACAAACTATTATCCTTTTCAACTTGTTACCTCCGTCCGAAATTATCTGCGATTAAAGTCAACTCTGTTTGCTCTATATTTCCAGCAAGCAATACATACACACCATCTTGTATCCATTTTAAATAATATACTCCATCTTGCCAGAATAGAGTTGCTATTCTGTCTTCTGAAAGCATAGCATAATTATATGTATCACTCTTTTCATCTATATATACTAATGTCTGATCGCTAACTGATATTATTATATCAAAAAACATCTGTCCCTTATCATAACTTAACATTACCCTATTCAAGCTCTCTTCTTCCCCTACCAACTCGAACCCTTCTGGTATATACCCTGGCCTCAGCTCTTTCCAGTCCTCGTTTTGTGAACTATGCTCCATCTGGAAGATGTATTTATCTCGGTGTTGGCCGACTAATAAGTCCATGATACCAACTCGGGCGCCTCGCACTGGGTCGGTCTGCATGTACCAGCCTCCCATGACGAGGATGATCAGCACGGATACCAGTTGAACAACGGGACGAAATCTCCTGTGGGATGTGCTTTCCTTGGCTTCTTTGCGTACAGGAAGAATACGCCGCAGGTTTCGCCTTTTTCTGGGGAATGGCGGTGTTTCAATTCCATGCATAGCAGCCCAGCGATTTGCACTTTCTAACTCCTGATCCAAGGTGCTAGATGATGTCTCCTGCTTCCAATTCTTGAAAGCCTCTCGAATCTCCTCCTCAGAAACGTAGGTATAGTGTCGCCGCTTCTTTCCCACACCAACATCCCTCCCTTCGGGCATTCCACAACAGAGTGATTCATTTACTATCGCATCAAGGCTGTTTCATTGATGTGAGATAGCGATGGAAGAGAATCCTGATGGAATCATACAAGGTTAGAACATAAGGGTTTACATGGTTCCTTCAAATGAAAAGAACTGGAAGAGTAATCGACCTCCTTCATGGGAGCCTCCTGTATAGCGACATCCCCATCCGGCGGCCTGAATATTAGGCGCAGGCGCCTTTAGATGAATTTCTGATGCGAGACCCGATACCCGTCCCGCTGCCAATGGCGGCAGAGAGCTGCTGCAGTCCGCATAAAGCATCCCCTCTCGCAGCATCAGCTGAATTCGGCAGTCTCCTCGAAAGCAGCCCGCTGATACAGCCTGGCTGATTGGTGTACCGTATCCATTCTCATAGGCATACAGCTGAAAATCCACGCCATCACTGTATTTCGGCGTTCTTTCGATATGAAGACCGTAACCCGTTTCCCGATACGCGTCCAGACCAATCCACAGGTCTAAGAACTGGCCGGTAGGACTGTTGAAGCCCTGGCCAGCGGTTTTCTCCGGCCGGATGATCCAGGTTTGTACCTGATCACGATATCTTTCCTTCTGCGGAAACAGGAGCCGGCATCCTCGATGCGTTGTAAGGAGTCCCCGTGTCTCCTGATCTTCCTCACTGCTGCAGGCGCCATAGGTCCATGGCCGCGAAGGTTCTGCCTTGGGATACCACAAGAACTTATCCGGATATCCGGCGGGACGCTCCACCCCAATCTGCCAGACGCCTTCCCGTAAGGGTTCCATTACATAGCGCGGTACGTCGGATCTGTCTGTCACCGCAAGCGCATCCCCTAAAGGCAGATCCGAAAAATCTGTCGTATACCCTTTAGAATCCACCTTATCAATCCAAAGCGGTTCTGTGGATATCGGTTCCCCGGGCAGACTATCTGATGTCTGTGGATACACCTCCTCACGCAGATCTGCCCCCACATCAAACAGAGTCAGATCATACGTCTTCTTTCCAGAAGCTACCCACACGTTGTCGCGAAACCAACGGATCTGCGATGCATCCACGCCGCCGGCATCCAACCGATACTCCACTCTCAGTCTGTCTGCCTGCCGCACAATAAACGGCGTCTGCCTGCATCGCGGCGCAGGACGTCGTTTAAAGTCCAGTAGATACTGGCCAACGCCTTCCAGCCCCTGCGGCGTCTTTGCCATCACCGTGACGGAGACCGGATATGGTTCCCGCGGCCGATTACGCAGCCAAACCCCTTCCCGGCCCTCTTCTAATTGGACGGCACCTCTGGGTTCCACATGCCATGACAACGGCCCGGCAAACAGATACTGCCGAGCATGAATGAAGAGCTCCTCGCCCGGCGCGATCCTGCCCTCGTCCGGCTCCAACCGGATCCGCCATGGAATCTGGCCATAGGACGCCATCTGCTTTCGCTGCCCGGCGGGATCCCAATCATCCGTACCTCGCAGCAGGTTCCAGATATTATACTGGTCACCCACCTTGAATGCCGCAAGAAGATCTGGGAAATCCTCCAGTCGCAGCGTACACGAAGGGGCGTTGTCTTGCACCGAAAAACTGTTATGATAGGTATAACAACGCTGTATCGGCTTCGGACGCACATGCCACCACACCCTGCTGACATTGCCAGAGAGCCGGCAATCCAATACCGCGATCGCGCGCGGCGAACTTTTCGACAAGTATACCTTGTCGTCTGTCTCCGGATGCAGCAGCTTGCCCTCAAAATGACAGCCCGCATATACCAGGAGCGTCTCACAGGCGCTCCCCGAAGGATGATTCGCATACCAAACAAAATGGCAATGCTCGAAGACATTCACGTCTCCTGTACCGATGGAATCATCGGTACATTGAAAGAAACAGTCTTTGTAATAGATCCGCTTCATCGCGGCATTATACGAGAACACATTAAGAAGACTGATGAAACGACAGTTCTTAAAAACCCAACGATCCGGATGTCCCACCGGGATGATCACCTGCGCCTGCGTAATGCTATTCGTCCGCTTGGGGTGATTCTTAGAAGGATCTTTAGGATACACCAGATCCACACTGCAATAATTCCCGAAGGTGATATTCTCCGCGTAAAAATCGCTGCCAGCAATCCCCAGCGTGTTCCAGTTGCCCAGGGCTCCCTGCATCTGGCCTCTGTCCCCGCAAATGACCGTATCCTCCGGCTTCTCTCCTAACCCTACAAGCCGCAGTCCGTTCTGTGAGAGCAAAAGACCAATCAGCCGATTCTCCTCATTGGGATCCTCGGGATCGTCCGTCCAGTACACGTCTGGCGTCAGGTAGATCGTCGTACCATCTGGAGCCGCCCCCACCGCCTCCTGCAGCGTCCTGTAGACATAGGGGATGCCCTCGCTGTTCGCGTCTACCATTAAATGATGCGCATCCAGTTTCATCAAATTCTCCTATTCAGGTTCTTCCATGCCCCCGAATCTGCATATCATATTACGTAGAATGTTCTTCCTGCTTCGTCGAAAGATCGTATGGCGTCTCCTGATACACATAAAAGTTCAGCCAATTGGCAAATAATAGATTCGCATGAGAACGCCAGGTCTTCTTGGGCTTATTCGCCGGATCGTCATCGGGAAAATAATGATACGGCAATTCGATAGGGAGTCCCTTCGCAAGATCGCGAAAATACTCATTCTTCAGCGTATCATCATCGTACTCGGAGTGTCCCGTCACAAAGATCTGCTTTCCGTTCTCGGAGGCAATCAGATAGATCCCTGCTCGTCTGGAACGGCACAGCACCTTGAGTTCCGGGTGTTTAGCCACTTCTTCTTCCGGCGTATAGGTGTGCCGGGAATGAGGAGCTAAAAACACATCGTCAAATCCTCGAATAATGTTGTACGTTTCTGGCACTCGCTCGTGAGAAAAGACGCCAAACATCTTATGATCCAAGGGTCTTTTTGGAATGCCATAATGATAGTACAAACCCGCCTGGGCTCCCCAGCAAATGTGCAGGGTCGAAGTCACATGAGTTTTGCTCCACTCCATGATCTCCTTCAATTCTTCCCAATAGGCTACCTCTTCAAATTCCAGATGCTCCACCGGTGCCCCGGTAATAATCATGCCATCGAAATTCTGATCCTTAAGCTCCTGAAACGTATGATAGAATGCCAGCAGATACTCCTGCGGAGTGTTCCTCGATTCATAGGAGGAAACCGCCATTAGTGTGATTTCCACCTGCAAAGGAGAATTTCCCAGGAGACGCAGCAACTGCGTCTCTGTCTGCTGCTTCAGCGGCATCAGGTTCAGAATCAAGATTCTCAGCTCTCGTATATCCTGGTGAATCGCCCTCTCTTCGGGCATAATGAAAATGTTCTCTTTCCGCAGGATATCCGCCGCTGGAAGATGATCTGGTATTTTAATAGGCATGCGGCATACTCTCTCTTTCCTAAGCAATCTGGGCATACGCCCAAACTTATTATAACACACTTGACGGATGGATGCAAATCCGTTATGATAATTCCAGAAACATTTTGTTGCAGACTGCCCGAATGGAGGTTCGCCATGTTCAAAACCATTTTTCTGGCGTATATCCGTCGTCTCAAAAGGGATGATTTATCGACCTATGCGGCGCAGATCGCCTTCTTCTCTATTCTTTCTATTGTCCCGTTTCTGCTGCTGATCAGCATGTGGCTTGGCAATACGGATCTTCTGGATCTGCCAGGCCTGTTGACCATGCTGGAAAATACAGGGGCTCTGCCTCAGACTGCCATTGATCTGCTGCGCAGTGTCCTACGAGGTCTCGAAGGTTCTGTCGGGCTTTTTTCCCTTTCTGCCCTCATGGTTTTCTGGTCCTCTTCTCGTATGATCCGCTCTGTCATGACCGGAATCCATATGGCCTATCGGGAACGAGATTCCCGATCCATTATCCTGAAATATCTTTATTCTATTTTCTATACCATTCTCCTTTCCATTGGCATTGTTCTCATCCTCGTGATGACCGTTTTCGGGGAACGCATCTGGTCCATGTTATATTCTCTCGGATTCAGTGACCGCATCGTGGAACTGGTCTGGAATATTTGCCGTATGATCGTCCCCATCATAATACTTCTCATTATCTTCTGGAGCCTGTATACTGTGCTGCCCACACGACGGATTCCGATACTGGATTCTCTTCCCGGCGCATTATTGTCAACCGTAGCACTTCTGGTCGTCAGCCAGATCTTCTCCTTCTTTGTGAATAATGGCAGCAGTTATTCTGTACTGTACGGCGGACTTTCCAGTTTTACCGCCATTCTGCTCTGGTTCTATCTCTTTGGCTATATTCTCATGCTCGGCATGGAACTCAACGCAGTCATGGCCGAACTGCCAGAATACCAATCCTATCGGCAGCAGCGCCATCAACTTCGGATTCGGCGGCGAGAAACCAAAAAGCTGCGCCGCCATGAAAAAACCTCATCCCATGGTTCCAATCACAACGTCTGAATAATAGTGCTCCAGGATCTCCTGATACGTGGCGCCACTTTCAGCCATCTTCCAGGCTCCTACCTGACTCATTCCGACGCCGTGTCCGTATCCGCCGCCGTAGAAAGTGACAGATGCTAGGGAACCATCTGCTCCGACGGTATGTTCCGCACACCAAAACGCGCTGGGAAGCGCACTCATTCCCTCTCTCGTTGAGCCATCATTTAATGTCAGTGCGCTGTCTGTCGGCGCCAGGAGCCTGCGAATGTTATATTCCCCGCTGACTTTCACCGTCTTTTCACTGCCCTCCACGAGAATTTCTCCGATGAGTCCCGAGGCGGCTCTCTGATATACGTAGATCCCCTGTAGCTCCCCTATGCTGCCGCCATCGTAAGATTCGAACTGATCTCCCGCAGCATCCAGCTGTGTCACGTAAGCACTGCCCAGCCCCGGCAGCACGGATCCAATCTGTGTTTCCAGGGCGTTTTTTGTCATGGTCACACGCCACCGGAACCATTGCGTATCTGCCTCAGGCGCCTCCACTTCCGAGCTGGTAATGAACTGTCGGAAATTCTCCTCGTCACTCAGATCTCCAAAATCCGGCGCGCTGTATTCCTTCAGACTGCTGAGACAGTTCGGACCTTCTGTCTGCCAGGCATCCGCATAATCCGCCGTCATCCCGCAGGAGGTGGAAAAATAATTGGCCGCCACCACCTCTCCCTCTTCCATCAGGACAATGCCCCGGGTCTCCTCCACTGCCTGGATCGCCATTTCCGTCTCGGGCCAGTCATTATAGGTCTGACTGGAAACAGAATCATCCAGATCGGCTCCGTACTCGGCATATTTTCCCGAGGCACACTGCCGTACCGCAAAGCTGCGGGCACATACGGCCTGGGCTTTCATGGCTTCCAGCCCAAAGGACTCCGGCATCTCCGAGGTGATGACCGCGTACAGGTATTGTTCCAGGTAGATCTCGTTGATGATCCGGAATCCGCCGTCACAGGGCGTGATCTCTATGCAGCCGCGGTAGGCCGGCGGATCGCCCAATGAATTGGTCAGGGAGGTCAGAGTAAACCGCGCCTCGTCATCCGCAGAATACAGCCTGATGTTTTCACTCTGATAGGGCCAATTCCCAGCTTCCAGGGTAATCTCCTGATCAGCCATAAGCGTACTGACCGTCTCCTCTTCCTGCAGCCAGGAATCCTGTCCGCAGAGAACGCTGACGGAACTATGCGTATAGCCGCCGCCTGGTGCCGAGATCAGGACACGGATCTTCTGCGGAATCACCGTATTCATCACTGGCAGAGTACTCTCCTCCTGTATCGGTGCCGCGACAGATATGGATTCTTCTGCAGTAACAGAAGAGTCCCCGATTGTCGGGGATGGTTCCTGCTCCGTCATAGCCTGTCTAGCCCCCTCTGAAAAAAACGTCAGATAGATGACTCCCGCTCAGATGAGGACTAGAGCCGCAAAGACATAGTACGACTTCCAGCTTCTTCCCTTCTTTTTATATAGACTTCGATATTCTTCCGGCGTATAGCGCGGCTGCAGTACCCGTGGAGGCATCTGTACCATCGGTTCCACCTTTTTTTCGACTCGGGCCTCCTGGTACCGTACCGCGGGCTGCGTTTTCTTTTTTTTCGACGGAACTACCTCGCGAAAGACACGCATCTTCACCACTCCTTCCCAGCGATACTCCAATATATGTGAGACCTGTCCCAGCTATGACTTCGAGTTTTTGTTGCGCTCACCGTGGGGCTATGCTATAATAGGCGTGGCTTTACGGCTTTCT
>DBQQ01000059.1:7873-10130 GCA_002305315.1 Clostridiales bacterium UBA1390
GCCCTGAGATTGCCGCCAACGGGCATCAATCTATCGTGAAGCTATAATAAGAGCTGTTCGACCAATGTCAAAAAAAGAAAGGTTGGGATGATTTTGAAAAAACCCTGCACGAAAGACTTTGTACAATTTTTCCGCGATTTGCCCGGCATCTTCTGCGGCAGCGCTCGCGAGCTGGCTCACTTTCCGAATATGGTGGGAGCGGGAATGCTGCTGGCTATCAGCATCGTACTCTCCACGTTTGTGACCATCACCATTACCCCCACGCTAAAACTGGGAGTCGCCTATCTGGCCACGGCTATGCTGGGTATGATCTTCGGTCCCGTGCTGGGTGGTCTTACCGCAGGATTGGGAGATCTGATCAAATTCATGATCAAACCGGACGGTATGTTCTTTCCCGGATTCACACTCAATGCCATCCTGGGAGCCGTCGTCTACGGCATGTTTTTCTATAAGAATCATGTCACACTGACGCGCGCTATCATCTCCAAAATCGTTGTCAACCTTTTCTTGAACATCGGGCTGAATACCCTATGGCTTTCTATCCTGACCGGAAACGGCTACATACTGCTTCTCGTCTCCCGTGCCTGGAAAAACATTGCACTGCTGCCGATAGAAATCACGCTACTCTTTGTTGTCCTGCGTACTGTGGCTTCTCTGCTACCCAAAATCAATCAGCGATATGCTCATATTCCACAGCCCAAAAATCGTTCAAAGGAGAAACTGAAGTTATGATCCATCCCTGCCCTTCTTGGTATCAAGACGCAAAGTTTGGACTCTTTTTTCACTGGGGTCCCTACTGCGTACCTGCATACCTCAACGAATGGTACTCTCGAAATATGTATGCTACGCATACGGAACAATCCCGATACCACGTGGCGCATTATGGCCCGCTCTCTCGCTTCGGCTATAAGGATTTTATTCCGCTCTTTACCGGAGAAGCGTTTGATCCGGATGCCTGGGCTGACCTGGCCATTCTGTCCGGCGCCCGATATGCCGGCCCAGTAAGCGAACATGCGGATAACTATTCCCTATGGGATAGTCTCGTGAATCCTGTCAACTCCGTACGTACCGGTCCTCACCGGGACGTAGTAGGCGAGTGCTTTAAGGCCTTCCGCGCCCGCGGGCTCCGTACGCTGGCCACGTTTCATCATCAATGGCTCTGGGGCTGGTTCATGTCCACGGACCCGGAAGCGGATGTTTATGATCCCGCCAACGAAGTCTACTATGGGCCCGCCCTTCCTCTGGAGACCAATCGCTATGCGCCCTATCGTCTGCCGGATGCATCTTTCTGTACTATGTGGCGTGACAAGATTCTGGAAGTCGTCAACGGATATGCACCCGATGTTATGTATTTTGACAGCCGTGCCAACATCATTCCAGCCTCTTATAAGGAAGAAGTCATTCAACAGTACTATGATCGCGTTCCTTCCGGAATCCTGACGTATAAGCAGGAGGATTTCCCGGCGGAGGCAGGAGTTCTCGATCTGGAATGCGGCCGTTTTGCCGAGAGCGCCGGCCATCCCTGGCAGACGGATGACCGTCTGGAAGATCAGGTCACCTGGTGCATCACACAGAACCCGACCTATAAAAAAGCAAGCCGTGTATTACAACAATTAGCCGACGTAGTTTCCAAGAACGGCAATCTGCTGCTCAATGTGGGACCCCAGGCTGACGGCAGTTTTCATCCCGATGCAGTGCGCGAACTGACACAGATCGGGAACTGGCTCCGCGACTGGGGCGAGGCGATCTATGATACTCGTCCTTATCGGTGCTTCGGTGAAGGCCCCACGCAGATCCTCGAGTCCGATTTCAACCAGAAGAAAATCAATGAGGAATTACAGACCGGCGTCGCCAAAGAGGAAACCATCGGCGAGATGACCAGCCGAGATATACGCTATACGTATAAGGCGCCGTATCTCTATGCCATCGTCATGCGTTGGCCCGAAGATGGCCGGGTGCGATTGCAGGTTCCAGTCCGCGAGGCTTTTTCCATCCGCAGCATTTCTTTGCTGAAAGACTCTGTGCCTCTTGCCTACCATCTGTATCCCGAATATGTGGAAGTAGTGCTTCCGTCCGATTTTCCCGCAACCGAAGATCCGATCGTACTCAAAATCAGTGGACAATAAAAAAACGCACAGAAAAAACCGGCGTCTTCTCTGTTTTCAGAGTAGACCGCCGGTTTTCTCATTACTTCCCCGTCCTAATTGTTACATCCCGCCCCGGACTAATGAGAAATTGCACTAGTCAACAAAAACTG
>DBQQ01000021.1 GCA_002305315.1 Clostridiales bacterium UBA1390
AATGTGAGATGAGAGTTTAGCCATGGAATCTCCCCTTTCATATGTCTTATAATAACACAAGAATCATGTATTGTAAAGTGACAATCCACGGGGACGGATATTGCAAAAATAGCCATCATCCATAGATGATGACTATTCTACGCCAATCCAATGCTGCATGATCTCCATAATCTGCTGCCATTTTTCCATATGCACCGTAACGGATAGTTCTTGACGCCACTGGTCAATGGTAGATTCTAATCCCTCTTGTATCATTTCTTGAGATATCTGCTGCCGATACTCCTCTCTTACCTCTTCCAGTTTTCGCTGATATAGCACCCTATCATTTTCTTCTGCACCCGGGAATCCTATGACTCGAACTATCAAATACCCATACTCTGTTGTCAATACATCCGATGTCTGTCCCACGGGGATGCGGAATAGTTCTTCCCATAGGTCTCTTTCTAATTGTCCTTTATAGAAAATATTTCCTGACTGAGACTGTACAACGCCTGCCGTGAAACAAGGCGCTGTAGCCAGATTTTCTTCTTCGTTGTATTGCTGCTTGACTTCATCAAAAGACGCGCCTGCTTCCAAGGCTGCCATTGCCTCTTCCGCCTTTTCATAAGCGCCATTGCCCGTCGCCTGGATCCATTCTCCATCCATGAACTGTCCTGTGTACACAATGATCGCATCCAGCCAGATCCGTTCCATATACTCATCTACGTCCACATGATCATACCAGACAAAATATTCATCTACGCGTTCTTCAATCTCATCCGTATCCGGCAAATAGGAAATCTGCTGCAATGCCTGATAGACCCTGTAATCCTCTTCTATACAGGCAATGACCTGCTCCTGTGTAATTCCCCATTCGTCAAGCGTCTCCGCACCAATCCGATCACGCAGATTTGACGCGGCCTGTTCGATCTCCTCTTGATTGGAAATCAGCGTTGTTTGCGTACTATGTCGCCGGCTCAGCACTGTTTTATTACGGATCATCGATTCCAGCGCGGCCTCGCATGCGGCATCAAAAGCATCCATGCCGCCAATCCGCATATTCCAGATCTCTTTTCCCGCCTGTTCCTCATAGGCCTGCAGCGTTAACGCCAGATACAGCATGGCCTGCTGCTCGTACACCGTTTCGTTGGCAACAGTGACCACCACTTCCGGCGCGCTGCATCCTCCCAGCGACGTCAGAAGCAGCAACCACGCCACAAACCTTTTAACTCGTCCTCTCATCCAACTCACCATCTTCTATCCTGGCCTCTGCCAATCGTTCCAACAGCTTACGAATGCGAAGAAGACGCATGGTATCCTTTTCCTTCGCACCTTTAGGAAACGGTACCACCAGGCGTACTGTTTCCTCCCTCGGTATCAGACGCGCCCCTCTTCCGAGAGAATTCGTAATCTCCATCAGTTTTTGCGGATCCAGCGGCGCATCCTTACGAAAATGCATCCGCAGCGCTTTTCCGTCCTCTTCCAGGCTATCCGCTCCTAACGAACTTGCCAACGCCTTCAAAAAGCTGATATCCACCAGATTTCCCACGCAGGGCGGCATATCGGAATACCGATCCAGAAGCTCTTCCTGCATCTGCAGATACTCTTCCTCATTGGTGATGGCCGCAATCTTCTTATAGACTTCCAGCTTCTGTGACTCATTCGAAATATACTCAGACGGAATGTACGCGTCTACGCCGATACGCATCGTCGTCTCAAAAGTCGGTCGTACCGGCGTCTTTTTCAGCCGATCCATGGCTTCTTTCAGCATTTTGCAATAGAGTTCATATCCGACCGCTCCCATATGGCCATGCTGTTCTGCTCCCAGAATATTGCCGGCACCCCGAATCTGCAGATCCCGCATGGCAATTCGAAAGCCGGATCCGAACTCCGTAAACTCTCCGATCGCTTCCAGGCGTTTCTGCGCCACTTCCTGCAGCACCTTTCCTTTGCGATACATGAAATACGCATAGGCCAGTCGATCGGAACGTCCTACGCGCCCCCGCAGCTGATACAGCTGTGCCAATCCCATAGTATCTGCATCCGCAATGAGAATCGTATTGGCATTGGGAATGTCCAGCCCCGTCTCGATAATTGTCGTACAGACCAGAACGTCGATCTCTCCTTCCACAAACTCCATCATGACATTTTCCAGTTCCCGTTCCGCCATCTGTCCGTGCGCGAACGAAACCCGTGCCTCCGGCACCATCTTCTGAATGCGCAGCATCTGCTGTTCGATATTCTGTACCCTGTTAGAAAGGAAGAACACCTGTCCTCCCCGTCCGATCTCCCGATAAATAGCCTCCCGGATCATCTCCTCATCTTCCTCCATCACGAAGGTCTGAATAGGATGGCGTTCCTGCGGCGGTTCCTCCAGTACACTCATATCCCGAATCCCTGAGAGGCTCATATGCAGCGTTCTCGGAATCGGTGTGGCCGTGAGCGTCAGGACATCCACGCTGCGCTGCAATGCCTTGATCTTCTCCTTGTGTCCCACTCCAAAACGCTGTTCCTCATCCACCACCAGAAGGCCCAGATCCTTAAAACGTACATCCTTGGAAAGGATCCGGTGTGTCCCAATCAGGATATCCACGGTTCCAGCCGCGGTTCCACGAAGCGCCTCTGAGATCTCCTTTCGACTCTTAAAGCGGGATAACAACCCAATTTGTATCGGGTACTCCCTCATGCGCGCCGAAAACGTGTTGTAATGCTGCTGCGCCAGAATCGTAGTCGGTGCCAGCACCGCAACCTGCTTACCGTCCTGAACTGCCTTAAACGCGGCTCGTATGGCAATCTCCGTTTTCCCGTAGCCCACATCTCCGCAAATCAGGCGATCCATGATCTTATGGCTTTCCATATCTCGCTTGGTATCCTCGATCGCGGTGAGCTGATCCTCTGTTTCTTCATAGGGGAACATCTCTTCAAATTCCTTCTGCCAAACCGAATCTGGTGAAAAGGCAAATCCTTCCTGCGCCTCTCTGGCGGCATAAAGCTCTACCAGGTCCTCCGCCAGTTTCGCCACCGACTCCTTGACCTTATTCTTGGTCCGCTGCCACTCCTGTCCCCCCAGACGATTGACACGCGGCTTCGCATCTTCTCCACCCACATAGCGCTGCAGCAGGTCGAGTGAAGTTGTCGGCACATATAAAACACCGCCATCCCTATACAGGATCTTAAAATAATCTCGGCAGGCATCATCGTTTTCCAGCTGCACTATTCCCTGATAGATCCCCACGCCATGCGTCTCATGTACCACATAATCGCCCACCGTGAGTTCTCCGAAACTGCTGATCCGCTGGCCATCTTTAAACCGCCTGCGGCGTTTCCGCTGCTTGCGCTTTTCCGCGCCCTCCTGCTGACTCACCAGAATCCATTTCGCCTCAGGCCATACGAATCCATGACGCAGGATACCCCGCATCACCGTCACCATCCCCGGCTTGGGCACAGCCTGAGGATTCTCCTCACCTCTTGCCGGAATATCCTCCTCCTGCAAGTAAGAAACCGTCATGGGAATTCTCAGGCTGGATTCTGTCAGAAGCACCACCCGATATCCCTGTTCCGTATATTGCTTAAGATCTTTGACCCACTCCTGCTGTTCCTGCAAAAGTACATTCATAGAGCGCGTCTGCATCTGCACAATCTCCTTCGCCGGCACCAGATTCTGCCCGGAAGACAGGAGTCCGCACATCAAAATACAGGGTTTCGTCTGTATATTCTTCAGGATTTCCGTCCATTCCGGAAACAGCTTCCATTGTCCTGGCAGAAGATATCCCTTTTCTACCCGTCCCTGCAACCCGGAAGACAATTCCTCCTGATAGACCCGCACCTTTTCCCGAATCCTGGCTGGCTCCTGAAGAATCACCAATGTGTCTTCTGTCATATAGTCCAATATGCACTCGCTTTCGGGGTAAAAATACGGAATATAGCCATCTAATGTGCGGGAACGATCTCCGCCCATCCGATATAAGAAAGATTCTGTCATCTCCTGAATCCGCTGAGCTTCTTCCGTATGGCCCTTCTGATTCCAGCGGCTCACCATCTCTTCCGTTTCCTGTCGAATCCGCGCTAACGCCGCCTCCTCTTCCTTCTCTCCTGCAACGATCTCCCGCGCTGGCGCCAGATGAAACTCTGTAAGCCGATGAGCCGACCGCTGCGTCTGCGTATCCAGTACCCGTATGGAATCAATCTCATCCCCCCAAAGTTCTATCCGATATGCCGTATCTTCTGTGAGCGGAAACACGTCGATGATCCCGCCGCGAATGGAAAACTGCCCCGCATGTTCTACCTGATCTCTCCGGACATATCCCATCTCCACCAGACGCTGGGACAAGCCGTCTAGCGGCAGCTCCTGCCCCACCTTCTTGTGCAGGAAGAATTTCATGAAACGCTCATGCGGCACTAACCGGTCAAACAATGCTTCCACCGGCAAGACAAGCACTCTGGCCGATCCATCCTGAATCCGGCAAATGGTACGAATCCGCTGCTCTTCGATGGCGCCGCCCCGCACGTCAGCACTGTAAAACAAAGGATCCTTTGCCGGAAAGAAAGCGACATTATCCGGCGCATAAAAGGCCATGTTCTCCATGGCCTGCCTGGCACTCAGTTCATTGGCCGTAACGATCACGATCGGACGATTCAACTCTTCCGCGAGCGCTGCGGACAAATAGTCCTGTACCACACTTCCGATACCAGAAACAAGCACCGATTCTCTCACGAGAACCCGCGCCTTGATTGATTCATATCCCGGCAGTCCTGCCACCGGCTGAAAGATTCCCTTCATCTTCGATTATCCTTTCTCCGGCTGCTTTGTCACTTCTGGCTTCTTTCGCGGTGTATTGAAACGATTCATCGCCCTCTGCATGCCTTCCTGCACCACACAGACCGCCGCTTCCGCCGCACGAGCTACGACCTCTCCCATCTCTTTTTGTTCCTGCGCGCTCATATGGCACAGGACATAATCCGCCAAATCCCATCCCTCAGGCTTCTCTCCGACCCCAATCCGTATCCTGGGAAAATCTGCGCTCCCCAACTGTTCGATGATATTCCTGAGTCCGTTATGTCCGCCCGCAGAACCACCAGAACGCAGGCGCAGGTGCCCAAACGGAATGCTCACATCATCACACAGAATGATGACATGACTGGGCTCAATCTTATAGAATGCAGCGATCTCTCGAATGGCCTGACCGCTGCGATTCATGTAGGTTAAAGGTTTTACAACCAAGCAGGCTTCTGTTCCCACCTTTCCCTGAGAAATCTCGCTGTGAAAACGAAGTCTGGGCAGTGTGCAATGGGTAAGAGACCGCAGACATTCTGCGGCCTCAAACCCTACGTTATGCCGTGTCCCGGCATATTTATTTTCTGGATTTCCTAATCCTGCGATTAAATACAAGCCATTCCCTCCTGACCTCTTACTGCTCCTGCTCTTTCTGCTTCGGACTGACCCAGTTTCCTTTATTGACCTGTCTAGCCCTTGCGATGGCAAGATTCTTGGCCGGAACGTCTTCCGTGATCGTGGATCCGGCTGCTGTGAAAGCCCCCTCTGCCACATGCACCGGAGATACCAGATTCGTGTTGCATCCAATAAAGGCATCATTCTCGATGACCGTCCGATGCTTATGCACGCCGTCATAATTGACGACCACCGTACCGCATCCAAAATTCACGCGTTCTCCCACATCCGCGTCTCCCACATAAGTGAGATGGGAGATTTTTGTTCCATTGCCAATGTTCGAATTCTTGATTTCTACAAAATCACCGATCTTCGCATCGTCTCCAATGCGGCTGCCCGGCCGTACATACGCATAGGGTCCTACATGCGTTCCCGAGCCAATCTCGCTCTCCAGAACGGTAGAATACGTAATCTCCGCGCCGTCTTTAACCTGGGCAGAAATCAATCGAGAGTTCGGGCCGATGACGCAGTTCTCCCCGATCACCGTATGCCCCTCCAGATAGGTCCCCGGATAAATCAAGGTATTCTTCCCAATCACTGTGTGGGGCGTAATATAGGTCATCTCCGGCGACATGATCATCACGCCTTCCATCATATGCTTTTCATTAATTCGAATCTGCAGTTTCTTTAAGACGGCTGCCATTTGCACCCGATTCCGAATAATATCAAACGCTCCGCAATCGGGCTTGATCCGCTGCTCTGCACGGCCGCCATCAGCTACAACCCGCGTCAGAATATTTGTCGCCGCATATTTGGATACCGCATCCAACGCGTCTGCCAGATAATTCGCCCGAAAGCAAAAACAAAAACCATGTTCATGGCTCATCACAGGCGTTCTGGCACCGGCCTCCGGCATATAATATGTGGCTGCATTGCCATGCTCCTGATGCACACACACCAATTCTTTGATTTCCTCGGCCTGAAGAAGAGGCGTATTCGCTGATACCATGACCACATCCTCTTCCAGGCTGTCAAAAAAGCCCGCATCCTTCGCCGGCGTACTGCCCTTCTCTCCCTTTAGATACCAGATGCCTTCCTGCCTTTCCAGCACCTTCTCATACTCTTCCGGTTCCTCTGAACTTAACACGCAGATCTCCTTGGCACCTGCTTCCTTCAACGCATCCAACACATACTGGATCACTGGCATCCCCAGCAGCTGAGATAGGCAAATCGGCTTTCCCTCTACTACACTGCCATCATTCTTACCCGCCATCACGATCGCTTTCCATTCTCTTATCATTGTATTCCTGCCTTTCTTTTCGGAGTTTCTCCGTACCAGCCCCTAATTTTGATTCCATGCAAAATGCGGCGCCCCTAGGCACCCTCTCTTTCATTATAACGGCTTTTACAGAATGGGTCAAGCTTTTTCCCAGATCTGCCTTTACAAATCCCAAAATTGTGGTAAAATGAGATGGATTCAAGGATATATTAATACAAGAAACAAGAGAGAGGTTCTATAATGAAGCATTTTCATTTCATTGGCATCGGAGGCATCAGCATGAGCAGCCTGGCTTGTATCCTCAAGTCCCGCGGATATGTCGTCTCCGGCTCTGATATTAAAGAGACCCCCATCACGCGTTCCCTTGTGGAGCAGGGGATTTCTGTCGCAATCGGTCAGCGAGCCGAAAACATTCAGCCCGGCATTGATGTGGTCGTATATACAGCGGCTGTTCATGAAGAGAATCCCGAGCTCATACAGGCGCGAAAATCCGTCCCTCGGGTCATCGAGCGTTCTGTTCTTCTAGGAGAACTGATGGACGAGTACGAGCATTCTATCGGGATTGCGGGAACGCATGGCAAGACCAGTACCAGTACGATGCTCTCCTATATCTTCCTGGAAACCCAGCTGGATCCTACCATCACGATCGGCGGCATCCTGGAGAATCTGCACAGCAACTATCGTATCGGCCACTCTTCCTATTTTATCGCGGAAGCCTGTGAATATTCAGATAGTTTTCTTCACTTTCACCCTCAGATCGGCATTGTCCTGAATGTGGAAGCGGAACATCTGGACTATTTTAAGACCTATGAGCGCATGGTGGATTCTTTCCGCAAATATGTGGCCGGCCTGAAGCCGGATGGATGTCTGATCCTCAACTATGATTATCAATCCCTCTTCCCCGATTATCACGGGCAGATGCTGACGGTTTCTTTGCAGAACCGGGATGCGGATCTGACGGCAGATCACATCGAACCCGCCGCCGATCATCTGGGCAGTCATTTTGACTGTATCTATAAGGGGCAGAATCTGGGACGACTGACCATTCATGTCCCCGGTTCCCACAACATTTTTGACTGTCTGTGCGCCATAGGCGCCGCGCTGTGGAGCGGGATTCCTTTTGAGAAGATTCGCTCGGGTCTAGAGAAGTATCGGAGTCCCAAGAAGCGTTTTGAGTATAAAGGGATGTTCCAAGGGGTCAAGGTCATGGATGATTACGCACATCATCCCTCTGAAATCCGCGCCACACTGAAAGCAGCCAGAGAAGTCGCACATCGCGACCTGTATGTCGTCTTTCAGCCTCATACCTACAGCCGTACCAAGGCTTTCTTCCCAGATTTCGTCAAATCCCTTTCCTTGGCAGACCATGTCGTATTAGCGGATATCTATTCCGCCAGCCGAGAACAGGACCCCGGAGACATCCATTCCAGAGATCTGGCCAAAGCACTGCAGGAACAGGGGACCGACGCCTATTACTTCGGCTCCTTTGCAGAAATCGAAGACTTTTTACGAAAAAAATGTTGTCCACAAGATCTGTTGATAACCATGGGGGCCGGAGATGTGGCAATTATCGGAGAAGATTTGATTGGCAAATAACTTATCCACGATATCCACATTCGAGCGGGAGGATTTCTCCCCCTCGTCTGTGGATATTTTTTATCCCAAAATCCCTTATTTCATCCCAAAATATAAAGTTGTCCACTTATTCACACCCCCTGTGGATAACTTTGATGGAAAACCCCGTGTATATCTCGCCCTTCCCAAAGAAGAAAAAATCATGTATAATAAATGCGACATGAAACAGTATGCTATATCCGTCGCAGGATTCCAGGCATCCTGCGCAGGTCTGTCCCTTCGAAGGGACCCTTCATACCAAGGAGCCACACAGCCATTCCGGCTTGAATTTACATAAGGAGGCGCTCTTATGCACACAGTTACTTTTTCTTCCGCTTCTTCTCATTATACACTGGTTTCCAACGACTTTCTGCTGCATCATATGCCGCAGGCCAATGGTGCCTACGTCAAGGTATATCTTTTTTTCTTATGCCATAGTCAGCAGCCTGAAAGTTCCCTCTCCACCGCCGAAGCCGCAAAGTCACTGCATATGATTGAGTCCGACGTACTGGAAGCCCTATACTACTGGGAAAAAGAGGGGCTGCTTCAGATTCGCGAGATAGATGGCAGTATGGAACTTCATTTTCTGTCTGGATCCGTTCCGCCTACTCCAGATGATGGGATGAAAGAGCCTGCACCCTCTCCTCAGAATACGGCAGCCAAGGTCATCCGCGTGGAGCAGAAACCGACCTATTCTCCCGACGAATTGAGCATATACGGCCGGGATCCTCAGATTCAGCACCTATTCTCCTCGGCTGCTGCGTCCCTGGGACAGATCCTCAGTCAGCCCAATCTGTCCACACTGTACAGCTTCTATGACTACTATCGTCTGCCGCTGGATGTGATCGAATTTCTGATTCACTATTGCGTGCGCAACGGACACCGCGACCTTCGCTATATGGAGCGAGTCGCCCAGGACTGGGCGGATCATGATATCCATTCCGCTCAGCAGGCGCAAGATTACGTACAGCGTCTCGACGTATACCGTCCCCTCCTGAAAACCATGGGAATTCATCGGTATCCCACGGATGAGGACTGCCGCACATTGGACAGGCTGCAGCAACAGTATCAAATGCCCACGGAGATGATGATGGAAGCCTGCCGGCGTACACAGAAGCGGGCCAAGACCCCCAGTTTCCGCTATTTGGAAGGTATTCTTGCCGATTGGCATAAGCAGGGCGTACATACCATGGCAGCACTCGGACAGGCCGATACACTCTATGAACAGAAAGCGGCTTCCGACCGTGAACATCCGTCCCAGCGTTCTGTCAATCCTCGTTCCAAAAATAAGTTTCTCAATTATACCCAGCGCAATGACATCGACTATGATCAGCTGGAAAAAGAACTCGCTCAGTTTCCCTACGGCGATTCTCTCTAAGACTACATATGATTTCTAACCGCAAGGAGGAATTTCCATGTCTCAATCGAATGATATCCTTCGGCAGATTCTGAAGGAATACGATGATCAGCGCAAAATGGAAGAAAGAGCACGGGAGGACCGGCAGAACGAAGTTTACGCGCGTCTGCCCGAAGTCAAACGTATCGATGATGAAATCGAATCCTTCAGCATCAACGCCATGGGAGCCTATCTGAAAAACGGCAAGGATCCTCGCCTGGCATTGACGCAGCTTCGGCAGCGTATGGACTTTCTGAAGACTCGTAAAGAACAGCTCCTGACGGAGGCCGGATATCCTTTAGACTACATGGAAATACATTATGTCTGTCCCCTCTGCCAGGATACAGGATATATCCATTATGAACAATGCCGCTGTCTCAGACAGCGGCTTATCGACTATGCATATCATCAGTCCGGATTGCAGAAGGTTCTGGAAAAGGAGAATCTGGCGCATTTTGATCTGTCCCTATTTGACGATCAGCCGATTTCCTCCGAAACCATGACGCCGCGTCAGAACATGCAGCAGCTCCTGAAACGCGTCCAGAATTTCCTTCACAGCTTTTCCAGCCATCCAGGACAGAATCTCCTGTTCAGCGGACCTACCGGCACAGGCAAGACCTTTTTGTGCAATTGCATTGCCAAGGAACTGCTGGATCAGGGATACACGGTACTCTATGTGACAGCTTACGATCTCTGTTCCCTTCTGGAAAAAGAGCGCTTTCAGGATCGATCCCGTTCTGTCCAGCTGACTTTTACGTCAGAAACCGTCGGAAACTGTGATCTGCTCATTCTGGATGATCTGGGGACGGAGTTCAACAATCATCTGTCCACGACCGAGCTCTTTCATTGTATCAATCAGCGTATGCTCTCGCAGCGTTCCACCCTGATTTCGACAAATTTCACCCTCGGAGACATCAGCGCCACGTACGGCGAGCGTTTCTCCTCTCGAATCATCGGTTCTTACACGCTCTTTCGTTTCTTCGGTTCAGATCTGCGCCGAAAAAAACGGTATAGAGAGGGAGGTGCATTATGACATTAGAAGAAGCTCTATGCAAGATCCTGCAGGATTCACCCCATCGCATTGTACTGAGCCAGCCCCGCGCTGAGGAAAAGCCCTACATCCGCACAGAGATTGTACTGAAGGAGGAGGGACGGCGTTTCTATCAGGAAGCGAAACGTACCGCTACCCAGGTTTTTCACAAGAACTATGAGCCTGCTGAGCTTTCTCTCCGCCTGCATGATCTATTGCCGGCTCGGTATGCGCAGCTCAATGCCTGGAGTGACACTCGGGAGTACAGTATTCGTCTCTCCAAAAAAAATAAAGTGCTCTTTCACGAGACGCTCTCCAAGGGGGCGGTCATGCTGTCCCTCTCCCATAACCGTCCCAAGAATCATATTCTGGCCCAGGATACCGTGATTCCTGCACTGGTCGATATGGGGATCTTCACCAAGGAAGGCAGGCTCATCCCTTCTATGTCCGACAAATATAAGCAGATCAACCGTTTTGTGGAGCTTGTGGATGACGCTGTCCGGGATCTGTCGCCTCGTCCCCTGCGTATTATTGACTTTGGCTGCGGAAAATCGTATCTGACCTTTATCCTCTACCACTATTTTACACAGATTCGAAAACTGCCGATTGAGATGCTGGGACTGGATCTGAAGGCGGATGTGATCGCACACTGCAACGCGACTGCGAAACGCTATGGCTACGATCATCTGCGATTCCAGGTCGGCGATATACACGGTTTTCGCGAGGAGACGAATGTGGACATGGTCATCACTCTCCATGCCTGCGATACGGCGACGGACTTTGCTTTGCAGAATGCTGTCGCCTGCGGCGCTTCCATGATTTTCTCCGTTCCCTGTTGTCAGCATGAACTGAATCGGCAGATACAGAGTGACGACTTCTCCATCTTAACTCGCTATGGCATCGTGAAGGAGCGGATTTCCGCTTTAATGACTGACACGATCCGGGCCAACTATCTGATCACAAAAGGATATAAAACCCAACTTCTGGAATTCGTCGAACTGGAACATACGCCCAAGAATCTACTGATTCGCGCGATCAAAGCGCCCCTCTCTGAAAAAGTAAAACAGACGGCTGCCGAAGAGATCCAGCGTCTCTGCGAAGAATTTCATTTCCATCCTTCGATTCTTCAGGAAGGAAACTCATAAAGAACGCGCCTTGAAACAGAAGTTTCAAGGCGCGTTCTTTGATTCCAGAATACAGGACCAGGCCTCCTGAAGCCGCGAAAGGCTCCAGGCCGCGTTCGCCGGGCTGGTAGAGGGCAATGGGTGAATCGGAACACCGCAGGCTTTCTCGCAATACCGGCGATAGAGCTGGCAGGCTTTATTCCCATTTCCGTAGATTTTCTGTATCTTCGTCTGCTGCAAGATCGAAGTTATGTCCACCGGCTTGACATTCCGAATGCTGGTATCGCTGGATCCGATGATATCGCAGCTGTCAATGACATCCCATAGCGCGATATGATGCCGCAGCAACAGGGCTTTTCGCTCTGGAATCGCCTCAGGGAAAGGCTCCTCATATAGCAGGCTCAGAAGACGCCAGAATCGGTTCTGGGGATGATGATAGTAAAAGGACGCCTCTCTGGATTTTACCGAAGGAAAAGACCCCAGAATCAGAATCTGGGATGTAGCATCAAAAACAGGTCCGAAGGCATGCTCCGCATGCTGATAGGTTCCCATCTCAGGATTGCCAGGAAAAGCGCAGACAAATACAGCGATTCATCATGCCCAGGTTTTCAATGTTGAGATCATGTCCGATGGTCTTATCCTCATAGGTCCATCCGCAAACCTTGCGAAAAGCAGTCCATGCATCCAGGTCCACCAGAATCTTCTGATCATCTACCCGCAGCATGGGATGATTCTTGACCAGCATCTGCAGATAGGTTTGTCCCGTCGCCTTCTTAGCCAATCCCCCCAGAACCGTCACCAGTCCCGCCGTCTTATCCGCTTCTTCTATATACGAAAGACACAGCGCGTGCATGCCATACTCGAACATCAGCTTCTCAATCTTGACATAATAGTTCAGGCTGATGCCGCCCCCAAAGGACGATGTCCCGCTCAGGAACGCCGTATCCGGCTCAATCCAATGCAGCTCCAGATCATCCACAGAATATTTCTTCATGATGGGCAGCGCCCGCTTTTTCACATCCAGATTAAAAAGATCCTCATGAATGCCTACGATCACGCTCTCCCAATGTTCCTGTTTGAGCCGATCCCAAAGCTTCTGTGCCTCATCCAATGTCTTAATCAGATATACTTGTTCCTCCATGGTTATCTCCTTTCAGTGTTTTTCCGCCGCACGCTTTGCGCAATCGGTTCATAAATGCATTGCCAATGCCTTCCGAACCAATGGTCTCTGTGAATAAGATCTCACACTGCTCCTCATCAAACCGTCGTAAGGCATCAAATAAATGGGCTGCCATCCCTTCCGGATCTCTGCGGGACCCCAGACTCAGAACCACCTCTGCATCATAGTCTCTGCAGTGCTCGTCCACCGTAAGCACTCCGCGCCGAAGTCCTTTCGCTTCCTGCAGGCCCTGCCGGATCTGAGTTTCCTGGGCATCCGGCGTCCCCAACGCCATCCACATGGGCGCTTTCGGCGCATAATGCCGATACTTCATCCCCGGCGCCTTAGGGACCACATCCTTCTGTACGGTCAGCCCCGGATCCATGCAGACATCCGGCAGAACTTCCGCGATCTCTTCCAATGTCAAACCGCCTGGCCGAAGCACCATGGGCGGATTCACCGTCATATCAATGATCGTGGATTCCAGACCGATCTCGCAAGGCCCTCCATCGAGGATCAGAGGAATCCTGCCTTTCATATCTTCATAAACATGCGCCGCCGTTGTGGGACTGGGCCGTCCGGACAGATTCGCACTGGGTGCCGCAATCGCAATCTGTCCACGGCGCATCAGTTCCAACGCCACCGGATGACTGGGCATACGTACCGCCACGGTATCCAACCCCGCCGTGATCAGTGGAGAAAGTCCCTCTGCCTTCTTCAAAATCAGCGTCATGGGGCCGGGCCAGTATCTGGCCATCAGAGATTCTGCCGAAGCCGGCACCTCCCTGGCCACCTGACTTATGTCATAACCTGGATATACGTGAACGATCAGAGGATTATCCGAAGGCCTCCCTTTGGCCTGGAAAATCCCCCGCAGGCCTTCTTCCGTCCCAATATAGCCACCCAAGCCATACACTGTTTCCGTAGGAAATGCCACATTCTGGCCGGCTAAGAGCAGGCGAATCGCTTCCGCATATCCTTCTTCCGCTTCTTCAGTCTCCTCCATCTTCACCCATCGTGTTTCCATTCTCTTCCTCCTCTAAGTACGCATTCATGCCCGAGTAGATGCTCCAGGCAATCTTCTTTTGATACGTCTCTTCATTTAAACGTTCTTCCTCCTCCGGATTGGTCAAAAACCCGCATTCGACCAAAATTCCCGGATCCTGCCCCTGCCGCAGAATAAAATAATCTGCATTCTCCTTGTACTGTCGCTTGCTGCCGGTAAAAATATTCAGCTGTTCCTGTACCTTGGCTGCCAACGCCTCGCTCTTTTGCGAATCGGTATGATAAAATACCTGGGGGCCCCAAAGCTGGCTGTCCGTATAGCTATTTTGATGAATGCTGACAAACAGATCCGGCTTCAGTTCCTGGATCTGTTCCGCCCGCAACTTCATATCTTCTTTTTTTGTCCCTTCTCCCAGCGTTTCGTCCTCCGTACGGGTCATATAGACCAACGCGCCGCCCATCTCCAGGTATACTGCCAGTTTCGTTGCGATGGACAGATTGATGGCCTTCTCATCTTCCCCCTGGCTCCCCGTCTTTCCCGGATCCATGCCGCCATGTCCCGGATCGATCAAAATCACCTTTCCCGCTATAGGAAGCGCTGCCGCCGTTCCACTCTGCGCTGCGGCTAGACTTCCCCATCCGAGGAAGCCTCCTCCCAGCAAAGCGATTACCAAAACCCATACGACTTTTTTCCGCATATACGGCTCCTGCTCTTTTTGACAGTCTATGCCTTTAGGACTGAAGATATGCCTTGACCATGTTTTGATACTGTTTCGACGTCCGTACTCGCAAGTACGTTCCCTCTTCCCGATACTCCTCCTCCAGCACCTTTCCATTCTGGCGCAACAGGCTGACGAAGCGGCCCTCTGTATACGGAATGCACACCGAATACTCTACCTCTCTTTCATCGAGAATATGATCCAACGCCGAAAGCACGCGATGCCAATCCTCTTCCCGGAAGGCGGATACCTTAAGCTGCTGATATCCTTTCTGTGGGAAAATCACCACGCGCTGCATCTCCTGCAGCTGATCCTGTTTATTCATGAGCTGCAGGACGGGTTTATCTCCTGCCCCCAAGTCCTCCATGGCATCCATGGTCACTTTCATCTCCATACTCGCCTTTTCATCCGACGCATCTACTACATGCAGAAGGATGTCCGCGTAACGCACTTCTTCCAACGTAGCCCGAAACGCATCGACCAGATGATGGGGCAGTTTATGAATGAAGCCAACTGTATCCGAAAATAATACCTCTCGTCCACTGGGAAGGGTCGCCTTCCGCGTCGTCGTCTCCAAAGTCGCGAAAAGCTTATCTTCTTCCAAAACTCCGGAATTCGTCAGTCGATTAAACCAGGTCGACTTCCCTGCATTCGTATAGCCCACCAGGGCGATCACTGGAATCTGGTTCTTTACCCGGCGGCTTCTAGCCACTTCCCGCTGACTCTCCAACTCCTTTAGCTGACGTTTCAGCACATCAATCCGCTGCCGGATATACCGTCTATCCAGTTCCAGCTTGGTTTCACCCGCACCTCGCGAATGATTTCCACCGCCCACGGAGCCACCCTGCCGCGACAATTCTGTGCCAAGTCCCGCCAATCGAGTCAGTCGGTAATTCAGCTGTGCCAGCTCCACCTGCGTCTGTCCTTCCTTCGTAGACGCACGCTGCGAGAAGATATCCAGTATGAGAAGGGTACGGTCTATCACCTTCGTCCCCAGCGCCTCCGATAAGTTGCGAAGCTGCGCAGGAGAGAGTTCGTCGTCCGTGATCACACCGCTGGCACCGCACATCTCCAGCATTGCCTTCACTTCCTGAATCTTTCCGCTTCCCAGATATGTTTTAGGATGCGGGGATTCCCGTTTCTGAATGACACGTCCTGCTTCCTCTCCTCCCGCCGTCCAGAGGAGATCCGAAAGCTCATCCAGTGATTGTTCTGCGTCGATTTCTCCTCCGTCCTCCTCTACCGCTGCCAGAATATACTTCTCCATCTCTTCCTGCGTTTCATAAAGTCCCTTCTTTTTTTCTTCCATATCTCTCATCTCCTTATGCATAAGACCGGGCCCCTAAGGACCCGGTCTGTAATTACTGTCCACCATCAAGATAGCTGGCCACCGCATCCAGAATCTCCGTCGTTTCCCACCCTTTATACCACATGGCTACGCCGCCCAGGTTCTGTTCTGCTGCCAAATCGATCCGCATCTGCATGGAACGCACATCTTCCAGCCATACCTGAACCCGGCTTCCATCACTATATACCGTCTCAGCGTAATACTGTCCCGTGCTATCGTCCCACTGGGGCTCCACCCCCCAGTTCTCAGTCACCGTATCCCAGGCTTGCTGCATGGGCACAGTATCGGTACGATCCGTCATCACCTCTCCGCTGCTGTCTAAAATCCAAAAACGAGTATAGAGCGGCATACACAGTACCAACTTGCTCGCATCGATTCCTTCTGTCAAAGAATTCTTCACGCCATTTAAAACCCAGGGATACGAGGCGACACTGCCTGCTGTCGTATCTCCTGCATAATGCTCATCATAAGCCATCAGGCACACATAGTCGCAGACTCGTCCCATGGTTTCCCGATCGTAGAAAGCTGTCCACTCTGAAGGAACCCCCAGATCCACAGTCAGCATGCAGCCCGCTGGACGCAGCACCGCTGAAAGTTCCCGCATAAACTGCACAAAGTAAGGTCCAACCCGATCTTCCAGGTCCTCCAAGTCCACATTCAAGCCGTCAAAACCATATTCCTGGTACCACTGCAACATCTGCTGCACCAGCGCCTGCCGCGTCTCCGTATTGGAAAGCAGCTCATACAGTTTTTCATCAATATCCTCAAACGTATTGTCCACATTTTCCAATGTGACCCAAACCTTATATCCCTGCTGATGTGCCCAATCGATATATTCCTGATTGATGGAATTCTGAATCATGGGATTGCCCTCATCATCCTCCCATACATGCAGCCAGATTGGCGCTAAAACAGTCAGCGCATCTTCCGCGCCCGCATAGCTTTCCACAACCGAATCATCGAAGTACCCATTTCCCGTGGAATAATAATCCCAGATGACCGAGATTCGGCTATCTAACCGCAGCTCCTCCGGCATCTCATAGCTGTCCAACACTATCGTCGTCTCTTCTTGGTACTGTACTTCTCCCACGGCATCTTTCGCAACATACCCCAGTATGCCGCTCTCATCTGCCACCTGGTAATAATTTCCGTCTTCGCCATACACATATAAAGTCTCTCCGGCCGCCAGTTCTCGATACACCTGATAACCATCATCCATCCCGAAAACTGTCAGAAGCGGGGCTCCCTCCTCTGGATATGCCTTCAAATATACTGTATACCCTGGATCCTGTACTGTTACATAACGAGTCATCTCTTCCTGCAGGATCAAATCCTGCGTTTCCAAAGAAAACCGGAACTCGACTCCGTAAAGATCCGTTACCTGATCGGCTAAAATATAAGCTGTTCCCTCTGGCAGCACTTCTTCTGCCGTCTCTTCCGAGGATTCCTCTGAAGAAGATTCACTCACAGGCACTAACACACTCTCGCTATCCTCTGAACTCTCTTCTGATACAGGATTTTCTACAAACAGGAAGGTCGCACTGCCTCCCATATTGCCGCTCCCCGCCAAATCATAACTCTGTCCAATGGTACAGTTCAAGAT
The DNA here is from genome assembly GCA_002305315.1 of Clostridiales bacterium UBA1390. GTDB lineage: Bacteria > Bacillota > Clostridia > Lachnospirales > Bianqueaceae > Faecimorpha > Faecimorpha stercoravium. Next base: position 17,646 of record DBQQ01000021.1, read on the forward strand.
CTGCGTAGAATTGGTATAGATGACCATATTCGATGCCTGATCTAAAAAGAAACGGTCGCCGGCATAATGCGTATTCACATAATCTAAAGACACATAAAGCTTTCCACTAAACACCTTAAAGTCTTCACTATCCGTAGAATACCCTTCGGAAGACAGAACAATTACATCCTCCGCATCCTCAGTTTCCGGAAGAACATGATCCGTCGTCACAAACACCATATCTACAATGCCTCGAATCTCATTGATGCCGAATATCAGAATAAAGATAAACAGCACTGCAATGATCCCTCCGGCAATCCATACATTCTTTTTATCCATGTCTATCTCCTAGCTTGCCTTCATCTCATAAGACGATTTTCTCTAAATGGGTCATAACAGATTTATTCTACCCTATAATTCATTATCTGTCAAGAAAAGGATCTTCATCCGTGTAAAATCCTTCGGAAACGAGAAGGGTCAGGAATCCTCCTGACCCTTTGTTTCCGCTTCTTTCACCGTCGGATTGAATCTCCGCACTCGGGCCCACTCGATCCGATGTGCCTGGATCGTTTCTATATATATCTGCAAACCTGCCACAGTATATGGGCCGAGATTGGCTCCATCATCCGGAATGCCGCCCAACGCATCAAAAATCATGCCGCCCAGTGTATCGTAATCTTCATCTGGCAGTTCGATCTCCAGTGCCTTCTCCACATCCTCCAGCGGAGTAGTTCCTTGGATCCTCCAGGTTTCCTTATCTACGTGAATAATGTTAGGTTCTACCTTCTCGTTTTCACTCCAGCCGTCTCCGATTTCACCGACTAGCTTTTCCAACAGATCGTGAATCGTTAAAATTCCGCTCACTCCGCCATACTCGTCAATCACAATCGCAAAATGATGATGTGACTTCTGCATATCTCGAAGCAGCGTATCGATCTTCACCGATTCCGGCACGTAATAAGGTTCCCGCAAATACGGGCGAATTTCCTCTACCTTTCTTATACCACGCCGCAATGCGATGTAAAAATCCTTCACAAATAGTGTCCCCACCACATCATCCACGTCCTTGCCGCATACCGGCAATCGAGTATGACTCGCCTGTTCTATCTGTTCCAGCCAATCTTCTATGGAATCATCCATCCAAAGCACCTGCATATCCGTACGATGCGTCATGGCGTCTTCCGCAGTCTTGTTTTCTAGTTCCAGCACATTGTTGATGACTGTACGCTCCTGCTGATCAATCGAACCATTTTCTGAACCCAGATCCACCATCGCCCGAATCTCGTCTTCCGTTACGTCTTCTGCCTTTTCCACATCCTGGATGTCGCAGAGCTTGAGGATCCCATCCGCTGCCGCAGAAAGCACGAAGGAGAATGGACGAAAGATCCATTGCAGCAGATTGGTAATAACCGCCGTCAATCTCAAAAAACGCCATTCTTTGTGCATCGCCCAGCGTCTTACTAGCAACCACCCGATCCATCCATACGCCAGCACCAGAATACACAGCAAAATAAGCAGACTCAAGAAATGGGCTATTCCCGGTAACATACCGCCATCCATCATTCCCTGAGACAGCTGCGGTCCCACGTAAAATGAGAGCAACAATGCGCCCAGGGATAGGCTTGCTACCTGTCCCAGACGCAGTGCGTGCAGCGTTATATGATAATGATTCCACCATCTTCCGACAATTCGAGCGATCATGCCTCGCTTTTCTTTTTCCTGCTCCAGTTCTGTCTTATCTACCGCTCCCAATGCGGCTTCCGTGCCGGCCATCAGCGCAAAGATCAGTACCAGCACAAATTGTACCCCTATTTGTGAGGGTAATTGGTCCAACCTATATTCATCCTCTCTTTTACTTGATTATATCCTTCTGTTGAAAAATCAGCTCTTCCATATGTCCGGAAAACTCCCGCTGTTCTGCCTTACTCATCTGTGCAGTATCCACGGGTTTTCCAAAATACACATGTACCTCCGCCGGCTTCACTCGCAATCCCTTATTGCCCTCAAAAATCTTATAGGCCCCGTCGATACAAACCGGCACAACTGGCACCTTCGCAAGAAATGCGGGCTTTACACTGCCCCTCTTAAACTCGTGTGTAGCTCCTCCTCTGCTGCGGGTTCCCTCTGGAAAAATCACCATATTAAGACCCTGCTGCATTTGTTCTGCAGCTGTCCGAATCACCCGCACAGACTGTTTGATATCATCCCGGTCAATGAACAGACAGCCCAGGTTCTCCATCCACTGCCGCAGCATAGGAACCTTTCCCAGGGATTCCTTCGCGACAAATGCAGTTCCCCGGTCCATCACATCCAACAGAATCGGAATATCAAAATAGCTCTGATGATTGGCAACGAAGAACACATTCCGATCTTCCGGAATATTCTCCAGTCCATGATAAATCACTCGAGCCCCCGTATGGGTCATCAAATTCTTCGCCAGTCTCTGCAGAATCAGCAGACTCTCGTTCCAACGCTGTGGAAGTGGCAACTGCGCATACTGCTTTGCCTTGCGACAATTGCAGAGTAGATCCCACACGAGATGCAAAATAACATTAATTGCTCTTAACATTGCAACCTCCTCTGTGGATTTTCTCCAATACCCTTCTAATATTACACTATTTGAATCACAAAATCAAGCTTCCTCTGGATTCTTATGAAAAAATTCATATACGGCTCTGGCACTTGCCGCTGTCATACCCGCCACCTGTGCCAGTTCCTCCTCTTCTTTGTTCTGAATGGCTTCTACAGAACCAAAGGCGGATATCAACGCCTTTCTCCTCGCTGGACCAATCCCGGGGATCTGTTCCAAAACCGACTGAATCTGATCTTCTGCTCGCAGCTTTTTATGGTACGTGATCGCAAAACGATGTGCCTCGTCCTGAATCCGAGTCACCAGATGAAACACCTCATCATGCCCTGCGAGATCCACTTCCTGATCATGATAGTATAATCCTCTGGTTCTGTGCCGATCATCCTTGACCATCCCCGCGACGGGAATATCCAGTTCAAACTCCCGCAGCACCTCTTCCGCCACATGCACCTGGCCCTTGCCTCCATCCATGAGGATCAGATCCGGCAGATGCGTGAACTTTCCCAACGCAATGTCCTTTCCCGCCTCCTGTCTTTCCTTCAATTCCTGAAAGGCATGCGAAAAACGTCGACGCAGCACTTCCTGCATACTGGCATAATCATTCGCTCCGTATACGGTCTGAATCCGGAACTTACGATAATCATTCTTTAATGGCCTTCCATTCTCAAATACTACCATGGATCCGACGGATAGAAACCCATAGGTATTGGATATATCGTAAGCCTCGATGCGACTGGGCGGCATCTCCTCATCCTCGATTCCCAAAAGCCGGACCAGATCCTGCATAGCCCCCTGTGTACGCTTTTCCTCCTGACGCATTCTCTCTCCGAACTGATTCAGCGTCAGCTGGGCATTCTTTCTCGCTAGCTCTAACAGATTCCACTTTTCCCCCCTCTGCGGCATGTGGATATATACTCTATGGCCAGCCTTCTCACTCAGCCATTTCTCCAGCGCCTCCCGGTCTTCCGGCTCCGCCATGACCAGGATTTGCCGCGGAATATAGGGAGTTCCCGAATAAAACTGTCCTATGAAAGCGCGAATCAGTTCCGAACCATTCTCTTCCGCCCCCGTCTGCATGAAGAAATGCTCCCTGCCGATCAGTTTTCCCTTCCGAATAAAGAATGCCTGTACCAGAGCCCGGCCTTCAAAAGCGGCATACGCAATGACGTCCCGATCCTCCTCGGACCCCGCATCCTCCATAATCTGCCGATCCATCAACGTCTTAATATTCTGCAGCTGATCCCGTATGACGGCGGCTCTTTCAAAATCCATGTTCTCCGCGGCTTCTCTCATGTTTTTTTCCAGGTCCTGCTGCACCTCTTTGTATTTTCCCTCCAAAAAGGCCACTGCTTTCTGAACAGCTGCTCCATATTCCTCCTGCGAAACTTTTCCTGTACAAGGGCCCATACAACGATGTATATGATAATTCAAACAAGGACGTTCCTTACCGATATCCTTTGGCAAGTTTCTATGACAGCTCCGCAATTGAAAGATAGACGTCATAAGCTCCAACGTTTCCCGTACCGCCCCTACATTTGTATATGGCCCAAAATATCGGGCGCCGTCCCGCTTCATCGTCCGCGTGCTGAAAATCCTAGGATATGCTTCCTGTATCGTCGCTTTAATATACGGATACTGTTTGTCATCCTTTAGCATCGTATTGTAAGGGGGACGGTGCAGCTTAATCAGATTATTTTCCAAAACCAGCGCTTCTGTTTCCGTCGATGTAACAATATACTCAAATTCCTGAATGCGACTGATCATCTTGAGAATCTTTGGAGATTTCCCCCGACTGCTTTGAAAATACTGCCGTACTCTGTTATGCAGATCCACCGCTTTTCCTACATATAAAATCATATCGCCATCCTTCATAATATATACACCCGGCTGGTGAGGAAGCTTTTTCAGTTCTTCTTTGATATCAAACATGCTCTACCCCTTTCTCGATATCCCCATCATATCCTTCTTCTTCAGTATGATCTCTCACAATCGCAACAGCGCGATCCGACTACTCTGTGCGAGGCGGCAATTGTGTCACGTCTATTGTATCACAGATTCTTCATTATACGCAAGATAGGAAAAGCCTCTCCGTTAGCGTATAAATCTATTCCTACATTTTGAGACTCGCGGCGTGGGTTTTGTACGCTGCGGCTTATTTTTGAGTAGTGAAACTCGCCGTTAGCGTATAAATTTGGAAGAGGCTTCCATTCCAAACCGCGCAGCAGGTTAATTTATACGCCACCGCTCCTTTTTGACAATGAAACTCGCCCGTTAGCGTATAAATCTGGAGAAAATTTCCATTTCAGAGCTCATGGCTGGGTGTTTTGTGCGCTACCCCTTCCTTTTTGACAATGAAATTCGCCATTAGCGTATAAATTTGGAAGAATCTTCCACCTCGAGACTCTCCACATGATGTTTTATACGCTACCCCTTCCTTTTTGACAATGAAATCCGCTGTCAGCGTATAAATCCGGAAAAACCTTCCATTTCAGAGCTCATGGCTGGGTGTTTTATACGCCCCCCTTCTTTTTTGACAATGAAATTCGC
>DBQQ01000050.1 GCA_002305315.1 Clostridiales bacterium UBA1390
TGTCAACTAATCTTGACAATATCATCGCGATACATACTTTTTGTCAAGAAAATGCTTCCTATTTGAGACGCTTTGACATCACGCTGACGGCGGTTGCATTCTAGGATGCTTTGGATAGACAATAAAATGGTCACGGAGCAACTTTGCTTGATATTACGATATAATTATTAGATAAGATAGTCTCATATCTTATTCAATTTTGGGAGATAGGTGAAGTGGGAAACTAAATTCAAGAACACGTGATTTGAGGTGATTCTCATGAAACAATACTTTCTTTTACTTTGCATGATATGCTGTCTTTTCGTGATTTCATGCGCAGATGAATCTGCGAAGACAGGAGCTTCTTATGAAGCAGAAGTTTCGGATAACACCTTCTGCTTTCCGAGTTCGAGAATGTGCGAAACAGAGGAGGCTTATTATGGTGTGGGTTCTGGAGACATACAGTACATTCAGTTTATGGATAAAAAAAGTCGTGTGAGTGGCGTTTTATGCGGCAAATCCGAATGTGAACATAATGATGCGGAATGTAATGCATTTGCGGGAATCGACGCGCGAGGCTTTTGCATTTATAATGAACGGATTTACTGGATAGGAGATCAACTTACAGACAATGGCTTGGATTCCGCGATATGGAGTATAGACTTAGATGGAAATAATCGCAGAAGGATAAAAACGGTCGATGTGTCTCTTAAAAATGAGACATCTGGGAATTCGATTGTCCATGTATATCAGAACATGCTGTTTATGGCGGGAACCAGCGGGGATATATCGGAGGGAGAACCGAAGCGGAAAGCGGTGATACAGGCTACGAGACTGGATTCCTCAGAGGAATGGCTGGATATCTTGGAGGTAGAGAGCAGTGGAGGGATCAATCTGGATGTAAAAGCAGCGCATAACGCGTTGTATATCATGGTGTGTTTATATGAGGAAGACGGAATACGGCTCGATATATATCGATGGAGTATCGAGGAGAATGAATTGACGTTACTCTTTACTGAGGAGAATCTGTCCACAGGTTTTGCGAACATCTGGGTTACAGATCGCATCTATCTCTCGTCCATATCCGTATCAGATCAGGAGAACAACAGAAAGATAGGATTATATCAGTATAGTCTTGAAACATCCACGCTGGAGCCATGTTTCGAATTGGAGGACTTGAATTATCAATGGGTGCAGGTTGCGGATCAAGTCTTCCTTACAGCGGCGTGGGACGAAGAGATGCATATGACACTATACGCAAAAGATTTTTCAGGAAACGAGATATGTCAAAGGGCGTTTGATGTGGCGGGGATAGAGGATGCAGAGTCTTATGCAAGACTCTTTTTAGGAGGGAATCGGGAATATATTTTTTACACTCTCTACAATAAACCGTTGCAATATACGATAGAAATGCCTCTGGATGATACGACGCCGGGATCCATTTTATGGGAATCTAATATTATGCAGTAAGCAAACTCATAGTCTCGGAGAGTGGTAGTTGGCACCGCGTTGGAAATGTCAGGCATTGTTTTTTCGGATGTGGTTGATCTGTCCTTCTGCAGTAAGTCCGGTGCCTCTACTTTGTAAAAAGTCAGCTCGAAGAACAGAAGAAGGATTGCATTCATGAGCGAAACATGATATGATAAAAAGGGTGTGACGAAGAGTTGTATTGAGGAATATGGAGAGCAGTCTTTGGATGAGATCATTGCGTGCATCGAAAATCCACAAGTGGGAACTGTACCGGTACATCGGGATGAAACCAATGCGACGCCATTGATCCGAGGAACCAATACAGAAGATAAGAGTATAAATGAAGGAACAGTCAGTTATGATATTCGGTTTTATGCGGCTGTTCCTGGAGATCAAAAGATAGAGGTTATTATCAATGTGGAGTTTCAAAATTACCACGAACAATCCCTCATGAAAAGAGCGGTGTATTACGCATGTAGAATGATTTCTTCGCAGTATGGAGTCGAGTTTATCAAGTCTGAGTACAATAAGATTAAAAAAGTATATTCCATTTGGATTCACCATGTTCCTAATGCATCGCAGCGAAATACGGTTACAGATTTTGCAATGACAGAAAATCCACGGATTGGGACGGCGGAGTATCAGAAAGATGAATATGATTTACTCCATGTTATAATGATTGGCCTGGGAAGACAAAAAGATCAGAATTATACAGGAATTATAAAGTTTTTGGGGACATTGTTCTCATCTCAGGATATAGAAGAAAAGAAAAGGATTTTAAATGAGGAATTTGGTATGAAGATGAATGAGACTATGGAAAAGGAGGCAGTCATCATGAGCAACAGAGGACATTTTCTATATGAAGAAGGCCGTGAAGAAGGCCGTGAAGAAGAACGAAAGAAAATGGCGATCAAGCTATCTTCCATGGGAATTCCCATGGAGCAGATTGCCAAGGCGGCCGGGACCTCGATTGAAACTGTGAGAGAGTGGATAGAGGAAACAGCGGTGTTGACAAAGTAATCGAAAATGAGGCAGAGAGGCGTACACAGTCTCTCTGCCTTTTCCATTTCAAAAAAAGTACCAACCTTTTCGAACTTGTGTGTCTATATAGGTGAAAGCTTTCAAAAGAGGTGCTAATGAATGAACAGACAGGATGTAGAGAGGATCATAACCAGTTATCTGAAGCCCATATTTGGGTTTGCCCTGAAAAAATGCAAGAATGTTCAGGATGCGGAGGATCTGTCGCAGGAAATTCTGGCGAGAGCGTTTCGGGCGTTTCTCATAAGAGAAGATATCCGAGACATGGGGAAGTTTATCTGGACGGTTGCGCATAATACGCTCAGCAATTATTATCGGGATGCTGCGAAGAGTATGGTGGGAATCTCCATAGAGGAAGCCGCAGAATGGCTCGAGGCTCCTTCTGCAGAGGAGAATGAGATAGAGCAAACAGAGATCCTGCGTCGTCTTCAGAGCGAGATTGCCTATCTTTCTAAGATGCAAAGGAAAATTGTGATTGCCTATTACTTTGAAAATCGGAAGCAGACGGAGATAGCACAGCAGCTGGGGATTCCTCTGGGAACTGTCAAATGGCATTTATTTGAGGCGAAAAAAGAATTGAAGCGAGGTATGGACACTATGAGAAAAGCAAGCGAACTTAAGTTTCATCCGATCCAGTTTCATTCCTATGGGATCACCGGCGCTGTGGGTACAAAAAGTTTGGATGAATTCTTTCGATCTGCCCTGTCCCAGAATATCTGTTACTGTGTACGGAATACGAAAAAGACCGTGAATGAAATAGCGGAAGATCTGGGCGTCTCCCCGGTATACGTGGAAAACGAAGCAGAGTTTCTAGAACAGTACGGATTCCTGCGAATGGAGAAGGACAAATACATCGCCAATTTTATCATCGAAGAAATGAGCACGGAGCTGCTCAACCTGCAGAATGAGATGTATAAACAGGCTGCGGAACTTTTTGCAAACGATGTGTACGAGGAACTGATATCCTCTGGAATTCTGGAGGATCCGGATATCCGATGCGGCCAGGCAGGTTGTCTTTCAGCGCCTATCCGGCCATCCCGACGGGATTATAATTTTCTCCTATGGACTCTTATTCCCTATATTGCCGCCAGATCGGGGGAAAAACAAAGAGAGAATAGCATCTCCTGGGAAGAGGTGGCGATAGTGCGACCCGACGGTGCACACAATATCTTTCGGGCATCGGTCCTTTCCAATGACGCGAAACCTCCGGAAGAGTATACCCATATGGAACACTGGTACGGTCCTATATGGCGTAATGACGGAAAAAGAATACTTTGGAAGATCGATAGCGACTGGTCCGGCCGTGAAGTGCCACGTGATTTCCGGTACGAAGAGGAAGCCAGACAAATTCTCTCTCTTTATGAGAAAGAGCAGACAGAACCACTTACAAAAGAAGAATACGCATGGTTGTCAGAACACGGCTGTGTGAAGATAAACGAAGGGCAGGATGGTTCTTTCCGGGCCGTGTGGTCGATTCTCGTTTTGGCCACCAAGGAGGTACAGGATCGATTGCTTGCGGTCGGCAACCACGCTAGAGAAAGGCACAGGGATGAATTTGTGGCACTATTGGCTTCTTATGCGGAGCGGGTGATGCAGTCTGTTCCCACACATCTGAAAAAAGTGAAAGAATATGAATTGCAGTCCGTATTTCAATCCGACGGCTGGTTCTTACTGCATTGTCTTCTGGTACTCCTTCATAACGGAAAGCTCGAAGAGCCGAATCCGAGCCAGCGGAAATCGTTGATGATCGTGGTAACCCACGAGTAAGCAGAGAAACTGCCGCGCAGGCGATTCCAGTCGCAGCCGCGGCAGTTTCTTGTCTGTTTTGTAAACCGTGGGAGAGGCATTCTTGGGGGATGGCGCTTGTCTTTTGCGCGGAGGTATAGTATAATTTTTAAGTAAGAGCTTTCCGAGTGGGATGGCATAGGAGCAAGGGAGGTGGCACATTGGAACTTTCAGAGTTGACGGCGTATGCCAAGAGGAAATTCCATATTCAGGAAGAGCATAAATGGGCCGATTTTCCTTACGTTTCCGTTTTAAGCGATCCGCATACGGGGAAATGGGTAGCGTTTTTGATGCGCCAATGGGATACGGATACCGGGACAGAGATACAGCGGTGCGATATTAAATGCGGCTGGTTGAGCCGTGATGAATCAGATAAACCGTATCTGACCCAACCTTTTCGGATGAAGGGGGAGAAATGGGTCGGTGTTGTCATGGAGGCATATACTGAACCGAATGTGATATTTCGATTGTTTGATCGCGCTGTTTATGGAGAAGAAAGCCAGGGGTTTACGATCACGCTGGAAACAGCGCCGAGGCAAGAGACCATAGTCTGTCCAGATACGAGGATGCCAGATGTGGGTGAACAAATGTCCTTGACAGCGCCGGATATTCCAGAGAAGATTCTAAAGATGCGGAGGATGTTCCAATACGAGAATGCTCTTCCGCTGACGAAGAATGAGAAATTCTATCTGCAGGGCAAGTTCATGGAAGATTATGAGGACGACGCGCCCTGGACAGGATCCTTTCGGTGTTATTTTCCGACCTATCAGGATCTGAATCTCAGGATGCTGCGCGGATATTTTACCTGGCGGACCCATGTGAGGAGAGGAGAATTTCAGCCGATCGCCCTGTCGTTAGCCTACATTTATATATATGAACTGTTGAATGGGATCGGGACATCCTCTCCGGAGGAGAGCCTGCAGAAGATGCGGGAGTTTGAGCAAGGATTCCTGGATACGGGGCTAGGAGACGAGAACATGCGTCAGAATCTGCATCGCTGGATGCTGGAATATGCGGTGCTAAAGAACTTGCCTCCCGAGCTGGCCAGAGAGTATGCGGATCCCGGCATGCTGGAGATGGATCGGGCGATCAAGACGCTTATGTGCCCACAGAAGGCCACGGACGAGGAGATCGTTTCTGCGCTGCATATTTTTTCAAAAGACAACCTAAATGCCTCTCCGATTTTCCTGCAGGACGAGGCACGCGGCGTGCGATTATTAGCGGCCGTATGGCGATATGTGGCGGAGCATTTTCGTTCAGGAAAGAAAGACTTCTTCACGACTTGCTTTGGTAAGGAAAGATCTTTTCGATGGTATCCACTGGCGAATGCAGTATACTGGGAAAAGCAAAGACATCCGGATGTGGAATACGCGCTGGATGAGTGCAGAATCTATTGCTGCGCGGAGGGGCTCTGGTTTGAAAAGCGGTTTGATAAGCTTTTTTTTGATCGGGATTGTTTTCAGGCCTTTCTGCATGAGACTGAAAGAGGGCTGCGGGAATATCTGAAAGCGGGATATAAACTCCGTAAGCGACAGAAGGAGGCCTGGGTAACGCCCTATGTGGAGGCAGTGTTGGAAGAAGACAGGCGTCGGGAGAAAGAAGCCGCCAGACCGAAGATTCAGATCGATCTCTCGCGTCTTCCTGGCATTCGGCAGGATGCCTGGAGGACTAGAGATAGCCTTCTGACAGAGGAAGAACTGGACGAGGTACCGGTAGAAGTGCGGGAGACGGTAGAGGTGCTGGAGCCAGAGTCAGTCGAAACGCCGGAGGGACCGATTGCCGGATTGGACGCGTTGCATAGCCGGATCCTGCGGGATCTTCTGGCGGGAAAGCCCGTAGAGAACATGATAAAGAGTCATCATCTCATGCCCTCTATCATCACGGATACGGTGAATGAGGCCCTCATGGATGAGATCGGAGACAGTATTTTAGAATGGGATGGACATACCATCTCGGTGGTGGAGGAGTATCGGGAGGAAGTCCTGCAGTTATTGGGAGGTTAAGATAGATGAGCGATCGCGATAAAAAAGTACCGAAGAGAATTGCGCAAACGATTCTGAATTCCTTAAAGGGCGGTGTAGTCCCCAGAATTGGCTTGCCCTATATCACCGTGGGAAGAAAAAATGAGATTGAGGCCCTGCTGCATGATGTGGATATTATTGCAGAGGGTGGCGCATCCTTCCGATTTATTGTAGGCCGGTATGGCGCCGGTAAGAGCTTTTTAATCCAGACGCTTCGCAATTACGTCATGGATAGAGGATTCATCGTGGCCGATGCGGATCTTTCTCCGGAACGAAGGCTGCAGGGAACAAGAGGACAGGGATTGGCGACATACCGGGAGCTGATCAGCAATCTTTCGACGAAGACAAAGCCAGAAGGCGGCGCCTTGACACTGGTACTGGATCGCTGGATTAACAGTGTGCAGACAGAGGCGGTGCAGGAGACGGGGCTGATGCCGGGAGATCCGGCATTGACTAAGACCGTGGATCAGAAGATTTATGCCGTGACCTCGGCGATCAGCGAGCTGGTGCATGGATTTGAGTTCGCACGCCTCTTATCTCTGTATTATCATGCGTATATAGAGGATGATGAGGAGACGAAAGCCAAGATCGTGCGCTGGTTCCGCGGCGAATATGCGCTGAAGAGAGAAGCGAAGGAAGCGCTCGGAGTCAATATCATTATCACGGATGATGACTGGTATGATTATTTGAAGATCTTTGCCGTGTTCTTCCGGCTGGCAGGCTATACCGGGATGATGCTCATGATCGATGAACTGGTCAATATCTATAAGATTCCGCATGCGATTACACGGCAGTACAACTATGAAAAACTGCTGACAATGTATAACGATACGCTGCAGGGCAAAGCACGGTATCTGGGAGTCATCATGGGGGCCACACCGCAGGCGGTGGAAGACAAGAGGCGGGGAATCTACAGCTACGAGGCCCTGCGTTCCAGACTCGCAGAGGGTAAGTTTTCCAAACCGGGAGCGCGGGATCTTCTGGCGCCCGTGATTCGTCTGGAGCCACTGACGCCGGAAGAGATGATGGTACTTTGTGAAAAGCTATCCGACATACATGCGGATCTGTACGGATATCCAAGGCAGCTTGGCAGTGCGGACCTTGTACGGTTCATCCAGCTGGAATACGGAAGGATCGGTGCGGATCAGAACATTACGCCGCGAGAGGTGATTCGGGACTTTATCGAAGTCCTGGATCTGCTGTATCAGAATCCGGGTATGAATATAGAAGAACTGCTGCAGTCGGAGGAATTTACCTATGCGAAGTCGGAAGCCGTGTCGGATGAGACGGGGAAGGACTATGTGGAGTTTACATTATGAACGTATTTGAAAGATTTTCTCCTTTCATTCAGGATTATATCTATCGTTCCGGATGGCAGGCGCTGCGGGGAGTACAGAATGCCGCGGGAGAAGCGATCTTCGGTACGGAGGATAACGTGCTGATCGCTGCTTCGACGGCGTCTGGAAAGACGGAGGCCGCGTTTTTCCCCATCTTGACACTGATGGATGAGGAGCCGCCGCGCAGTGTGGGGGCGCTGTATATTGCGCCGCTGAAGGCGCTCATCAACGATCAGTTTGGCCGGCTAACAGAACTGTGCGAAGAGGCCGGTATTCCGGTGACAAAATGGCATGGGGACGCGACACAAACACAGAAGAGAAAACTCCTGAGAAAGCCTGCAGGGATTCTACAGATCACGCCGGAGTCACTGGAATCGCTGATGATTAACAAACATATGGAGATTCCCTGTCTGTTCGGCGACCTGCGTTTTATAGTCATTGATGAGATTCACTCGCTGCTGCGGGGAGACAGGGGGATGCAGACCTTTTGTCTGATCGAACGGCTTAGCCGACTAGCGGGGTGTCATCCCAGGAGAATCGGTCTCTCGGCGACGATCGGCAATCCGGAAGAGGCAGGCCGTATTTTAGCGGCAGGCAGTGGACGGCGGACGGTGATCCCTGCTTTTGATGGCGGGAAGGAGACATGGCGGCTGTCTATGGAGCATTTCTTCAATACGGCGCCGCAGGCGGATGAGGATCAGCAGGACGTACCGGAGACACCTCCTCAGGAGGCGGCGACCGATACCGCGCCGAAGGCAGCTGATCCGGGGATCGGATATATTTTTGAGCATACACGGGGGAAGAAATGTCTGATCTTCACGAACTCCCGCGAGGAGTGCGAGGCGGTCTGCCAGAGCCTGCGGCAGTATTGTGAGGTGAATCATGAGCCGGATCGTTTTCTGATCCACCATGGCAATCTTTCGGCGTCGTATCGGGAGAGTGCGGAAGACGAGATGAAGGACGAGGATTCTTTCCTGTCTGTCTGTGCCACGGCGACTCTGGAGCTGGGCATTGATATCGGAAAGCTGGAAAGGGCGTTTCAGATCGATGCCCCCTTCACAGTTTCCGGTTTCCTGCAGCGTATGGGCAGAACCGGCCGGCGGGGCAATCCCTCGGAGATGTGGTTTGTCATGCGGGAAGATCATCCAGAGCCAAGAGCCCTGTTTCCGGAGATGATCCCCTGGCGTCTGATACAGGGAGTTGCTTTAGTGCAGCTTTATCTGGAAGAACGCTTTGTAGAGCCTCCGAAGACGGATCGTCTTCCCTACAGCCTGCTGTATCATCAGACCATGAGTACGCTGGCTTCCTGCGGGGAGATGAGTCCTGGCGAACTGGCGTCCCGGGTGTTGTCGTTGGCCTGTTTTCACAGAATCTCGCAGGAGGACTACCGCGCGCTGCTGCTGCATCTTTTAGAAATCGATCATATCAACCGGACGGAGAATGGCGGCCTGATTGTGGGCCTAACTGGAGAACGGATCGTCAATAACTATAAATTTTACGCGGTATTTCAGGAGAATATCGAATATGCAGTGCGTTCCGGTTCAGAGGAGTTGGGGACGATTGTCAAACCGCCCCCAGTAGGGGATAAGATTGCGATTGCCGGCAGGGTATGGGTTGTGGAGGAAGTGGACCATAAGAAACGGGAAGTGTACTGTACGCTGGTCAAGGGGAATATTCCGGCCTATTTTGGAGATGTCCCCGGCGACATCCATACACGTATTTTGGAACGCATGTATACGGTTTTACAGGAACAGAAACACTATCCGTATCTGATGCGGCATGCGGTATGCAGACTGCGGGAAGCGAGAGAAACATTCCAGAGATCCGAGATGGAAAATCATCCGTTAGTTTCCCTAGGCGGCCATATGTGGGCGCTTTTTCCCTGGCTGGGAAGCTACGCGTTTCTGGCCCTGGAACGTTTTTTGAAGATCCGCTGTGCCGGGCGGCTGGGACTACGGGGGGTAAGCCCTTCCAGGCCCTATTATCTGCAGTTCACCATGAAGGCCAGCGAAGAGGAGTTCTATCGGGTGGTGACGGAAGAGGTGGAAAAAGAGTGGGATCCGATGGAACTTGTCTATCCGAAAGAAGTCCCGGTTTTTGAAAAATACGACGAATATGTGCCGGAGGAGTTGGTTCGCAAGGGATTTGCGATGGGGGTTCTTGATGTAGAGGGCATGAAAAAACGAGTGCGGGGATGGACTATATATCTGTGATACCAAAGATGGAGGGAAAGGGTAGTAATAGGATTTTTTCAAACAGGGGGAGCGTTGTGCGGCTGCTTTTTCTGTAGAAAGGAGAACTGTAAAATGAGTCGTATATTAGTTGTCTATTTTTCTCGCAAGGGAGAGAATTACTGGAACGGAAACATTAAAAACATTGCAAAGGGCAATACCGAAGTAGTGGCGGAAATGATAGCGGCAATGACGGGGGGCGAGCTATTTCAAGTAGAAACTGTCAAACCATATGCGGAGGACTATCATGCCTGTGTCAAAGAAGCGGTGTCAGAGTTGCGAGTAAATGCAAGGCCAGAACTCAAGCGATATCTGGATACACTCCATGATTATGATACTATTATACTGGGGTTCCCCAACTGGTGTGGAACCATGCCCATGGCCATGTTTACTTTTCTGGAACATTACGATTGGGCTGGAAAACGAGTCCTGCCGTTTTGTACCAATGAGGGCAGTGGTATGGGAAACAGTGAGAGAGATATTCAGAAGATTTGTAAGGGAGCTGAGGTGGAAAGCGGATTATCGATTCATGGCGCCGAGGCGGCAGATTCTCATGATCGGGTTGAAGCATGGCTTTCTCCCTGGAAAACGACATGACAGAGGAGACCAGTATGACTGTAAATAAGATTCTGCAGAAGGTGGTGGTAGAATTACGGACTTGCTCCTTTATTCAAGGGATCGTTTTAGGGGGATCCAGAGCCACGGGGACGGCAGATGAACATTCGGATATAGACATAGGCATTTATTATGATGGATTCCATTATGAGGATTTGAATCGTATCGCGAGTCGTCTGGATGATACGCATCGACATGACCTGATTTGTCGCGAAGGGGAATGGGGGCGTTGGGTCAATTGCGGTGGTTGGCTGACGATAGAGGGCGTTTCGGTGGACCTGATTTTTCGGGACTGCGCCAGGGTGCGAGATATTCTCGGAACCTCGGACGAGGGGCATTTCAGTGCGCACTATCAGACGGGACACCCGCATGCGTATCTCGATATCATGTATCGCGGAGAATTAGCGTCTTCTCGGGTGCTTTATGCGGCAACCCAGGATTTCGCGGAAATGAAGCGGCTTGCGGAGGATTATCCTAAGGCCCTGCAGACGTCGTTGATACAGTTCTTTTCCTTTGAAGCCGGCTTTTCCTGCGATCTGGCGGAAGCAAGTGTGGAAAACGGGGATATCTGCTACATAGCGGGGCACCTGTTTCGGGCGTTATCCGCACTCCATCAGGTATTATTTGCATGGAATAAGAAATGGTGCCTCAACGAGAAAAAAGCGGTATGGCGCATCGAGTCGTTTCCTGCGGCACCATCAGATTACGCTAAAAAGGTGGCTGCCATATGGAAGAATTTTTCATCTTCTCCGGTTCAAGCAGTACAGGATCTGAGAACATTGCGGGAGGAAGTAGAGGATATTATAGGAAGGAAGAGCCGAGTATGACATTCGAGGCGAAGTATTTTGAAGAACTGACTACCATAGAGCTGTACGAGATCCTCAAGACGCGATCCGAGATTTTCGTAGTGGAACAAAACTGCGTGTATCAGGATTTGGACGATAAGGACTATGAAAGTCTGCATGTGTTTTCGAAAGAAGGGAAACGCATTAACGCATATCTGCGGGTATTTTATAAAGAGGAGCATGTGGCGCAGATCGGTCGAGTAGTGACGCTCCATCATGGGACAGGCTTAGGCGGACAGCTGCTCAGAGAAGGTATCCGACAGGTTCGGGAGAAATTCTTAGTCCATCAGATTTATATAGAAGCACAGTGTTATGCCGTAGGATATTATGAGAAGGTCGGTTTTGAGCCCTGTTCCGAGGAATTCATGCTGGACGGCATCCCTCATGTGGAGATGATTTTAACTCTATAGATACGCGAAAGGAGAGAAAACCAATGAGAAGAAAAGACAGAGAAGTCAAGGATCCGGCCAGGATCGAGGAAGCCATCGCACAGAGCGAGATTCTGCGCGTGGGTTTTGTGGATGAAGGGGAAGTCTATATCGTTCCGGTGAACTTCGGATATTCCCGGGAAGACGGAAGGTATACACTGTATTTTCATGGCGCCAGCGCGGGACGCAAATATGAGTTGGCGTGTAAGGGAGGTTCCGTAGGATTCGAGATGGAAGCTGCTTCCAAGCTTCAGATTCAGCAAGAAGTTGCCTGCAATTCCACCTGTCATTTCAAAAGTGTGATCGGAACCGGACGCGTCTCGTTGATCACAGACCCGGAGGAGAAGCGAAAGGGGCTGAATCAGATCATGCGCCATTTTACCGGAAGGGATGAGCATACCTTTGAGGAAAAGGCCCTGACGGCGACAGCCGTATATCGGATTGAAGTGGACAAACTCTCCTGTAAGGAGAAGGCATGATGAATCATATTTTCAATTGACAAAGAAAAATCTTTATGGTAGAATAATAAAGATTTCAGGCCATGAACATATGGGAGTACAGAAGGGACAGTGAGTCAGAGACGGAGTGTCACCGGCTGAAAGCAGTCCGCACGAGCCTTCTGGAAATTTCAGTATGGGAGCCTTTCGGTGAAAAGCCATGTTGGCGGTAAGCCGAATGCTGGTGTAGCAGAAAGAATACACAAAGGAGTGCAGAGTATGGCGAGAGATACTCTGAAATAGGGTGGTACCGCGAATCACATCGTCCCTTGTTATAAGGGGCGATTTTTTATATACGGAAATAGCCCCATGAAAAGGAAGGAGAATCATAATGAAAGATAAAATCGAAAGCATTTTATCGGAAGCAAAGACCAGAATCGCCGCAGCAGCCAGTGAGAGCGAGCTGCAGAATGTAAAAAGCGCCTATGTGGGAAAGCAGGGATCCTTAAGTCTCCTAATGAAGGAGATTCCTAAGCTGGAAGTGGCGCTGCGTCCAGAAATGGGAAAACTCTTGAACGAGGCGAAGAACCAGGTGACAGAAATCATTGAAGAGAAAAGGCTGGAGCTGAAGTTGAAGGCATCGGAAGTATCTCCGGATTTTGACTGTTCTGTACCGGGGATCCTGCCGGAAGGAGGAGGCCTTCATCCGATTACGCAGATGTGTTATGACCTGAACGACGCCTTCCGTTCCATGGGATTCGAGATCTTCCAGGAAGACGATATCACCAGTGAGTTATATGCCTTTGATAAGCTGAATTTCCCGCCGAATCATCCGGCCAGAGAGAGCATGGATACCTATTGGCTGGAAGGACATGACAGCGGAAGTACGAATGAAAAACTTTGTCTGCGTCCCCATCTGACTGGCGGAAGTGTCCGTTACATGCAGACGCATAAGCCGCCCTATCGGTTTGTATATCCGGGGCGTGTTTACCGGAACGAGACTACAGACGCCCATCATGAGAGAGCTTTCTTCCAGTACGAGGCATTGATTGTGGATAAGGACATTACGTTTACATCGGGCAAAGTCATGATTAACAGTATCCTGAGCAAGGTGTTCGGGACGGATGTGCCGGTGAGAATGCGTTCGGGCTTCTTCCCGTTTGTAGAGCCGGGCTTCGAGATCGACATGCAGTGCCAGGTCTGCGGCGGAAAAGGCTGCAGCGTCTGTAAGCATGTGGGATGGATCGAGGTCATGCCGGGCGGTTCTCCGCATCCGAATGTACTGAGAGCCGCCGGACTTGATCCGGATGAGTATACGGGCTTCTATGTGAACATCGGTCTGGACAGACTGGTGATGATGCGCTACGGCGTGGATGACGTCAGACTGTTCCACAGTGCGGACTTGAGATTCCTGAAGCAGTTCAGATAAGGAGAGAAGAAGATGAAGTTATCATTATCGTGGATTAAAGATTATGTGAAGATCCCGGAGGATATGGATCTGAAAAAGCTGGCGTATGATTTGACCATGTCGACTGTAGAGGTAGAAGATGTGGAGTATCTGGCTAAGCGGTTTGAGAAGATGGTTGTCGGTGTAATTGAAAAGGTGGAGCCGCATCCGAACGCGGACAAGCTGCGCGTGTGTACTGTGGATATCGGAGAGGACGAGTGCAAGCAGATCGTCTGCGGCGGAATCAACCTGCAGGAAGGCATGCGTGTAGCTGTATCCTGCCCCGGCGCGATGGTGCGTTGGCATGGAGAGGGCGAGCCGGTTATGATCAAGAATTCCAAGCTGCGGGGTGTGGAGTCCTACGGGATGATCTGCGCGTCGGATGAGATCGGGCTTGGCGATCTGTTTCCCGCGGAGCAGGAGGCAGAGATCCTAGATCTGTCGGCTTTTGACGTGCCGGCAGGAACGCCTCTGGCGGATGCCCTGGATATGAACGATGTGTTGTTGGAAATTGATAATAAGTCTATGACGAATCGCCCGGACCTCTGGGGGCATTATGGAATTGCTCGGGAGATTGCGGCATTGTATGATCTGCCGCTGGTGGAAATCAAGCCGTATCAGGCGGACGTGAAGTCGGATTTTAAGGTTGAGATCGCGGATCCAGAGCGGTGTCCCCGGTATATCGGCGTGGAAATGTCCGGCGTAGAAGTCAAATCGTCTCCGTATCAGATGCAGAATCGAATCTGGAAAGCGGGTATGCGTCCGATCAATGCGCTGGTAGATATCACCAACTATGTGATGCTGGCGACGGGCAATCCTACCCATGCCTTTGACGCGGATAATATCACCGATCATATCGTGGTGAGACGTGCCGCAGAGGGCGAGAAGCTGGTGCTTCTGAACGAACATGAACTCACACTTTGTCCGGACGATCTGGTGATTACCGATTCCGAGGGACCGGTAGCCCTGGCGGGTGTCATGGGTGGTGCGAAGGATTCTATTTTGCCGAAGACGAAGCGGGTGATTCTCGAGGTCGCAAACTTCGAATCCACGGGCGTCCGGAGAACAGCACTGCGTTACGATAACCGTACGGAGGCCTCGTCCCGGTACGAAAAGGCTGTGGATCCGGAGCGCTGCGATCAGGCATTGGCGCTTTCAATGCAGTATTTTCAGGAACTGTATCCGGAACTTACAGTCACAGGATTCTGTGATCAGTATGTGAATAAGCTGGAGCGGGCGCAGATCGACGTGAGTCTGACCTGGCTCGCAAAACGCCTAGGCAAGAGCCTATCCAATGAGGTCATCCAGAAGAAGCTGGAGCTGTTGGGCTTCACCGTGCAGATCGATGGCGACAACATGCATGTCATCGCGCCCACCTGGCGTTCCACTGGCGATATCTCCATCAAGGATGATGTGATGGAAGAGGTGGCTCGGTTGTACGGTTACGACAACTTTGAGGCCACCGCGTTCACGACTTCCTTTACGGGCGCGATCAATCAGAAGGATCAGGACCTGATCCGCCATATCAAGGAATATCTGGCGATCCGCTGTGGGATGCAGGAGGTGTATACCTATCCCTGGATGAACGATGTGTTTGTGAATGCCGTACTGCAGAGTACGGAGGGGGTTCTGCGGCTCTCCACGCCGCCGGCACCGGATCTTTCCTATATCCGTTCTTCGCTGCTTCCGAACCTATGTGAAGCCGTGGTGAAGAATGAGCGGTACTTCCATGATTTCTCCATTTTTGAAGAGGCGGAGGTCTTCTTCGATAGAAATTATACGTCACCCTATGATGAGACAGAGTCCTTGCCGGAGCAGAAACGGCATATTGGCGCGGCTTTTGCCAGCAGCGTCAAGGATGTGACTCGGCTCTTCCGAGAGGCGAAGGGCGTTTTGGAAAGCATGCCCCGGTATACGCATATGGAGGGCTTCACCTTCCGAAAGGAGGAGAAACCGGTTTGGGCGGATTCTATCGTCTGGCTGAATATCTTCCGCGGCGAAGAAAAAATCGGCGATATGGGTCTCTTGGCCAAAAAGGTTTCGATGGATTGTGGTATCAAGAACCTGTCCGTCATGCTCTTCGAGTTGGATGCGACGAAGCTGGTTCCGCTGAAATCCAGAACGAATAAATTCACGCACTTGGCAGAATATCCGGAGACCGATTATGATATTTCGATGCTGTTTGATTCAAACACAGCCTGGGCCGACATGTATGAGGTCATCATGGGCGCCAAGAAGGCGAGCGCTTTGGTGAAAGAAGCGAGTTTTGTGGACGAGTATAGAGGAAAGCAGATTCCTGACGGCAAGAAATCAGTAACCATCCGTCTTACAATTGGTTCTGCGGAGAAGACGCTGACATCCGAGGAGATCGAGAGCGCCGCGAACCAAGTGATGAAAAAGCTGGGTAAGAAACTCGGTGCGGAGCTGAGAACACAGTAAAGCAGGAAGGTCTCGTTGTCAAATAGGGCGAAAAATGATACCGAAGATCGCACCTGTGCTGCTGTATATGCGGCCTGATCATTTGCTGCCGAGGTCATACAGATGGGGTTTACTTATCTGAAGAAGGTCGGCGCTTTCAAAATGAAATAGCCTATGAAACGGTGCGGAGCAATCCGTGCCGTTTTTACTATCCAACAACATAGGAAAAACGGATTTCTCCAGGCAAAAGAAAAGAGCCGATTTCTCGCCTCTTTATATCAGAATATAAAATTATGAAAGCTGATGAAGCTGTCTGCTTACATCTCGTCCGCGATACATGACACGCATGATGTGGACAACTTGTTCCTCGTGGTCAGGTATGTAGAATACCAGGTAATTGTCCACCGGCATAATACGGAGGTTGCGGCTTCGCCAGGGTTCATTTTCGTATATCCGAAACCTTTCCGGCATCTGATCCAAAGATGCAATACTCTGTTCCAATCGGGCAAGCTGCCCTACGGCATTTTGGACAGACTGTAGGTCAAATGCAATATATTCAAAAATGTCGCGAAGGTCATTCTCCGCCTGTGCTGTCAATCGCACTTTATAGTTCATACGCCGTACTCCTTGCGAATATCGGTAAACACCTCCGAAACCGGGCGGGTGCGTCCCGCCTGGATATCTTCGTATCCTTTTTCTAGTTCTGTATTTAAATGCTCTGGCGTCATGCGGCTGACATCCAGGGGATGATCCGGAAGCTTTACTTCAAAAGGCAGACCGTTGTGAAGGATAATCTGCTTATAGAACATCGTGATAGCGTTGGAAGCAGGAATGCCCAGCGCATTTAGGATGGTTTCCGCCTGTTCTTTGACTTCTGGCTCGATTCGTGCATAAAGGTTCGCTGACTTTGCCATATCGAAAACTCCTTTCTGGGTTCAGTGTTCTCAGTCTCATCTGTATTATACATGAATGTGCGTATAAAAGCAATACGTTTGCGATAATTTTAAATTCCGTGAGTTTTGAAATCAAAGAGAGCGAAGATGCTGGTAATGTATATCTTGTAAAAGATGGTACACTATTTCTTTTATTCAGAAGAAGGAAATAATGGGTAGATACTTTTGAGGAAGTAGACTTAGAATATGAAAAAGCAATAGCGAAGGGAGCAGTATCAGTATTGGCTCCAACAACGGAACCTTGGGGGCAAAGAACGTGTTATATTGCAGATCCTGAAGGGAATCTGGTAGAAATTGGCTCTTGGAATAAACCATATGAAGAAAAAGATAAATAAATCGGAATGTATCGTGTTAGGGCCTGAAACTATCCATATTCGAATGATGGAAAGAAATATTCAAAAGTCTGACCTGCTGACAAATCCGAAGTCGCAGCGGGTCAGATTTCTCATTGGTCATCGCCTGATGTAACAATTTCAGCAGTCGACTAATGAGAAAAAACCTGGATTTCTCATTAGTCCAGAGTGGGATGTAACAATTGCGGCAGTCGAGTAATGAGAAAACCCCTGGATTTCTCATTAGTCCGGAGCGGGATGTAACAATTGCGGCAGTTGAGTAATGAGAAAACCCCTGGATTTCTCATTAGTCCGGGGTGGGATGTAACAATTGAGGCGGCCGAGTAATGAGAAAACCCCTGGATTTCTCATTAGTCCGGGGTGGGATGTAACAATTTCAGCAGTCGACTAATGAGAAAACCCCAGATTCTCGGAAAGGAGCTCTCACGCGGAATGTTTCACGCGCGAGTTCCTTTTTGTTAAGGATTCTATATGGAAGCTTGCAGTTTGAGCGAAAATCCGGTATAATAGGAACATGTAAAATTTGCAGTAAGAAGGGAGCAATAGAATGGTTAAGATTCTGGTCGTAGAAGATGATGGGAACATCAGATCCACTTTAAGTGAATATCTGCGTTTAGCGGGGTATGAGATCACAGAATGTGAAGATGGACAGGAAGCGGTGTCTTTATACGACCAGACGACTCCGGATTTGGTAGTGTTAGATATTATGCTCCCGAGCTTGTCCGGCTTAGAAGTATTGAAGGAACTGCGCAAAAGGGATTCTACATTGCCTGTCATCATGTTGACGGCATTAGGGGATGAGGAGACGCAGATGAATGCCTATGAGGAAAAGGCGGATGATTATGTGGTGAAACCGTTCTCGATTCCGATCTTTCTGAAGAAGGTCGAGTCATTGCTGCGCCGTTGCGGCAAGCTGCAGGGAGAGGAATTGATTTACGGACATCTGCGGATTGATGTCAACGGATACGCAGTGTTCTGGGACTTGGCGCCGGTGGAACTGACCTTGACGGAATTTGAGCTTCTGAAGACGCTGGTACAGCATCATGGACAGATTCTGACGCGCAGTCAATTACTGGATCAGGTTTGGGGATTTGATTATATTGGGGAAGAGCGTATCGTGGACGCGCATATCAAGAACCTGCGCAGAAAGCTTCCGGAAAACATCATCAATACCGTGAAAGGCATTGGATACTATATCTCGTAAGATATCATGACAAAATGGTTTAATCTTCTATGGAAAACAGTGTTTCGAATCTGTGGTCTGATTCTGGTGTTACTGTTGCTATTGTATGTGTTTTTATATATCGTGGTTCCCCACAATTACTACGCCACAGCACAGTCGGACGTGAACCATAAATTCGAGCAGCTTTATATGCAAATCGAGGGAGGAACTCTGGAATCTGCGAAGGAACAGATCGATCTCTTTGAATCAGATGGAAATCTGGATGTGTGGCTTGTAGATCAGGAGGGGTATGTAGTCTACGCGGTAACAAATTTCTCCGAGAAGGATCGGCTCGAGGAGAATTCCCATTGGAAGCTGATCAAAGGAGAGACGCTGCGGGAGGAGGAACTGCAGGATACACAGTACGAGGGCGTGCGTGATCTGCCCAAGGTGGTACGGCGCATTCAGACGGTGGAGCTGGATGGTACGCAGTATCGGATGGTTTTTTCCTGGTACACCAAGAGCATCCGCAGAGTAGAACGCATGATGTCCGAGATCTTCCCGATCACCTGTGTGATTATGATTTTGGGTGCATTGATCGGGGGGCTCTTTTATGCGAAATGGTCCACGGCACCGCTCATTGCAGTGGCGGAAAAAGCAGAACGGTTTTCAGGAAAGCCGGATCGGCGAAAACGTAAGAAATATGCATCCGATGAAATAGGGACGTTGCAGTATGGTTTGGATATGCTGCATGAGCAGCTTCAGGAGAAAGTGCAGGAATTAGAACAGAAGAATCAAAACCTGGAGGAAAGCATGCAGCGTATTCTGGAATTGGAAAAGGTGCAGAGTGATTTCTTTGCGGTAGCTTCTCATGAACTGAAAACGCCGATTGCGGCTTCGCAGGTGATGCTGGAGGGAATGATTCAGCAGGTGGGCGTGTATCAGGATCGGGAGAAGTATCTGCGGGAATGCCGCAGACAGATGGGAAAGCTGAGCCATCTGGTAGAAGAGTTGTTGGAGCTTTCCAGGCTTCGAGAGGAGAAGCCGCAGGAGGCAGAAGAAGTGGATATACGCTGTTTCCTGGAACGTCTGAAGCAGGATTATGCCTATCTGGCTGAGAAGTTTGCCGTATCCATACAAGTGTCGTTTCAGAATGAGCTCGTTGTATATCTGTCAGCTTCTCTTTTATATAAAGCTCTGTCGAATGGCTTGTCGAACGCCATACGCCATGGAGAACCCGGCGGAGATATTATCATCCGATTGGAAGATACGATCCTGGACATCTCGAATGAAGGCGATATTGATGAGAGTATGGTAGCCGAGGGAGCAGAGGTTTTTCAGAGACAGCAGGATGGCCGGGCAGGCTGCGGCTTCGGACTGTATTTCATCGAAACGATCATGAATCTGTTGGAACTCCCGTATCGGATTTATAATGGCGAGGACGGGCGTGTCCATTTTCGCATCGATTTTTCGGCGAAGACCTTGACGAAGCCGCCGGGAAAGGCTACAATAAAAGAAAACATATAATATGAGGAGGATATCATGGACAATCAGAATCGAGAACTTCCACAGAACGCCATCATCTATGTGGCCAAGCCGAGAAGCGGATATTCCGGAGATTATGCGACCGTACAGGAGGCCATTGACGCGATTCCAGAGGGCAATACGACGCCGGTCACGATTTATCTGCGGCCCGGAACCTACCGGGAAGCGGTGCGGATCTCGGGAGACAAACCTTTCATTACATTGATTGGAGAAGGAGAGACGCCGGAAGACGTATGCATTGCCTACAATAACTATGCGGGGCGGAAACGGGAGAACGGAGATATGACAGGTACCTTCCGCAGTGCCACCGTCAGTGTATATGCGAATCATTTCACGGCGCAGAATCTGACCTTTGCCAATACGTTTGACGGAGCTAGGGATGTGGGTGGACGCCAGGCTCTGGCCTTCTATGGGTCCGGCGAACATATGAAGCTCATCAACTGCCGTTTCCTGGGCAAGCAAGACACGCTGTATACACGGGATGGCAGTCAGTATTATAAAGACTGCTATATCGAGGGCGATGTGGACTTCATTTTTGGAGCGGCGCGCGTCGTTTTCGAACATTGTCACATCCATTCACTGCAGCGCACCAGTGCGCAGCCAGGCGAGGCGCATGGCTATGTGGCGGCCCCCAGCACCTATATGAGTCAGCCCTATGGCTATGTATTCCGTCACTGCACGCTCACCAGTGAGTGCCCGGAGCATACTGTATATCTGGGCAGACCGTGGCACGCGGGGTCGGATCCATTTGCCGTCGGATACGCGGTATATATGCAGTGCGAACTGGGAGCGCATATTCATCCTGATGGCTGGACGGACATGGGAGGCTTCCTGGGCCGCAACGGTCGTTTCGGCGAGTTTGAGAATACAGGGGCCGGCGCGCAGGTGACCGCCAGTCGCCCGCAGCTGACGGCAGAAGAAGCCACAGCACTGACGGATGAGAAGGTGCTGGGCTGGCAGCCCTGAGGAAAAAGCAGAAGGAGCTATCGCATCAATGATTAGAAAATCATAGATGTGACAGCTCCTTTTTGCATGTCTGCACTTGGTGCGATTTTCAGGGCTGCTGAGACCCTAAAACCACAGATTCTGATGATACCATGCGACGCGTAGTATCATCACATGAGGGCTTTTCGCGGCTCCGGAGGCCCGAAACCGCAGATTCTGATGATACCATGCGTTGCGTAGTATCATCACTTAAGGGCCTTTCGCGGCTCCGCAGGCCCGAAACCGCAGATTCTGATGCTACCATGCGACGCGTAGTATCATCACTTGAGGGCCTTTCAGGTTTCCGCAGGCCCGAAACCACAGATTCTGATGATACCATGTGTCGCGTAGTATCATCACTTAAGGGCCTTTCAGGTTTCCGCGGCCCGAAACCGCAGATTCTGATGATACCATGCGTTGCGTAGTATCATCACTTAAGGGCTTTTCGCGGCTCCGGAGGCCTAAAACCGCAGATTCTGATGATACCATGCGACGCGTAGTATCATCACATGAGGGTGTAATGATGCGGCTCCTAGATCTGACGATACATGGGGAAAGGTACCGTCATTAAAACATAAACAAATAATATTTCTAAAAAAATTTTTGACAACAAGGCAATTCTGGTGTATATTAGAATCAGAAAGAGGGCGGATACCATCAAATACGAGGAGGTGTAGCCATGAAGAAAATTTGGATATGGGCTTGTATTCTTCTGCTAGTCATGGCGGGATGCGGTACATCGGAAACGAAAGAAAGCCTCCTGAAACGCCGAGAAGGTGAGTTTGCCAGAGGATCCTATGAGATGGATACGGAGGCGAGAAATGAACAGGAATTCGAAGCCTCTACCTGGATGGCCGAGCAGGAAAAAGACCTGGATATCCAGGTTCTGGATGAAGAAACGCCGCTGGATCTGGAGATCACCCGGAGTGAGATCCCTTCTATACAAGCAGATCAGGCATTTTCCCGCGGCGATTGGCTAGTCGTCACGGGGGGAAGAGCAGAATAATCGCATTCAGGTTCACAGGCGTGACGGAGAAAATTGGGCATATGCGTTCGAACTGCGGACGCAGGGGGAGAACCGGATTCAGGACGTAGTGCTGACAGACTCCTATCTATATTGGAGCGAGCATGCGCCGATGGGAGGAGGATGGAGTCTCTGGTACATCACTTGGGAAAATCCAGAGGAACCCCATGAGATCCTGAGTGAGGCGCAGGATACGGCGATCGGGTCAGAACCCCGTCTGTTTGCTGCGGGAGACACACTGATTACCGAGCTGGACTATCGGACAGAAGATGCAGGGACGGTATGTCAGTATGATCCGGCGAGCGATTCCTGGACTCCGCTCTTTTCCATGTACCAGATGGGCAGAAGACTGCGAGGGGATGAGCGACATGTATTCGCCGTGGACTATGATGGCGAGCAATGGTACTTTGTACGTTATAACCTGGAAACAAAAGAGATTGACGAGATGCCCCTGCAGTTTCATTACAGCGAGGAGATTCCCGTTTTTGTCGATATGGTGGGAGAATGGATCGTGTATAAATCCAATCTGCAGGTCATGCGCGCACAAAACTATATCACGGGAGAGTATCGGACGCTTCCCTCCACATTTTCCTTCGCAGGTGTGGGAGATCGCCATATGGTATACACAAAATCCAGGGACGTGTATATTTACGATTTCGAGCAGGACCAGCACTTTCGCATGGATCTTGGAAATCTGCAAGGTATCAATTCATTCTATAGCACAAAAGAGATGACCGTGTCCTTGCTGTGTGAAGAACGGGAGGGCATGCAGACGGTAGTTCAAATTTAGGAGAAATCAGAAACGGAATAGAGCAAGCATACATCATGAAAGGAGTGGCGCGTATGAGATATATTGGTATATGTTTAGCGGTTCTTTTTGGGGTATGCAGCATGGGCTGTTCGCAGGATGCTCGTCTGTCTGACCAGGCAGTGGAGGAGCTAAGAAGCACATACCCGATGGAAGCACTATGTGGAAATCCACTCTATGATGTCAGGGCGTTACCGCTCGAGGAAGGCGTCGATATCACCGATGCGAGGGTACGGGTGCAATGCGATGCCCAGCTGTCCGATATTGTCGTCAACGGGGAAACGGGGCAGGAGACCGATGATTCCCATATTTCTGCCATGGAAGAAAAGATAGGGGCAGAGCTGTCGATGCAGATGACCTATCACGTATACGAGATGCGGGTCTTGGATTCGATATTGGGAACCCTGAAAAAAGAGGATACGTTTTTGTTAGCGGTCAGTGATGCGTTTTGGGACGTGCTTCCGGATTTTGCGGCGGGAGGCGAGTTTCTGATGGGAGTGAAACAGAGTTCCCAGCCACCAATACAGGGATGTTATGAAACAGTAGGCGACCTGATGTTTTATATCACACCCGATCAGTATGTTCTATCTGTCACGGCTATACAGCCTCAGAACGAAATGTCGGGAAGCACCTATGCGGCGCTGAAAGATGAGAGCGCTAACATGAAAGCGAAAGAATAGGGTTCCTCTCATGTGCACGGAGGATCCTGCGGCTGCTGAATACGGAGCGCCTCGCATGATAAAGAAAGTGGACACGCGCAAAAGTAGGGGTGTCCGCTTTTTTTATTATGAGAAAAAAATTTTACATAGCATTTTCTTGCCAGAGAAGATAAGAAGAGGCGGCGCCGCAAAATCGTCATCCTGCGACACCGCCCTCGTTGTCTTATAGGCTATCTATTAAGATTATTGATGCTTCTGATTCAGCATGCCACGGATCTTCAAAGGCAA
This sequence comes from Clostridiales bacterium UBA1390, assembly GCA_002305315.1. Taxonomy (GTDB): domain Bacteria; phylum Bacillota; class Clostridia; order Lachnospirales; family Bianqueaceae; genus Faecimorpha; species Faecimorpha stercoravium. Next base: position 23,828 of record DBQQ01000050.1, read on the forward strand.
GCCAAACAGATTGATAAAGCCCTCCGCATCCTTGTGATTATACAGCTCGCCGGTCGTGAAGCTGGCGATGCTCTCGTTGTACAGAGAGTAGGGAGACGTGGTGCCAGCAGGAATGATGTTACCCTTATAAAGCACCAGTTTCACCTGTCCGGTGACAACCTTCTGCGTGGAGTCCACAAACGCGGACAGCGCCTCGCGCAGCGGCGTGAACCATTCGCCGGAGTAAACCAGCTCTGCAAACTTGACCGCGACCTGCTGCTTATAGGAATAAGTCTGTTTATCCAGTACCATATGCTCCAGCTGCTCATGCGCCTTATACATGATGGTGCCGCCCGGCGTCTCATAGACACCGCGGGACTTCATGCCGACCACGCGGTTCTCCAGAATATCAACGATGCCGATACCATTCTGGCCGCCCAGCTCATTCAGCTTCGTCAGAAGAGCGACAGGATCCAGCTTCTCGCCGTTCAGCGCGACAGGAACGCCCTCTTCAAAATCCAGCGTGATCTCGGTGGATTCATCCGGCGCCTTCTGCGGGGTCACGCCCAGCTTCAGCAGCTTGTCGTAGTTAGGTGCATTGGCGGGGTCTTCCAGTTCCAGTCCTTCGTGGCTGATGTGCCAGATGTTACGGTCGCGGCTATAGCTGTCGCCCTTCTTCACCGGGCACTCTACGCCGTGAGCCTCACAATAGGCCATCTCATCCTCACGAGACTGCATATCCCAGATTCTCCAGGGAGCGATGATCTGAAGCTGAGGCGCCAATGCCTTGATCGTCAGCTCGAAACGCACCTGGTCATTACCCTTGCCGGTACAGCCATGGCAGATCGCATCAGCGCCTTCCTGCAGCGCGATATCTACCAGTACCTTGGCGATCAGGGGACGCGCCATCGAAGTGCCCAGCATGTAGGTGCTCTCATAGACAGCGCCAGCCTTCAGCGTGGGGTAGATATAGTCCGTGATAAACTCTTCCGTCACATTCTTCAGATAGAACTTGGAAGCACCGCTCTTCAGCGCGCGCTCTTCCAGACCATCTGTCTCCTTGCCCTGTCCCACGTCAATGCAGGCAGCAATTACATCACAGTTATAGTTCTCCTTCAGCCAGGGAATGATTACCGTCGTGTCCAGGCCGCCCGAGTAAGCCAGTACAACCTTCATCTTCTTATCCATCACAATCTCCTCCAGAAATGTAAATCCTCTAAAATATGGTTTTAATCATCAACCAAGCATAATTATACATCTGCTTCCGGAAAAAAGCAAGAGAAATTTTGAAAATATACTTGAAAAGTTTGTGGCCATGATGTAGAATAAGAACACACCTGATTCCTTATGCATGGAACAGGATCAAAATGAATAAATATGCAAAGAAGAGGAGAGTGGGTTCGCATGGATTTAAAGGGAAGAGATTTTCTGACACTGAAGGATTTTACGGCGGAGGAGATCACCGGTTTGCTGGACCTGGCGGCGGATCTGAAGAAGAAGAAAAAAGAAGGGATCCCCCATGATACATTAAAAGGAAAGAATATCGTACTCATCTTTGAGAAAACCAGTACTCGTACCCGGTGTGCCTTCGAGGTCGCGGCCCATGATCTGGGCATGCATACGACCTATCTGGATCCGACAGGATCCCAGATCGGCAAGAAGGAAAGTATCGCGGATACCGCTCGTGTACTGTCCCGGATGTATGATGGCATTGAGTATCGCGGGTTTGGACAGGAGATCGTGGAGTGCCTGGCGAAGTATTCGGATGTGCCGGTGTGGAATGGGCTGACGAACGAGTACCATCCGACGCAGCTTTTGGCCGATATGCTGACCATCCGGGAGCATTTGGGGAGCCTCGCGGGCAAGAAATGGGTCTTCCTGGGCGATGCGCGTTACAATATGGCGAATTCCATCATGATTGCCTGCGCGAAGATGGGGATGCACTTCGTGGCCTGTACTAATAAGGACTATTTCCCGGACGCGAATCTGATCGCCTATTGTGAGAACGTGGCCAAGGGGAGCGGCGCGACGCTGACCTTCACGGATGACGCGGAGACAGCCGTGGCGGGCGCGGACATTCTGTATACGGATGTTTGGGTCTCCATGGGAGAGCCGGATGAGGTCTGGGCAGAGCGCATCGAGGCGTTGTCTCCTTATAAGGTGACAACGAAACTCATGGAGCTGGCAGGCCCCCAGGCCATCTTCATGCACTGCCTGCCGGCATTTCATGATCTGGGCACACAGATTGGACAGAAGATCGCGGAGAAGTTTGGTATCACCGAGATGGAAGTAGAAGACGAGGTATTTGAGAGTTCACGCTCCGTCGTTTTTGACGAAGCCGAGAACAGAATGCATACGATCAAGGCGGTCATGGCGGCCACCCTGTAAGAAGAAGGAGAAGACATGGAAAAGATCAAAGTAGGAATCATCGGCGCCACGGGATACGCGGGCGAAGAACTGGTACGGCTTTTGTACCAGCATCCGCAGGCACAGCTCGTATCCCTGGCATCTCATAGTTACGCGGGGCAGCCCTATAGTGGCATTTACCCCAATTATCGGGAAATTCAGGATGTGCTCTGTGATCCGGAGGACATAGAGCCACTGGCGGAGAAGGCGGATGTGATCTTCCTGGCGCTGCCGCATGGGCTGGCCTCCTCCAAGGTGACCGCACAGATCCTGGAACAGTGTAAGGTGATCGATCTGGGCGCGGATTTTCGCCTGCAGGATGTATCGGTTTATGAGAAATGGTATAAGGTGCCCCATGAAGGCAAGGAAATTCTGCCGCAGGCGGTCTATGGCCTGTGTGAATGGAATCGGGATGCTATCCGTAAGACAAGTCTGGTGGCGAATCCAGGATGCTATACGACCTGCAGCATCCTGACGCTGTCTCCGCTGGTGGCGGAAGGTGCCATACAGCTGGATTCGATCATCATCGACGCGAAGTCCGGTGTATCCGGCGCAGGCCGAAGCGTGAAGCTAGATAACCATTTCGCGGAAGTCAATGAGTCAATCAAGGCGTACGGCGTGGGTACCCATCGTCATACGCCGGAGATTGAGGAGCAGCTTTCCTATCGTGCGGGTGTTCCCGTGTATTTGACCTTCACGCCCCATCTGGTTCCCATGCAGCGGGGAATCCTGGCCGTGTGTTATGCCACATTGACCGAGAAGTACAGTTGGGAAGATCTGCATACGATCTACGAGGAGTATTACGGTAAGGAACGCTTTATCCGGCTGCTGCCGCAGAATACCTATCCGGAGACCCGCTGGGTCAAGGGATCCAATTACTGTGATATCGGTTGGAAGATCGACGAGAGAACGAATCGCGTGATTGCCATCGGCGCCATCGACAACCTGGTGAAGGGCGCCGCAGGACAGGCGATTCAGAATATGAATCTGATGTTTGATTTACCGGAAGACATGGGGATTGGTCAAGTTCCCATGTTCCCATAAGGAGGAAGAAGAGTTGATTCAAATCGAAGGCGGCGTCTGTGCCGCGAAGGGCTTTGCCGCGGCAGGTGTCGCGGCGGGAATTAAGAAAGAGAATAAAAAGGACATGGCGTTGGTGTATAGTCAGGTTCCCGCGGTCTCGGCCGGCGTGTTTACGACAAATCTGGTGAAGGCGTTTTGTGTACAGCGCAATCGCGAACTGGTGAAGGCGGGACATCCAATTCAGGCGTTTGTGGCCAACAGCGGCTGCGCGAACGCCTGCACCGGTGAAGAAGGCCGGAAGAACAATCAGACAGAGGCGGAGCATATGGCGAAGGCGCTGGGGATTGAACCGGAAGCGGTTTTGACAGCGGCCACCGGTGTGATCGGTGCGCAGCTTCCCATGGAAGCAGTGTTTTCCGGCACGGAGCTTCTGGCGCAGAATCAGGGTGCTTCCAAAGAGGCAGCGCTCTCGGCTGCGACAGCCATCATGACGACGGATACCGTCCCGAAGCAGGCGGCAGTGGAATTCAAGCTGGGCGGAAAAACAGTGCATATCGGCGGTATGGTCAAGGGTTCCGGCATGATCCACCCCAACATGGCGACGATGCTGGCATTCATTACTACGGATGCGGCGATCTGCAAGGAATTGCTGCAGGAGGCGCTTCTCTCCTGCGTACAGGAAAGTTTTAACCGGATCTCGGTGGACGGAGATACCTCGACCAATGATATGGCGTTGGTAATGGCCAACGGACTGGCGGAAAATCCGGAGATCATAGGAAAGGGCGAGGACTACGAAGCGTTCCGGGAGGCACTGCGTACTGTCACGCTGTCTTTGGCAAAGGACATGGTGCGGGATGGCGAAGGCGCCAGTAAGCTGATCGAAGTCATCGTAGAAGGAGCTCATAGCAACGAGGACGCTGTCACGCTGGCCAAATCGGTGATTACCTCGAATCTGGTGAAGACCGCCTTCTTTGGAGAGGACGCGAACTGGGGACGTGTGCTGGCAGCGCTCGGATATTCCGGCGCGACCTTTGATCCGAACAATGTCTCCATTACCTTTACCAGTGCGGCCGGATCCATTCAGCTGATGGATCATGGAACCCCCATCCACTTTGACGAGGAGAAGGCCGCCAAGATTCTGGCAGAGCGGGAAGTGACCGTGTTGGCGGAGTTGTTCCAGGGCGAGGGCAGTGCCACCGCCTGGGGCAGTGATCTGACCTATGAGTATGTCAGGATCAACGGAGATTACAGGAGTTAAGGGGTGAGGATGATGGTACACGAGAATACATATAAAGCCAACATATTGATGGAGGCGCTGCCCTATATCAAGGAATTCAGCGGGGAGACCGTAGTGATCAAATACGGCGGAGCCGCCATGGTGGATGAACATATCAAATATGCAGTCATGCAGGATATCGCGCTAATGAAGCTGATCGGCATGCGTCCGATCATCGTTCATGGCGGCGGTCCGGAGATCAACCAGATGCTCAAGGCGGTTGGCAAGGAGAGCGTTTTCAAGAACGGTCTGCGTGTCACCGACGAAGAGACGGTGGAGATCGCGGAAATGGTACTGGCGGGCAAGGTGAATAAGAGCATTGTCCAACTGCTGGAGAACCAGGGAATCTCAGCCGCGGGATTGACGGGGAAGGACGGCAATACGATGCTCTGTGAGAAAAACATGCCGCAGGGTGAGGATATTGGCTACGTGGGCAAGATCACCCAGGTGAATACGGAATTGATCGACACCCTGTTGTCCGCGGGCTTCACGCCGGTCATCGCTCCTATTGGTACCGATGAAAAGGCGCAGAGCTACAACATTAACGCGGATTATGCGGCGCTTCATATCGCAAAGGCGCTCAAGGCCAAAAAGCTGGTTTTCATGACCGATGTGCCCGGGATCCTGAAGAATGTGGAGGATCCAAACTCCTTTATCAGTGTGTTGGAGCCGGAGGAGGCCAGAAGCCTGATTGCGGACGGAACGATCAGCGGCGGTATGATTCCCAAGGTCAAGAGCTGTCTGGAGGCGATTGAGGGCGGTGTTCAGAACGTGCATATTCTGGATGGCCGTATCGAGCATTGTCTGCTGTTGGAATTCTTCACGTCCCGAGGTATCGGAACGCTGATTCATCAGAGTGGGAGGTAAGAATATGGAGTCTATGCAGGAGCTGATCGAGAAGGGGAGGCAGTATGTCATGAATACATACGCCCGGTTCCCCTATGCGTTTACGAAGGGTGAGGGTGTCTACCTTTATGATATGGATGGCAAGAAATATCTGGATTTTGTGGCTGGAATCGCCGTGAACTCCTTAGGATATGGCAATGAGGCACTGATATCCAATCTAAATGCACAGATGCAGAAAGTGTTTCACACCTCGAATCTGTACTGGATCGAGCCACAGGTGAAGCTGGCGGAAGCATTGGTGCAGAGAAGCTGCGCGGATAAGGTGTTTTTCTGTAATAGCGGTACGGAAGCGACGGAGGCGGCGCTGAAACTAGCCAGAAAGTATGGCAGTCAGGTGGGTGGCCCGGAGAAGTGCCAGATCATCACGATGAAAAACTCTTTCCACGGCAGAACCTTCGGTGCGATCACGGCTACGGGACAGACCAAGTATCAAAAAGGGCTGGGCCCCATGCTGCCAGAGATCGTCTATGCGGAATACAACGATATCGAATCCGTTCGCGCGCTGGCAAGCAAGGAAAAGACCTGCGGAATTCTGGTAGAGCCTGTACAGGGAGAGGGCGGCGTGATTCCCGCGGATCCCGCATTCATGCAGGAACTTAGAAAGCTTTGTTCGGAGCTGGATATCCTCATGATGGTGGATGAGGTGCAGACCGGCATTGGCCGTACGGGAACACTTTTTGGATACGAGCATTTCGGAATCGAGCCCGATGTGATCGCACTGGCTAAGGGACTGGGCGGCGGTATGCCGATCGGCGCTATGATGGCAAAGGATTTCTGTGCTTCTGCCTTTGGTCCCGGCGACCATGCGGCGACGTTTGGCGGAAATTTTCTGTCTACCACGGCAGGGCTTACCGTACTCTCAGAAATCGACAGAATGCATCTGCTAGAGAATGCGCAGAAACAGGGTACTCATCTGCAGGAGCGCGCTAAGAAGCTGCAGGAAAAGTACGATTTTATCCAGGAGGTTCGTGGTCTGGGCCTGATGCAGGGAATCGTTCTGAACGAGGCATCTCTAGTCAATGAAATTCGTCTGGAAGCCGCGAAGAGAGGATTGCTTGTCATCGGTGCGGGGTATACCGCACTGCGGATGGTCCCGCCGTTGATTATTCAAAAAGAAGAGATTGATGCCGGCATGGATATCCTCGATGAGGCGATGGCAGCGGTGCAGAAATAAGATTTCTCATTAGTTCGGGGGGCGATGTAACAAATTCCCGGGGCGAGTGAAGTGGTAAACTAAAACTGG
>DBQQ01000009.1 GCA_002305315.1 Clostridiales bacterium UBA1390
CGACGCGAATCGCAAGACTGCGTACAAATCTCCCCTACCGCAGTCCACTTCATTCCTTTTGTAACCTTTTTTATACGCAAAAACGAATTTCCGACAAACGAGATCGCAAGACTGCGTACAAATTTCCCCTGCTACAATCCATTTCATTCCTTTAGTAACCTTTTTATACGCAAATGTGAAATCCTGACGGCGCGAATTGCGAGACTGCGTACAAATTTCCCCTGCTGCAATCCATTTCATTTCTTTAGTAACCTTTTTATGCGCAAATGTGAAATCCTGATGGTGCGAATCGCGAGACTGCGTATAAATCTCCCCTACTGCAATCCATTTCATTCCTTTAGTAACCATTTTATGCGCAATAAACGAGATGCAGACTATGTGCAAGTTTTCTATTAGCAACCATTTTTATACACAATCGTGGAATTGCGTACATCTTCCCATTCTTTTTGCCACTCTCTTTATGCACAATAAAAAAGGATGTTCCCTCTCGTCGTTTCAGACTTGGGGAATATCCTTATCATTAAGTGGACTCACTGCTCTGCGGTTCTACAAAAAGCGTTTTCTGATGCGTGTAAATTACGAAGCCGGGTTTTGATCCGGAAGGCTTTTTTACATAGCGCCGTTCCGCATAATCCACGGGGACGCGGCTGCTCTGTGCAGCTCTGGAATGACCCGCGGCAATCTGCGCCGCCTCTAGAATGCTCTGCTCGGTATAGTCTTTTCCGTACTCCTTACCGCTGCAGAACAGGACCGTATGCGATCCGGGAATATCTTTTACGTGGAACCAAAGATCAAAGGGGGAGGCCATCTTAAAGGTCAACTGATCATTCTGGATGTTATTCTTGCCCACCATGACCTCGAGTCCTTCAGATGTTCGCATCGTTAGGGGCTTGCTGGCTGCCAGGTTTTTGCGTTTCTGGCGGTTCTTGCGCACATAGCCTGTCTCGTAGAGTTCCAGACGGATGTCCTCTAAATCTTTTTCACAGTCTGCCATCTCCATGGCCGTCAGCAAACTCTCCAGGTATTGGATCTCCTCTTCCGTCTGCTGCAGCTGCTCTGTCAACGCCTCTTCTGTACGCTTCAGTTTGTTATATTTCGCGTAGTATTTCTGCGCGTTTTGTGCCGGCGTCAGATTTTCTTTCAATGCAATCTCTACTTCCACGGGTGGATCCTGGTAGAAATCCTCCGCTATGAGACTGCGTTCTCCCATCTGGATCCGATAGATATTGGCAGTAATCAGGTCTCCCATGCGCTGATACTTTTCGCGTCCCTGCGTATCCTGCATCTGCTTCTGCTGCAGATCGTACTTTCTCCTGGCTCGATCCAGATGCGTCATCACCAGCTTATGAAGATCCTGTGCCTTCTGCCGCAGACGATTCTTGGTATCCTGGCGCACGTAATATACATCCAATAGGGCAGAGGGCGTATCAAATGTTTTCCGCTCTACTCCCGCCATGAGGCGGCTCGCTACCATGCTGTATTCACGCATACGATCTCCATCGAGGAAAATCTCAGGATGCGCTGGCTCCTCCCGCATTTCGCAGAATAACTGGGTGAATGCCTGATAAAGGCGCTCTCGCTCTTCCTGCATCAAATCCTCAAAGGAAGCTTTTTCCGATACGCCGGCGCGAAAACAGATTTCGGATGCCGCAAAGGGGCTGATACCATTAAAGACTTGATACATTCCCTTTCCAATGGGCGCGTGGCAGTTCTGCCAGACTGCCGCAAAGCAGTCTGCGTCCTCCATCAACAATGGATTCGCCCGCTGATTATGCGAAGGCGCCTCGTAGGGCAGCCCCGGCAGAACCATCCGAAAATGGCTCATATCCTGTCCCACATGATGAGCACAGTCGATGATTCGGCCATTCTCGTCAACAAGAATTAGATTGCTGTGCCGTCCCATGATCTCCAGAATGATCTTCTTTCGGCACAGGTCTCCCAGTTCGTTATAGACCTCCACGTCCATCTCAAGGATTCGATCAAAGCCCACTTGCTCCAGATGCACCAGCTTTCCGCCTCCGAAATGCTTCCGAAACAGCATGCAGAACATGGGGGGCTCCAGCGGTGTTTCCGGCTTATTTTCTGTGAGATAAAACCGGGCGCTGTCCATATGCGCACTCAGAAGAAGGCGGTATACCTGTCCCGGGCGGCGAATCGTAAGCACGATCTCGTCCTTTTCCGGCTGATAGATCTTGTCGATCTTACCGCCTTCGATCTTCTGCCGAAGTTCTTCTATCACCTTATATGTCGTGATGCCATCAAATGCCATGACTCGCCGCCTCTACCAATCCGCGGAATAATCTTGCCGCGTCCTCATTCGTCTTTGCCATATACTCCGGATGCCACTGCACACCCAGCCAGAACCCATAATCCGGAATCTCCAGCGCCTCAACCATACCATCCTTGGATCTGGCTGACACCTTCGTTCCCGGCGCAGCGTCCTTGACGGCCTGATGATGAAAGCTATTGACCCGCAGGCAGTCTTTGCCTACCAGGCGGTACAGGAGGGAATCCGGTTCGATTTCCACCGTATGGGACGGCACATCCCCGTCGGAAGGCTGCTCGTGCGCCAGTGCGGAGCCGTCCGATAGTCTGCCCGGGAAATACTTAGGGATATCCTGCCAGATCGTTCCACCCTGGAAGATATTCATGGCCTGGATCCCGCGGCAAATCCCTAAGATGGGCTTCTTGCGCGCATACACCGCTCGATACAGCATCCCTTCCATCCGATCCCGGTTGGCGGAAGCGCTTCCACACCCTGCAAGCGTCTCCTCCCCAAAGAGGAAGGGCTGCACATCCACACCACCGGAAAACAAGAACCCATCCAGCTCCTGCGCCAGCCTGTCATAGTCCTCCTGCTGCCCATAATAGGGTAGGATCACGGGAATCCCGCCGGCATCCCATATGCTGGTGGCATAATTCGCGCGCAAAAACATGTTCTTGCTGCTCTCTTCCTCTGAGAGCGTCACTCCAATCCATGGTTTTCTCATCCTACGATCTCCACCTTCCCTATAACATCACTTTCAAAAATCGTCTCGCCGTCCCGCATGATCTTCATGCCGACGGGCACTGCATCTATATTTTCCTTTTCGGCCCAGCTCACGGCATACCTATGTCCTCGAATCAACACATTCCTCATGGTGAACCACTGAAGTCCCAGCTGGAGCGGATCCACGATGATTTTATCCTCTTCCACATGAATGCCTGCTACAAAGGACATGACCAAATCGATCCAATACGAATGGTTATAATCCACCTCATCGCTCAACGGCTCTCCGCTCTCCGGATTATAATGCTCCACGAGATAAGGCCTCTCCAGAACTCCGTCCCGGAAATGCTGCGCGGTATACTGCCGGAAGAATGTCCAGAAATCCCGGTCGTATTTATGGCCATGTAACTGGCTCTGCCTACCCAAGGCGGACAACGCTATGCCCGTAGTATAGGGCCATGACGGCCCATCCCATACACAGCCATTGCGTCCTTTAATGAAAATCCCCTGCCAGCCTCCGTCTGGAGAATAGGCCGGATTCTCCTTCGATACCGAGGGAAACGCGCTTCCTGTATTAAAATGCGCCGGGTCCTTCAGGTATTCCAGGCCAGGCAGCTTTTCATCATCGGAGATCTCCGCCCAATACGGATAGAAGCCGACGATGTTTTTCACCATGGCCTTCTCATCCGTCTGATAATGCAGGTCATAATAAAAGTGTGTATTCTGATCCCACATCTTCTGATTGATATCGGCCGCGATCTTCTCTGCCAGCTCTTCATATTTTTTCTGATCCGGGTCCTGCAGAATGCGGCAGATCGCCGCCAGGCCCTTCGTATTCAGATAATGATAGACGCTGCGATCCACCCGCTTGAGCGGTGTATAGGTACTCTTATCCTTCGGATTCTTCGGATAATCATGGAAATACCAGTAGCTGGGCTGATATTCCTTACCGGTACGGGAGTGCGTATATTCGATCTGCAACGCATCCACCGCATCCCCATGTACCTTGATATGTCCCGCGATATACGCCTTCATCGCAGGCAGCACTTCCCGCAAAAACTCCTGATTGCCGTCCAGCAGATATAACTGATAGACCGCCCAGATTCCATAATTCGCATAAGACGCCAGATACCCATTCGTCACCGTACATCGGGGAATGCCGTTTTCGTCTGCACTGTCAAAGAAACTGCGCAGAAATTCTCTGACGATCTCACGATCTTCGCTCCATCGGTAATCTGTCACATGCAGGGGCGTCGATAGCGGAATCAGCTTCGTGAACTCCCACCCTTGACTGACAAAAGGCGTCTTATTCATGCGGTGAGAGCGTCCTTCATACATGACGGCGTGCTGCAAATTGCCGAAGGCAGGATATGCCGTACAATGCCGCATGATGAACCAGCGATAACTCCAGGCGGCATTCACAATCGGATTCGAACAGTAAAAGGTCGGAACCTTGTCCTGGAAATCCTGCCATTCCTTTTCAGCCGCATGCAGCGCATCCTCCAAATGGGGATATTTCTTCCAAAACGCATCCAGCTTCTGCTCCAGTTCTTCTCTGGTCTCCGTGCTGAGGTTCCCCACCTGACACGCCGCCACAAACTCTATCTGTTCTCCCGGTTCCAACACATAGGTAGTGCCAGGCAGGGTCCAACCACAGACCCCGCCTACCCGATATCCATAACTGAGTTCTGGCGTCGAGAAAAACATGCCGTCCACTTCTGCCCCTTCCGGCGCCACCTGTAGTGTCAGCGTCAATGGCTTGTCGCACTCATTTTTCCATTTCTGCTGACTGAATGCCAAATCGTCAAAGAGTATGGACTTTGTCTCTTCCATATACACATCCCGATCACTATTTTCCATACTCAGCCAATCCGGCCGCCATATGCTCCTCGCCAGTTCCCAATCAATTTCACGATCACATACGACCTGGAAAAGCTCTGTCAGGTTCGTTTTATGAATAAAGTCAATTCGTCCGCAAAAGCCCGGCTTCCGATCCAGATAATCTACCCAGAGCCGCCGACCCACGGGTCCAAACAAGAGCTTACCTGTATGCGTTCGTAAGCACCTGTCTTCGTATTTTAGATATGACATGCTATGACCCCCAATTCCATGTTTTATTTTCCTAGTGTATCATGGATAGCCTTAAGACCAATCTCTACCTGTTCTGTATAGTACTGCTCTGCTGCGGTCTCGTCTAAGCCTTCCTCATCATAAGCGCCCAGGCATACATAGAAGACATACTGATCCACGCGCAGAATCTGCGTTGCCTTGAGCTTCGGCACATTCATCGGATACATCAGCGCATTCTGCACCTGATTATCCAGGTATGTCTGCATTGCCTGCTCCACTTCTTCCGCCTTACCGTCTTCTGCCTCAATCCCTATAAACGTATCAATATGGGTGGACATCATAGGGCCTTCTGCCACAAAATTCTTGATATCCTCTGCCGGTATCCCCACCACTTCGCTCAAATAGGTTTCATCTAATGCCATGCTGGGAATATAATTCTCTCCATAAGCCGTTTTAACAGCTTCCAACACTTCTGGAAGCTTTCCAGACTCTACCGTAGTTTCTCCACTGCGGCAAGATGCAGCCAGCATACAGATTACAAGTACAATCGCCATCCATAATTTTTTCATTTTAATTCCTACTCCTTTAATTCTAAGGTTTCTCCGGCTGCTAACAACAGCCGATTGGGCGCCTGGAATCGTTCCGCGTTGGCCCGATCATAGAGCGCACCCGGTTTGGTGTGAATCGGAATGACCCAGCGCGCCGATAGTTTGGCTGCGCACCTGGTCGCCTCTTCCGCATTCATGTTATATACCCCATCGATGGGCAATAGGGCATAATCCATAGGCGGCAGTTCTGCCATTTCTTCGGTCTCGGATGTGTCCCCGGAAGCATAAAGACATAAGCCGTCCCAATACAGAAGATATCCTACGCAGTTTTCCCTGGAATGATTCTTGTTATAGGCCGGAACTGCCTGAATCTGAATCCATCCTAAGTCAAATTTCTGATAAGTTCCCTGCGTAAGTGCCTGCTCAGAGCGTATCACCTGGGTATGTTCCTGCATGGAAATCTTGTCCAGCGCATTATGATCGTAATGCTCATGTGTGACCAGAACCAGATCCGCCGGCAAATCATAACCGTCTCCCGCATAGGGATCCACATAAATCACTCTGCCCTCTTCCGTGGTGATTCGATAACTGCCATGCCCTTGATAATACAATTTTGATGCTGCCATATTCCGTCCTCCCATCTTTTCCGCATTCGCTTGCGTTTCACATTTATTGTACCCTGAATACGTATAAAAATCAAGACTTCTGATGGATATGGCTGCCATAAATACTCTTGCTGACCTGAAGCTGCTGCGGCACTCGTTCTTTGAGCGCATCCACATGGGAGATGATGCCCACCAAACGGTCTCCCACAGAAAGCGTGCCAAGCGTCGTCAGCGCCTGTTCCAGGGCCTGATGGTCCAAAGAACCAAAGCCCTCATCAATAAAGACTGCGTCCACTTCGATACCGCCTGCAAAGCTTTGAATCACATCTGACAGTCCCAATGCCAGTGCCAGCGCCGCTTGGAAAGACTCGCCGCCTGACAGAGAAGAAGCCGGCCTTCTGCGCCCGGTATAGTGATCGAGCACTTCCATATCTAGCCCAAAGGCTTTCTTCATGTTATCGGCTTGCTCCCTTCTCAACAGCGTATACTGTCCCTGACTGAGAATCTTGAGTCTCTGATTGGCGGCCTGCAGTACCCTTTCGAAGTAAAACGCCTGAATGTACTGTTCAAAAGCCAGCTTGGGGCGTCCACTCAGGTTTCCGCTGGCTGTCTGCGATAGAATATTCATACGTTCATACCGCTGCCCTACGCCATGGTACGCCTCCAATGCTTTTCGAAGCTGCCGCAGCGCCGAGCGATTCGCATGGAGTCTGGCCGCTGTCTCCTGCATCTGCCTCCTTCTCTCCTGCTGACGCCTGGCAAGCTTTGCTTCTAATTCCAGCAAGGCTTCCTTCTCCGGTACGTCAGAGAGACTCTCCCCTTCTTTTTGTATCCTCTCTTGAATCCCTTCCAATAATCCCCTCTCTTTCTCCAGCTCCTGTCTGCGCAGATCATAGGTCTGTCTCGCCTGCCGCAGCCTTTCTCTTAACTCATTTTCCTTCTGAAGAAGGGAATGAAGCCGCGCGGCAAGATCCGCTTCGCTGCTTGCGCCAGCGCGTTCCAACACCTGCTCATAGGCTCCCTGGCAGGCAGCCTTTTCCTGTTGACACTTCTGCAGCGCCTCTGCTGCCTGACTCTGTTCCTGCAGCATGAGCTCCATCTGCTTCGACTGTTCCTCCAGGAGTTTCTGCAAGCGCTGATACTCGGCCCTCTGATCCATATACAACCGCAGCCTCGCCTGCGCCTGCAGGATCATCAGATGCAGCGTATCCGCATTTTCCGGCAATTCCTTTCGCATCTGCATAAGATGCGTCTGGCTCGTCTCCCAGCGTCCTCGCAGGTTGGCCGCCTGACTGCTCTCCTGGACGCAAATCTGCTGAAGACGCTGTGCCTCTTCTTTTAATGCGTTCCGCTGCGCCTCATTCAGGACCGTACCGCGCCGCTGTGCTTTAGCCGGATGAGACCTGGAGCCGCACACCGGACAGGGTTCCCCTTCGACCAGCGTCTCAGCCAGAAGCCCGGCCTCATTCTGTCTCCATCTCCGCTCGGCCTCCTCATAGGCCTCCTGCGCTTTCGCAAACGCTTCCTCCGAGCGGCGATACCTCTCCTGCTGCGCACGCAGGCCCTGTTCGAGCTGAACACATTCTTTCTGTGCGCGTTCTGCCTGCTGGACGCGTTCCTGCTGCTCTTTCAAGCGATCCAGATCACTCTTAGCCTGTGCCAGAAGCTCCGCCGCATCTTCCAGGGCAGCACGTTCCTGTTCCGTCCTGCGATGCTTCTCCTGCGCCTCTCCATAACCGCGAGAAATCTGTTCCTGCCGACACTGTAGCCTGCGTGCCTCGGCTTCCTTTTGAGCGAGAATATCCGCCAGTCGAGTCGCTTCTTTTCGCGCCTGCAGCTGCCCCTTGACCTGTTCGGCCTGTCGGCTATAGGCTTGCATTTCTTCTTCTCGTCCTTCAGCTTCCTGCAAAATCTGTTGTGCCGCAGAGGCTTCTGCCTGAAATTTTTCGATTCTCTCCAAACAAGCTCCTCTTTGCGTCACGGCTTCTTCCAGACGACGCCTGGCATCCTGCCAGATACGTACCTGACTGAGTTTTGCCGAATCCTGCTCCTCCTCAGCCTCCAACTGCTCCTTCCTGCTCTGATCCGCATGAATCCAGGCTTCCCACTGCGGAAGCTTTCCCTCCGCTTTGTACAGATCCTGCCGTTCTTCTTCGGATATCTCCTCGCCCTCCGGCGGCTGCAGCAGGCTCAGCAGACTCCCTATCTGCGTCTGCACCTCCTGCGCTTCTCCTCGAAGCTGAGAGGCCGCCGCCTTGAGCTGTTCCTGCAGATACTGGCATCTCTGCGTATGAAATACTTTTCGCAGAATGGCGCCCCGCTGCTCTGTTCCGACTAAAAGAAGCTGTCGGAACTCTCCCTGGGCAATCATCGCCACCTGCTTGAATTGCTTATAATCCACTCCCAGAAGTGCTTCGATTTCAGGCGCCACCGCATTCGTCCCGCTCAGCACCGATCCATCCGGCATGGTTAGAATCACCTTGGGGGTCTCTTTGGTCATTCCCTTGCCAGATTTTTTCGGCCGCTCATAGGCCGGGCTTCTCTCTATCTTATAGATGCGTCCCTGCTGAGAAAAGGTCAGAACCACCTTTGTCGGCTCCTGCTCTCCCGCATAATGGCTGCGTACCGAGTCCACCTGTCTGGCGCTTCCGCTGGTCTCTCCGAATAGAGCGTAGCTGATCCCATCGAAGATGGTTGTCTTACCCGCCCCGGTATCACCACAGATCAGAAATAGGCCGTGAAACTGGGAGAAATCCACACGTTCTGTTCCTCCAAAGGGGCCAAAGCCCTGCATGATCAGCTCAATGGGTTTCATCCTCTGCCTCCTTTTTCAGAAGATCCTGAATGATCTCCTGTTCCTCTTCCGTCATGGCTCTGCCATATTGGGCTTCGAAGAAAGCCGCAAACAGCTCATCCAGACTTTTGTCCTGCGGCAGGACGGATTCCTCTAGGATGTTTTCCTGACTTCTTGTTCGGGCATTGTCGAAGTCAATCCGCATCAGATTAGGATACACGCTTCGCAGCTGTCCTACCGCATCATAGACCTCATCATCGGTCAGGATCGCCCGGATATAATCCAGGGGATCCGCCTTCGATACGACCTCTGGCGAGATCAGCTTTTGCATGGGACCTTTGATCTCCCGCCAATCATGAAGCGGTTCCAAGGCCAGTTCCGTCAACCGCAGATCTCCCTTCTGACGAAGCTCGACTAATACGGCGCATTTTACCTGTGAGGCTTCTGAAAACGAATATTTTAAGGGCGATCCGCTATAACAGATCGGCCTTTCCTCTACACGCAAAGCGCTGTGTATATGGCCCAGCGCCACATAGTCAAACCCTTGAAAACTGGATGCCCGGATGCAGTCGATTCCGCCTACCGCCTGATCTGCTTGTACCAGATCCGCCGTCCGGTCCGACACAACATACTGATGCGCTACCAGAACCCTTCGATTCTCTCCCGGTTCCGGCAGATCCGCCAGCATAAAATCCACAGCCTCCTGGAAGCTGCTGCCTGAATAGCCCCACTGCCGTGCCGTTTCCGGCCTGACAAAGGGCAGCATCCAGACTTCCACCTTTCCATACCGATCGCGAAAATCTGCATGAAACACAGGCTTTACGGGCGTCCCCTGCACATAAACACCCTGCTTCTGCATGAAGGCGGCCCCAAACTGTAATCGGTCTCCCGAATCATGGTTGCCTGCGATCATGCAGACAGGACATGGCAAATCACTCAAGAACTGATCTAACAGCTTGACAGCCTCTACTCCGGGCACGCTGCGGTCGTATACATCTCCCGCAATCAGCACGCAGTCTACTTTATGCACCGTGGCCAGTTCCTGAATCTGCTTCAGCACATGCCTTTGTTCTTCTAACATGGAAAACTCATGAACCTGGATCCCCAGATGGAGATCCGCAATATGCAGAAACTTCATTCGTACCTCCCCCGTTTACGATTCCTGTCCGTTCACCACGTTGTTGGCCCATACACCCTTAGCGACTAACGTACCTCCCACAAAAGATTTGATGATCTCGGAGAACTGTACGATAAAGTACACGATGACTACGGGAAGCGTGGTAAAACGCGTCAGTATGAATACTAATGGAATCGTGATAATCCAGGTGTAAACACTGTCAAAGAAAAAAGTGATCCATGTCTTTCCGCCGCACCGCAGCGTGAAGTAGCATCCATTGTTAAAGGCATTGATCGGCATTGTGACCGCCACGATCAGCATGAACTGTGTGGCCAATAACCGTACCTGATCGGCCGTATTATAGATCTGTGGGATCAGTGGAGAAAATACGGCCAGCAAGGCACCCATAATAACACAGCTGGATACAATAAATGCCAGCAGTTTGCGGTCTGTATCTTTGGCTTCCTCCATCTTGCCTGCCCCCAGAAGCTGGCCTACAATAATACCAATGGCATTGCCTCCCGCAAAGAATACAACAAAGAATAGATTGGAAACCGTATTGCTGATATTCATGGCCGCGACTGCTGCCAACCCCTTCACCGAATAACATTGCAAAATCGCAGCTTGTCCGATAGACCACAACGCTTCGTTGACAAGAAGCGGCATCCCGGTCACGACGATGCTCTTTGTAAGCTTTTTCGGCACCTTGAAACTAGCATAGAGACCTTTTAGGAATGTCAGCCGTTCTTTCCGATGATGTGTAACCAGGACAATGACCAAGCATTCTGCCACTCGAGAAATAACAGTTGCAATAGCAGCACCCACGCAACCCAAGGCCGGGGCTCCAAAATTGCCGAAGATCAATACATAATTGAAGAAAAGGTTGACAAATACGGCTACGATTCCTGCCATCATGGGCAGCATGGGCATTTTGGCCTCGCGCAGTGTCGTAGAATACAACTGCACGATGGCAAATGGTATCATCCCTACCAGCATGACATGCAGATAATTCTCGCCATATTCCAGAGTCAGCGCCACATCTCCCACGTTTTCACCGGATTCCGACAGGAATAGACTGATCAGCTCCCGGCCCCAAAGAAGAAATGCGGCCCAGAAAACCAGAAGCAGCCCTATACAAATCCAGATCTTTGCTCGAAATGTATGCCGTACTCCCTCGTCATTTTTCTGGCCAAAGAACTGCGCTCCATAGATGCCTGCTCCTGCTAGTCCTCCAAAAATACATAGATTAAAGATATTCATCAACTGGTTTGCAATGGCTACGCCGCTCATCTGCTCCGTACCCACTTGTCCCACCATGATGTTGTCTAAGAGTCCTACAAAATTCGTAATCGCCTGCTGCAGCATAATAGGGAGAAAAACTGCCAATACCATTTTGTAAAACGCCTTATTCCCTACGTACTTCCTCCAATTCATTCGTATTAACCCCCTACATCTTAATATGTACCCATAACTATGGGTCCGTTGCATTAGTTTTAAAATTTTTTTCCTTTTATTCTTAGCGGCCCGCAGTCCCTCTTTTTGATGATACTAGATGTCGCAAGGTATCATCACTTTGGGGCGTTTTGAGGCCGCCGAGGCCTGTAACCCCTCTTTTGATGATACTAGGTGTCGCAGGGTATCATCACTTTGGGGCGTTTTGCGGCCACTGAAGCCCGTAACTCCTCTTTTTGATGATACTAGATGTCGCAGGGTATCATCACTTTGGGGCGTTTTGCAGCCACTGAGGCTCAAATCCCTCTTTTTGATGATACTAGGTGTCACGGGGTATCATCGCTTTAGGGCGTTTTGCCGCCGCCGAGGCCCGTAACCCCTCTTTTTGATGATACTAGGTGTCGCAGAGTATCATCACCTTGGGGCGTTTTGCGGTCGCCGAGGCCCGTAACCCCTCTTTTTGATGATACTGGGTGGCGCGGGGTATCATCACTTTAGGGCGTTTTGAGGCCGCCGAGGCCGTAACCCCTCTTTTTGATGATACTAGGTGTCGCAGGGTATCATCACTTTGGGGCGTATTGAGGCCGCCGAGGCCGTAACCCCTCTTTTTGATGATACTGCGTGTCGCGAGGTATCATCACTTCTGAGCGTTTTGTCGGCACTGCTACCCGTAATCCCTCTTTTTGATGATACTAGGTGTCGCGGGGTATCATCACTTTGGGGCGTTTTGCAGCCACTGAGGCTCAAATCCCTCTTTTTGATGATACTAGGTGTCGCAGGGTATCATCACTTTGGGGCGTTTTGCGATCGTGCACTAGTCAACAAAAACTGGACA
>DBQQ01000030.1 GCA_002305315.1 Clostridiales bacterium UBA1390
TTTCGGCCTTTGCTGGTAGACTCCTGCTTGTATAAATACACTTTCCCCGTCTTCTTATTTTTCTTGCGGGAGAGACAGAAGTCGGGAATGGCATGGAGTTTGAGCAGCGTGTGGTAGAACGAAGAAATGATATTTGCAATGTGAGATGAGAGTTTAGCCATAGGATCGCCCCTTTCGTATTTCTTATAATATCACAAGAAATATGAGTTGTAAAGTAGCAATCCACAGGGACGGATATTGCAAAAATAGAAATACCCCCGTCTAATAGACAAGGGGTGTTTTCTTCACATTGCCGACTCACAGACAGAAATGCAGGAACCGCATGACTTCCAGATAATCGTCGGATTCGAATACGATTGTATCTGCATTCTCCAACCGAGCTCCCGGATAATTCGCTCTGGAAGATGCATCCGAATGTTTACGCAGTCCGATCTCTACCTTAAAATGTTCCGGCAGCGGCAGCAGACAACGGGACAGATCGCCTGAAAGTGCTTGTCTGGCTGCCTTCTGAATCTCCTTGACCGCAAGCGCCGGATGGATGGATAAGACCGCGCCGCCCATTCCCTGCTTCACGGGTACAGTGGTAATCTCAGGGATATAGCTTTTTGCCATATCGCAGATACCCTGATCCCCCGTAATCATAATGACGGGCACTCCATAATAAGAAGCCATATACGCATTCAGCAGAAACTCGCTGGCGGGTTTACCGTTCAGACGCACTTTATAATTCTGCAGATTCATCGTATGCGACAGCGGATTTCCGGGCTGACCGACGGCAGAATGATATCCCGTCATGATAGCGCCATCCCATTTCCCGTACTGAATCCCACTCATCATACTGTGCATGTCTCCGGCCCAGCCGCGCAGCAGCTTTACCTGTTCCGGCAGAAAGCGAAAATCGATGTTTCTGGCACTGTCATGCGCATCCTTCACCACGACTTCCTCGGCGCCGCCATCCAGAACACCCTGACAGGCCGCTCCGACTTCCCGACTCATCTGCTCCGCAAAATCCTTATACTGATCCGGATGTTCCTTCTCCGTCTCCCACCAATGAACGATCCCAGCCGTTCCTTCCATATCCGAACTGATAAAAATACGCACTTATGCTCTCTCCTTTAGTATCTGATTCGCCACAGAGACAATGGCCCGCAGTGAGGATTTGGTCACATTGCTGCTGATTCCCGCGCCATAATGGGCCTTTCCTTGTCCATCCTTCGCTTCGATATATGTTATCGCCTTAGAACGAGTACCTAACCCCAGAGAATGTTCCGAATAAGAAGATACCTCAATCCAGATGCCATAACGTTCTTCTAACAAATGGCACAGCGCACTGATCGTACCATTTCCCTGGCCCTCTGCCTCAAACTCATGCTCTCTCTCCCGCAGACTGCATCGCAGTGTCACATCAGATCCGGACTTCTGCGGCGCCTCCTCGTACCACGACAGCGCCAATGGCTCTGTCAGCACATAGGTCTTATAGAAAAGATCGTATACATCCTTCGGTGTAAGCTCTGCGCTGAGACGATCCGATACATCTGTCACAATACCGCCGAAATGCTGCTGCATCTTCTTCGGCAGCTGCAGCCCATAGTTCTGCTCCAGAACATACGCCACGCCGCCCTTGCCAGACTGACTGTTGATCCGGATAATCGGATCGTAGCTTCTTCCCACATCTGCCGGATCGATCGGCAAGTACGGCACTTCCCAACGATCCGGATGTTCTTTCATCCGCGCCATTCCCTTCTTGATCGCATCCTGATGCGAGCCGGAAAATGCTGTATATACCAGCTTTCCCGCATAGGGATGCCGAGGATGAACACTCATCTTGGTACTCTCCTCGTAGATGTCCACGACGGATTGCATATCGCTAAAATCCAGTTTGGGATCGATTCCCTGCGTATACATGTTCATGGCGATGACCAGAAGGTCCGCATTGCCTGTACGTTCTCCATTGCCCAGAAGGGTGCCTTCCACACGGTCTGCCCCAGCCATGATTCCCAACTCGCTGGCGGCCACTGCACAACCGCGGTCATTATGCGCATGCAGGCTGATCTGCACAGCCTCTCTATGATGAATATGACGGCATACATACTCAATCTGATCTGCATACACATTGGGCGTCGCCATCTCCACCGTGCTAGGCAGATTGATAATCACCGGATGTTCCTTTGTCGGATGCCAAACATCCAACACCGCATTGCAGACTTCCACCGCATAATCCGGCTCTGTTCCGGTAAAACTCTCCGGCGAATACTCAAAACGGAACCGTTCCGGCCCATATTCCTTGGCCAGATCCCAAACCAGCTGCGCGCCGTCTACCGCTAATTTTTTGATCTCCTCTTTACTTTTTCCAAAGACCACGTCTCGCTGCAGCGTAGAAGTAGAATTATATAGATGTACGATTGCACTATGAGCTCCTTCCAAAGCCTCGAAGGTTTTTCGAATGATGTGCTCCCGCGCCTGCGTCAAGACCTGAATCGTCACATCCTCCGGAATCAGATTCTGCTCGATCAGGGCACGGCAAAAACGATACTCCGTATCGGACGCTGCCGGAAAGCCTACTTCAATCTCTTTAAAGCCCATGTCCACTAGGAAACGGAAAAAGTCCAATTTCTGATCGAAGGTCATGGGCACTTCTAGCGCCTGATTTCCATCCCTCAGATCCACACTGCACCAGATCGGTGCCTTCGTAATCACTGCCTCCGGCCATTTTCGATCCGGCATATGCAAGGGCGGAAATGGCTGATATCGCTCATAATTCTTCATATTGACTCATTCCTTTCTCCTGTTTTCTGTTAGACTCGGCAGGACCGCCGCATATCTTTGCCGCGGCCCTGCAAAAACTTTTTTCTTTTACCAGGCGGTAAAGCTTCTCTCTGACGTTACATCCTGCATCTCATCTTCGATCTGCACGTACTTATGTTTGTCAATATCAAAATACTGCCCCTCGAAGAGTCCCTCCATCGTGTTGGACAACACCAGTTCTACCTGATTGTTTCCCTGATGCCAGCAGGCCGCAGGAACCACAAGCTGTCTCGGCGTCCAACTCACTACGCCGCAATCTGTCCCATTCACATGAACGCGCACCGCATCCTGCACATAGGGCGCATCGAGATTCAGCAGAACATCCTGCTTCGGCGCCTCTTCCAGGCTCACATCATGACGGTAGATGACATCCCCCGCATAGAACGGCAGGCCATTTTGCAGCAGGCGTCCAAATCTGCCCTCACCGCGAAACGGCACTGCAATAGAATGTCCATTGGCCACCTCTACTCCAAAGTCTCCAAAGAGATACAGCTGATTCCGCAGGCCATCATAATATTTCTTACAATGCACATATACCTTGATCTCGTTTTCTTCTTTTCTTAGATGCTCCGTTACTTCAACCGCAAGATTGGTATGCAGATAGAAGGGTTTTACCTGGAAGTCCTTCTCACAGATCCTGTGTCCATTGATCTCCATGTACCAGTCTCCCAGCATGGTTCCCGGCTCCATCACCAACCAAGCTTTCGTCCCTTCCGGCATCCGCCAGGTAAAGGTATTGGCCAGTACCGCATCCACGGGCTGGAACGCCAATTCCTTCGGGCAGCCAAAATACGGCACGGTCTTGACCGTCATCTTCATCCCCAGTTCTTCCATCTGGTCAAGAATCGGGTAGCTGCCGGTTCGTCCAGTCTGTCCATCTGCCAAGGTGAGCTGCCAGGCTCCTAAGTACAGCGCATTCATCGCGCCTCTTTCGATCTTCCAATCCTCTGCTGCGAAGGGCAGATCCACCGGCAGATACGCCTTTGCTTCTTCTGCCTGTTCTTTTTTCATGACATACACGGCAGAGGCCCATGGATCCAGCTTCACTTCCAGTGTGCCATTAAACGGTCCCTTGGGTTCCTTTGTATCCGCCGCGAGATCCCACTGATACAAAGCGCCCTGCCATTCACTGTGCAGACGAACCGTGACATCTTCTGCCGTAGTATTCACGATGAATACTTCTTCATTGTTCTCTGTATCTGTTCCACAGATTGCATACACACCTTCCGGCATCTCCTGGAATACCCAGGTTCTATGCGTCAGGCGCTGCATGAGCTCGGTCCCTACATGTTCCAGATCTGTCTTCAGCAGGTTCTCCCTGCCAGAGCAGAAGGCCGCGGCAAACCACTCCGCTGACTTCTCCTGCTGCACATCATATACCGGGATATCTCCTGCTGCCACCAACAGACCGCCCTGCTCCGCATACTCGCGCAGCAGACGATATGCACAGTCTTCCACATGGTTCATATTGGGCATGACAATGCTGTCATACGCTTCTCCATTCAGCACGACGACTGTCTGTCCCTCTCTGGTCTCTATCGATGCCTTCGCCAGCAGCTGTGGATCCACCATATAGAAATCACAACCTGCGCGCAGCAGCGCATTCATCACCGTCGACAGCGCGTTTTCCTGCTCCTTCTTTTCCTCTCCGACAAGTACCCAGGAAGAGGTCGCGGGATCCACCAACAGTGTGCTCACATGGCGCTTGAGTCCTCCCAGCATCTTGCCGAGTCCATCCGCGTAACGGCTCAGCAGTTTCTGCTCCTTCCACCAGGGCATCTGGCAGAACGATGAAGGCGGCGCGTCGTGTTTCTTCAGACCGTCGGTTGTATAATAGAAGGCGTGCTGTACATACCAATCCACGCCGCTCATGGCCAGCCAGTCGAAGATCCACTTCATATCCTGCTGGGTCATGCCCCAGCCGATGCTATGAAAGGCTTCGCACAGAGCCGCCGGCTTATGATAAAAATGCGCGGCGGAAGAAATCACCTTTCCATTCGCACGATACTTGCCGGGCAGCGGATCCACCTTTGCGCCGACCTTGGCATGTCCCGCATCCGTCCCCGGCACATGCACAAACTCCAGCTCCTTGCTCCGAAGAATGGGCTTCTCGCCGATGTACATCAGATGATTCTCTTCGCACCAGTCATAAATCTGCTTATCATAACTCTCGATGAAAGCATCTGTCGCCGTATCCCAATACTCAAAGCGAATACGCTGTGTATCCGGCCCCATATCTTCTGTCAGCGCTGGCAGCACATCGATAATATCCCGACCATACTTCTCCCGGATCATATCCGGCAGAAGCGGCGACCAGGGCTGCTGGGGCGGAAATGCCGTCGTCTCATCGGTAAAGATTCCCTTTATGGTCTTACCAAACTCATCCCCGAAATGGGCCTTATACTGCTCATGGGTACACTGTATGAAGTAACGGACCGCATCCTTATTCAATGGGTCCACAAAATTCTCAAAATACTTGAAGTGCTTCATCACTTCTTCTACGAAAATATAGACCTTCCATTCCCCTTCTGGAGCCGTCCAATATAGATACTGAGACGCCACGCCGGTAAAGAAACGCTTCCTATTATAAGCGGTGAGTCCGCTGAGCTGGAAAATCTCATCCTGGTAACCCGTACCCACATGATCGGTCAGGTCAATATATTCACTGAAATCACACTGTCCATTGACCATTGGATATGCTCTGGCAGAGAGGAGTCTTCCCCAGGGCGCTTTCAGCTCGATCGTCTCCGGTCCCGTCACCGTACCCACCGTCTTCGTCAGGGCTTTACAGCAGAACTCCGGGTGGTCCAGCATCACTTTGCCGGCACTGACACCGCTCGGATAGGGATACTCATCATACAGCCAAACTTCCAAGCCGTGCTTCTTGGCCTCGTCCACCGCAGTTCCGATGCGGTCAAAGTAATCCTCCGTCAGATACGGAAGTTCCATTCCCTGCCGCGGATGCACCAGAAAGCCGCGGATGCCCTTATCGGCCATCTCCTGAATCTGCCTTCGGATCTCATTCTTCTCCATCTTCCCGTTCCAAAACCAGAAAGGCTGGATGCCTTTTAATAATTCTGTCTTCATAAGCCTCTCCATTTCCGCAGACTTCGTGCAGGTGCACGAAAGTTGCTGCCCCGTTAGATTTTTATTGCATCTTGGGTCTCTTTATGATACACTATTTTTTGTGCTTCGACAAGGTTTATTTTAGAAAGGAGTCAACTTTTTATGATTGATCCAAAGATGATTCGCAATATCGCCATCATTGCCCACGTGGATCACGGCAAGACCACCCTCGTAGATGCTATGCTGCATCAGAGCGGCGTATTCCGTGAGAACCAGCAGGTGGATGAGCGTGTCATGGATTCCAATGATCTTGAAAAAGAGCGGGGCATCACGATTCTTGCGAAAAACACGGCCCTGCATTATCAGGGCGTCAAGATTAACATTATTGATACCCCCGGTCACGCGGATTTTGGCGGTGAAGTAGAACGCAGCTTAGAGATGGCCAATGGCGTATTGCTTTTGGTCGATGCTTTTGAAGGCTGTATGCCGCAAACTCGATTTGTTTTGAAGAAGGCCCTGGATCTGGGCCTGGTGCCTATTATTGTTGTCAACAAGGTGGACCGTCCCATGTCCCGTCCAGAAGAAGTTTTCAATGACGTACTGGAGCTTCTGCTCGATCTGGGCGCCTCGGATGAACAGCTGGATTCCCCCGTGGTGTATACCTCTGCACGAGATGGATGGGCTTCTCTTGATCCGAATGTAAAGGGGACGGACCTGACCCCGCTTTTTGACACCATCCTGCAGACGATCCCCTATCCACAGGGAGATATTGACGGGGACCTGCAGCTTCTGGTTTCCAATATTGATTATGACAGTTATACCGGTAGAATCGCTATCGGCCGTATTGATCGAGGGCATCTGCGTTCGGGAGATGAGGCTGTCATCTGCCGCAAGGACGGCACGACAACAAAGGTTCGCCTGTCCAGTCTCTATACTTTCCAGGATTTGGAGCGTGTTCCGCTGGAAGAGGCCGGTGTGGGCGATATCGTAGCTGTGTCCGGTATTAAGGATATCAATATTGGAGAAACCATCTGTTCTCCCAACAATATCGAGCCGCTGCCCTTTGTTGAGATTGATGAACCGGTATTGTCCATGACATTTCGTGTGAATAACAGTCCCTTTGCCGGTAAGGAAGGCGAATATGTGACTTCTCGTCACCTTCATGATCGCCTGTTTCGAGAGCTGGAATCCAACATCAGTCTTCGGGTAGAGGAGACGGATTCTCCGGATGCCTATGTGGTTTCTGGCCGTGGAGAACTGCATCTGTCCGTTCTTATTGAAAACATGCGCAGACAGGGGTATGAATTTGCCGTCTCTCGTCCGCAGGTCATCACCAAAACCGTTCATGGACAGCTCATGGAACCCATCGAATGGCTGACCGTGGATCTGCCGGATGAATATACCGGCGTACTGATGGAAAGTGCGGGCATCCGCAAGGCGGAACTGCAGAACATGACTCCCGTCTATGGGGGCTACAGCCGCCTAGAATTTAAGATTCCTTCCCGTGGTCTGATCGGGTATCGCAGCCAGCTCATGACCGATACAAAGGGAACCGCTGTCATCAACCATGTTTTCTATGATTATGAGCCCTATAAAGGGGATATGCAGACGCGAAGCCATGGATCTTTGATTGCCTTTGAAACGGGTGAGGCTGTCACCTATGGCCTGTACAATGCGCAGGATCGTGGCGCTCTGTTCATCGGACCGCAGACCAAGGTATACGAAGGCATGATCGTCGGTGAGAATTCCCGCGGTGGGGATATGGTGGTCAATGTCTGCAAGAAGAAACATGTTTCAAACATGCGCTCTTCTTCCGCTGATGAGGCGTTGCGGCTCACGCCGCCCAAGGTCATGAGCCTGGAGCAGTGTCTGGAGTTTATCTCTGACGATGAGCTCGTAGAAGTGACACCCAAGAGCATCCGTATGCGGAAACTCTATCTCTCTGCCGAACAGCGCGTGAAGGTGCGCAATGCACAGAATGCCGCGAAAAACGCCTAAAACTTTCCTTGACTTTTTGATTTTGTTCTGCTATGATAGTTGCATAAGGGAGTAATCAGCGCTGCATACTATTTTTTAGCGTAACAACACCAACACTCGGAGGGTTTCTCCTGGTTCGTTTTAAATGATGAGACTTATCTGCTGTAAGAAGGTGGGTAGGTCTTTTTTATATCCACCAGGCAAATTGTAAGGAGGTATTACAACATGAAAGAGTATCTCAGCAGTAAGGAGCAGGTTTTATCCGACCTCAGCGCCGGAGAACAGGGCCTTTCCTCGCAGGAAGCCTCTTCTCGTCTGTCCCAGTATGGCCTCAATAAGCTGGCCGAGGGCAAGCAGACCACACTGCTCCAGCGGTTCCTTTCTCAGTTGGCGGATCCCATGATCATCATTCTGATCGTGGCCGCCGTCATCTCCGGTATCACGTCTTTCTATTCCGGAGAGTCCTTTGCCGATGTGATCATCATCATGATCGTCGTCGTCATCAACGCGGTGCTGGGCGTCGTCCAGGAAAGCAAGGCCGAGAAGGCAATCGCCGCCCTGCAGGAGATCGCGGCCGCCACCTCGAAGGTATTGAGAGACGGCCATCAGATCACCGTTCGCAGTGAAGAACTGGTTCCCGGCGACGTCATTATATTAGAAGCTGGTGACGCAGTCCCTGCGGATGCCCGTATTCTGGAATCTGCCAGCATGAAGATCGAAGAAGCCGCTCTGACTGGTGAATCGGTAGCCGTTACGAAACACGATCAGGTGCTGACCGCCGAGAATGGCAAGGATGTGCCCCTGGGTGACCGTAAAAATATGGTCTACATGGGCAGTACCGTAGTCTATGGCCGTGGGCGCGCTGTCATCACGGCTACGGGAATGAAGACCGAGATGGGCAAGATCGCGGATGCGCTTACACAGGCAGAAGACAATGCGACGCCGCTGCAGCGTAAGCTCTCGCAGCTCAGCAAAATCCTGAGCTTTCTGGTCATCGGTATCTGTCTGGTCATCTTCGCAGTCAATCTATTCCGGTATTATCCGAATATCACAGGTGAAACCTTGATCGACACCTTCATGGTGGCCGTGAGCCTAGCAGTAGCCGCCATTCCGGAAGGATTGGCCACAGTTGTTACGATCGTTTTGTCCATCGGCGTAACGAATATGTCCAAACGAAACGCCGTGATTCGTAAGTTGACTGCCGTAGAAACCCTGGGATGTACCCAGATTATCTGTTCCGATAAGACCGGAACCTTGACACAGAATAAGATGACGGTCGTAGAATATCGCGGTGACGATGAAAAGCTTCTGGCAACGGCTATGGCACTCGACAGTGACGCCGAGCTGGATCCTTCTTCTAAGGATGCTGTCGGTGAGCCTACCGAATGTGCTCTTGTCAATTACGCCTACAAGTTGGGCCTGGATAAGAATGATCTGAAGAAGACCGCGCCTCGTATCGGAGAAGCGCCCTTCGATTCCATGCGTAAGATGATGTCCACTGTCCACCAGTATGCTGACGGCTCCATCATTCAGTATACCAAGGGAGCTCCGGATGAAGTTTTGAAGCGTTGTACCACGGCTGTATCCGGTGGAAAACAGATTCCCATGACAGATGCGCTGCGTGCGCAGATTCTGGAACAGAACAAGGAAATGGCGGATCAGGCGCTGCGTGTCCTGTGTGCGGCCTGCCGCGCCTGGGATGCTGCTCCCACCAGTTATGACGCTTCCTTCCTAGAACAGGATCTGTGCTATATCGGTTTGACCGGTATGATTGATCCGGTTCGTCCGGAGGTGCTGCCTGCGATTCAGGAATGTCGTCAAGCTGGCATTCGTCCTATCATGATCACCGGAGACCATAAGGATACTGCCGTTGCGATCGCTATGCAGCTGGGGATCATCACCAGCCCGGATCAGGCGATTACTGGCGCACAGCTGGATGAGATCAGCGACGAAGAACTTCCCAATAAGATCGAACAATTTTCTGTCTATGCTCGTGTACAGCCGGAACATAAGGTTCGGATCGTCAAAGCTTGGAAGGCCAAGGGTAAGATCACGGCTATGACCGGTGACGGTGTGAATGATGCGCCCTCCATCAAGAATGCGGACATCGGTGTCGGAATGGGGATCACCGGCACGGATGTCACCAAGAATGTAGCGGACATGGTACTGGCGGATGATAATTTCTCTACCATCGTTTCCGCCGTAGGAGAAGGACGTAGAATCTACGACAACATCCGTAAGGCAATTCAGTTCCTTCTGGCTTCTAACCTCTCCGAAGTGCTGGCCATTTTCATTGCCACACTGATCGGTTTCACGATTCTGCAACCGGTACACCTTCTGTGGATCAACCTGATTACCGATTGCTTCCCCGCACTGGCACTGGGTGTAGAACAGAGCGAGAAAGACATTATGAAGCGTCCTCCCCGGAATCCGAAGGATGGCGTATTTGCCGGCGGCATTGGTTTCAATATCGCATTCCAGGGTATCGTCGTCACCCTCATCACGTTGGCCGCCTATTTCATCGGTCACTATATGGAAGCCGGTGTCTGGGAATTTGTAGACAGCGCGGATGGTACGACCATGGCCTTCCTGACTCTCTCTATGACAGAGATCTTCCATTCCTTCAATATGCGTTCTCTGCATAAGTCTGTCTTCACGATGAAGAGCCATAACAAGTTCTTATGGCTGGCGATGTTGGCTTCTCTTCTATGCACCACCGCCGTCATCTATATTCCCTTCTTGTCCAATGCATTTGGATTCGAACACATTTCCCTGTTGGAATATGCGGTATCGATCCTGCTGGCGATCACGATCATCCCCATTGTGGAGATCCAGAAACTGTGTCAGCGCAAGAGCATGAAGAAACGAGGCGAGATCGCCTAATCCTTATACGTAAAAAACTGCCAGCAGGTAAAGCCCGGTGCTGATAAGGCAGTAAAAAGTAGCGAAGATGGTGTAACCCGATATGTGGCGGGTTACACCGTTTTCTTTTTATGCGGTGAGTTATTTCGGTATCTGTGATGCGCTTCGCATCTGTTCCATCATTTTTCGGATTTCCTGCTCGTCCGGCAAACTCACCAGTCCCACCGCTGTGAAATAGATGTCGACCTTCACCGATTTTCGGGCGTGCTTTTTCTCCGGATTGTGCACTTCAATGCGCCGGATCAGCTTGTTGACGATCGTCGGTGTCAGCTCGTTCATGTCGGTAAACTCCCGCAGCCCCTGTAAAAGCAGACGCATATCCACCGATTTCTGCTCCATTTCAGATAGCTGTTTTTCTTCCTCTTTGACCTTTTCCAGCAGTTCTTTCTGCTCGGATTCATACTCCGCCGCCATCCTTGCATAGCGTTCGTCCGACAGTTTCCCAATCACATTGTCCTCATAATTCCGATTGAACAGCTTGTCCAGATCGGCGATCCGCTTTCCGCTGTTTTCTATGGAAAGCTTTAATTCCTGCTGCCGTTTCTTCTGAAACTCCCCACATTTCTGCTTCTGCATATAGAGGAATACCGACTCGTAACAGCGCACAAAATCCGCCAAACCCGCAACCGCTTCCTTTGCAATCGTTTCCAAGACTACATCCCGAATGAAATGGATGGTACAGCTTCCTCTTCCGTCCTTGTAGTTGGCGCAGCGGAAGAATTCCTGATTGCGTTTCAGTGACTTGGCGGCGCAGAAGTGCAGCTTTGATTTGCAGTCGGCACAGAATACCAGCCCTGAAAACAAGCTTTTCCGATTTGTTTTTGTGGGTCTGCGCTTGTTCTTCCTGAGCTCCTGCACCCTCAGCCATACATTCTCGTCAATGATTGCCTCCTGCGTTTTGGGAATGATCTGGTATTCTTCTTTTGGATTTTCAATCACCTTATGCACCTTGTAGCTGACCGTTGTAGATTTCCCGTTTACCGTACAGCCCGTATACTGCCTGTTGTCCAGAATATACTCTACTGTGCTTTCGTGCCAGCCATAGATATTTGCCGGAACGGGATTGCTCGTCTTTCTTCCTACAGAATGGAAGTAGGCGGTAGGGACAAGGATTTTCTCCCGTTCCAACTGCTTTGCAATCTGCGTCGGACCTTTCCCTGCAAGGCAAAGAATGAATATCTTTCGGACGATTTTCGCCGCAGGCTCGTCGATATACCATTGCTCTTTGTCGCCTTCGATCTTCTTGTATCCGTAGGCGACCGTAGAAGCAACCCGCCTGCCCTGAGAGGCTTTCAGCTTATTGACCGCACGGATTTTCTTGGAAGTCTGCGCCGCATACCACTCGTTGAAGATGCTGTAAAAGGGCAGCATTTCCATTCCTTCTCCGGTTGTGGAATTGATGTTTTCCTGTATGGCGATAAAGGTAATGCCGAGAGACGGATAAACCACCTGCGTCAGCCTGCCCATCTCGACCTGCTCACGGCCGAAGCGGGAAACATCCTTTACGATGATCGTCCCGACCTCTCCGTTCTCCGCCATTCTCTGCATCCGCTGAAAATCCGGCCTTTGAAAAGTCGTCCCGGAAATACCGTCGTCTACAAAGAAAACCGGGTGCAGATAGCCATGTTTTTTAGCGTAGTCCAGTAAAATCTGTTTTTGAGACGAGATTTGTCAAGGGGGTTTTCTGCATAAAAACACGCAATGCGGGAGCTTTTTACACTCCCGCATTGCGTAATTAGATAAGATGGGCGTATGTATGGCCTAATGTAACATCAAAGCCAAATTTTAGATACATTTTTTCATCACATGGAGCACAGCATACAGTTAGACTCGATATGCCATTTTCCTTACACCACATTTGCGCCGCTTGTGCTAATTTGCGAGCAATGCCCTTGCCACGGAAAGCCGGCTCAATGTAGAAATCTTCATATACTCCCGTGAACGAGCAAGAGAAGGTAGAATAGCATTTGGCAACGCTACACATACCCACGGCACGGTATCCACGTTTGGCAATAAAGAAAGTAATCTTGCCATCTTCGATTGCTTTCTGAAGCTGTTTCTGCTTTTCTTCCGTTAGCGCTTCTTCTCCAATGTCTCTTTTGAAGCCATTTTCCAATTTCAAAAGTTGCCAATCAGTAGGGTCTGCCAAGACTTCCACGGTGTAAGGCACTTTATCTTCGGGAGGCAAGATCATCAACGGTTCGCCCCATTCGTCAGTTCCGTTCTCGATAAAGCCTGCGCTTTTCCAAAAACGGTGACGGCGATCATCACTGCCATAGTTTAGTTCTGCATAGAGTGCGCCGTTTTCCTTTGCCCAATCCAAAAGAACCTTGGCGCATTCTTTGCCTGCGCCACCTCCACGAAATTTTGGATATATACAGAATTCCATGATGAAACACTTGCTGTCCTCTGTGGTGAAGATTACTGGCATGGCAAAGCCAATATCCTGCCCCTCACGATTGAAGAATAGGAAACGGCAACGATCATGTGGTCTGTCATGAATTTTCATCATGTGATTGTGATATTCCGAACCAAGGAAGTATTTCAGATCTTCGCTGTTGGCATCAGGAAAAATATCCCGTTTGTGGTAGGTGTGAAGCTGCTCCCAAAAGAGCGCAACATCTTTGTCCGTGACTGCTTCACGGATGGTAATTTGGTTTTCCATTTTGTTTCCTCCAAAAAATTTATTCGGAGGGTTAGGAAGCGTGAACCCTCCATACACGATTCATCTTCATAAAAAACCACCCTTTCTGTTAAAGATTTGTATGCAAACACCGATTGCGGTGTGGATACCATTTATAGAATTATTTTCACTTTTCACCCACAAACAGCAAGTGATTAGTCATGCCAAGTAGCTCTGGCTTTTCGCAAATATAAAAGTGATAGCGGAGATACTGTGCGTAGTCCTCCTTGCTCATTTCGTTGATGCGAGACGCCAAAAGCTCGCTAGCTCCGTCCGATGCCACCTCGTGTAAGATTTCAATGCCACCGTCCTTTAAGAGATTTCTTGCAGCATCGACCGTGTGGAACACAAAAGGAAAGTCATTCAGTTTGAAAGTTTCCTTGTTGTAGTCACCATTGCCGAAGTAACCCGAATCGTATCCGAACTCGGTGAGAAAAACAAAGTCGTTGGAGATAAAGGTAAAGAAGATTTTGCCGCCGTCCTTGCATACTCGCTTTGCCTCGCTGATACATTGCTGCTTGTCCCCATCGCTTTTTAGGTGATATAGTGGTCCAAACAGAAGCACAACATCAAAGGATTTGTCCCCATAGCGAGATAGATCAAGTGCGTTGCCTTGTACCAGGTCAATTTTATCATCGTCGGTGTGATATTGTCAAGATTAGTTGACA
>DBQQ01000001.1 GCA_002305315.1 Clostridiales bacterium UBA1390
AATCTATTGTAAATTTTACATTTCCTGATGATACTTTCTGGACTCGAGGAAAGAGGACTCGAGGTGAGGATATTCTCCGTCCATGTATCATCGCCCCACCAAAATCCATTGTAAATTTTACATTTCCTGATGATACTTTCCCGATCCAAATACCATCCAAATCAAACAAGAGGACTCAAGGTAAGGATACCCTAAGCCACCAATAAAAAAGGAGCCGTGAACATAAAATCACAGCTCCCTCATCATTTTAATCCCAGTGATTTACAAATTCGTATTCGATCTCACCGCTTTCCGTGGTGATGCTAATCATTCTGGAACCTGTTCCCGTTCCGGCCTTGGCTCTGCCGGAAGTGGTCTGCGTTTGTACGGTGTAATCTGAGTTGGTACCGCGTAGTTTCACGTCGACCTCGCCGCTGGCATTGACGACAGTTGCTGTCTGCGCCTCGATCTCCAGATCGATGCTGCCTGCTGTATTATTGACCTGCAGGTCGTTGATGACACAAGCTTCTGTATCAATGTCTCCATTGGTACTCGTGATCTGAACCGTACTTCCTGTACAATTGGCCAAGTCAATATCGCCATTTGTGCTGGACATAATCGTGGTCTCCGGCAGGCTCAGGTTGGTGATATCGATTTCGCCGTTCGTTGTAGATACCTCCAATGTGACCGCTCCCTGCGGAAGATAAATCCACAGCTTATAGTCATCATCATCTCGTCCTTGCCGTGTGATCTGTTCCTGGCTAGATTTTTGTTCGATGTAGAGTGTACCATTTTCCTGACGCATTTCATACCACAGCGTATCGCTCTGCTGATACACAGCCCGCAGCTCTGTTCCGTCTCCGGGCATGATGCGAATTTCGTCAATCAGACTGCTCACCGAAAGCTGCTGTACAGAGGACATATCTAGTAGATATTCTTCTCGGGTGAAGCCTGCGCTTGAGGAAATGCTGTTGTTCGCGGTCCCCTGCGAGTTCTGGGCTACGCTGCCGCCGTCGGAAGACTGCGAATTCTGTGCTGCACTGCTTGCATCCACCTGCTGAACGTTCTGCGATGTATTCTGCACATATCTATAATCATCATTGTCGTCCAGACGAGCCAGCGAAAACATCAGAATGGTGACAGCAATTATGAGCGCCACGACTCCAATGACAATAGCAACGATACCGGCTACAGACAGATGCCGGTTCCTGCTCTGCCTTACAGGCGCGCTATTCACCTCTCTTTGAGGTTCCCTATCTCTTTGAGACTCCCTGTCTCTTTGAGGTTCCCTGTCTCCATGTGCTTCCTGCCGGATAGATCGCACAATATCGTCCAAGCTGCCCAGCGCGGCGACCGCCTCCTCCTCTGTCATGCCCTCCTCCATCCGATCATCAATCATCTCACTATAAAATGCTGCTGACTTTTCAGCATCCTCATTCGAGAAATCCGCAAGCCTCTCCCGCAGCAATGCTAAAAATTCTGCTTTTTTCATCCTCCGGTTCCTCCTGTCACTTGGTTTTCGATAAAATGATAAATCTCCATCATTTCTTTCCATTCTTCCAGAAATGCCCGAATCTTCTTCTGTCCCTTTCCGGTAATCCGATAATACTTTCGGAGACGACTGTTATGCTCCACTGTATACACGGTGACGCATTCGTTCTTTTCCAATCGTTTCAGAACCGGGTACAGGGTAGATTCTGAAACCTCGATGCCGGATGGTAGATCCTTGATCATCTGATACCCATAGGACTCGCCTCGCGTCAGTACTGAGAGAACACAGATCTCCAGAACGCCTCGTTTTAACTGTGCATCCATTTCGAATACCCCCTTTCGCATAATACTATATTACACGTAGTATCATTTGTCAAGAGGTATTCGAAGAATTTCTCAAAAATATTTTTCCCCGAAATCACAGCGCCAATGCAACAAAAAAGGCCATTGCGTTATTTGCAATGACCTAGTCTTTCCATCTGTGAGTCTGCCATAAAAGATGCGCGGCAGTCAGGGCACCTATTGCCGATCAGCGGCTTGTAGAATAGGCGATGTCCACAGTGGGGGCACACACTCTGCCTGGATCTGAACGGCAGATATCCGAAACTATATAGCAACATCAGGAGTATCATGCCAAAATTCCACCATTCGCGCCCTAAGAAACAGGATACTACCAGATCCACGCCCACGAGCACGGTAAACAGCCGCCAAATCCAAACGGCATGCTCCTGCCTGACACCGCTCAAAATGATCGCCGTCACCATCCAAAAGCCCCATTCCAGATAGAACATCCGATCCATCTCACGTCTCTCCTCTCAACCATTAGGATATTATCAATCTATCATAGTCCTGTAAAGGATGCGTTTTTTCTTCATGAATTTCCGGTAAAATATGATCTCTTTTCTTCGGTCTAAGCACTCTTACATTTGCAATCCAACAAATATATTTTTCTCTTTTTATTGACTTTATAACAGTGTGATGATAGAATGAAAAAAACGATAACGGAAAGGATGAATCGCAATGGATTATCATCTGGATCTCTGCGGTCTCTGGGATTTCGCATATCGCGCAGACCGTACTTTCGACCTCGACACCCTTCCTTCTGACCAGGAATTTTGTACGGACATGCCGATTCCCGGCTACTGGGACGACCATCTCGATCGTCTGAAACATACGTCCCTATGGTCCCGCGATGTTCGTTTCAATCCCAACTATCGGCAGATCGAATACCCACTGGGTAGCGGAAAGCCCTTTGACACTTCCCTTCCTTTTTTGCTGGGAAACGGCTGGTATAGACGACGGCTCCGGATTCCCGCGCAGTGGAAGGATCATGTCGTCCTGCTGCGCATAGCCGGCGCGAAGATGGATCTGGCGGTATGGATCAATGGTCAGCCGATCATCCTGCATCAAAACCATCTTGCCGGCCTTTGTCTGCCGATTCAGAAGATGCTGCGCCCCGGAGAAACCAATGAGATCATCCTGGGAGTCAGCAATCTCCGTCAGAACCTGGTCAGCTGCGAAACCAGGGGCTACAAGGGATTCAGCGCCGGGATCTATGGTCCTGTCAGTATCGAAGCAAGCCCCCAGTATGCCATCTCCGATGTCTATGCCTATCCGGATCCCGATCTTAATACCCTGCATGTAGAGGTAGAGGGAACGGGACTGGATTCAGTAAGCCCTCGTTTTCACTGGAGCATCCGAGAAACCTCGGAGGGTCCAGCGCTCCTAGAGGGTGTGTCAGATACCGATCATTTCGCCTGTTCTATAGAGGGGCTGACTCCCTGGTCAGATCAAAATCCATGCCTTTATCATCTCGAGGTGCAGGCTTATCTGGGGAATGTGCCCTGCGGCAGGTATGCAAGGCGCCTGGGCATTCGATATTTACAGACCCGGGGACAATCCATCCTGCTCAACGGAACGCCGACCCTGCTTCGGGGTCTCACCGACCACGGTTATTTCCCCTTGACCTGCACTCCGCCGATGGATACAGCCTATTACCGAAAGGCGGTTCAAAAATACCAGGAAATCGGCTTTAACTGGATTCGTTTTCATACCACCGCGCCCCATGAGGCCTATCTGGATGCCTGCGATGAGCTGGGTATGATGGTACAGGTGGAGGCTCCCAATGGTTTCGACAATACCCAGTGGGAACAGATTCTCCGTCGATGCCGCCGGCATCCTTCTGTCGTTCTCTACTGCGGCGGCAACGAGGTGCCCTTAACCGATTCTATACTGGACCAATTAGAACAATGCCGGCAACTCCAGCAGCAGCTGGTTCCAGATGCCCTGTTCAGCCCCATGGAAGCATTGCTCGGAGCAGACTGGCTGCCTGATGAAGGTAACGTCTGCGAGAAGCCTCTCCCGCATGATCCGGAAAAGATGGTGCGCGTGCGTGCCATGAGTGATGTGCTTGAACCTCAGAAGCACATCGGAATCGGTGTAGCCGGAACTCGTTGGCAGGATCTCGAGCCTCTGATTTCCTTCTATGAAAGGCCCTATCTCAGCCATGAAGTGGGCATTCTGGATACCTATATCCCTCTGGATCTGGAAAAGCGCTATGAGGGAACCCGTATCGGTACTTCACTCTTCTCTGGCGCACGCGCACTGCTGCAGGAGGCCGGGCTCCTGGAGTCCGCTCCTCTGTATTATCGGCACTCCTGCTACTGGAGCGCCGTACTCCGGAAACTCGACATCGAACTTCTGCGTCTGACCCGCGGTGTCTCCGGTTACGATTATCTGGGCGCCATCGATTGCCACTGGCATCGCTGCGGCTATACCCCCGGTATTCTGAATGAATTCCACGAGTACAAACCGGGAGAGGATGCTGCCCAGATCCTGCGTTATAATGGCGAAGGCCTCGTCCTGGCCGATCTCGGAGAACATCGGAACTACCGTTGCGGCGAAGAGATCACATTCTCCGTCTTCTCTTCCCTCTATGGTTCTCATACAGAAGGCCCCGCCACTTTGGAAGTTCGTCTGACCGGTTCCCGTCAGCGCCTGTTTGGGTCCGCCTCTTACGATATCTCTCGAGTTCCTTTGTATGATCGAGCGCTTCTGCAGCAGGTCACCCTGACGGCGCCCACACTCTCGCAGCCGGAACCGTGCTGTCTGTCGCTCCGTCTCATCGGCCCGGATTATATGCTCGAGAACCAATACAGCCTCTGGCTGTTCCCCGATGTCCAGCCGGACTGGCAGGATATCCGTGCATTTCATCACGCGGATCCCGATCTGCTTCCCTTCCTGCAATCAGGAGGACGCGCGCTGATCCTGTCTCCGCTCAACATGTCCTGGCAGCCGCTCCATTTCCGAAAGCTGAACGCCGGAAGAACCCTGGGTACAACTGCCACCGTCCTGCATGATCATCCGGTCTGGGAAGGATTTCC
Organism: Clostridiales bacterium UBA1390; assembly: GCA_002305315.1. GTDB lineage: Bacteria > Bacillota > Clostridia > Lachnospirales > Bianqueaceae > Faecimorpha > Faecimorpha stercoravium. Next base: position 4,854 of record DBQQ01000001.1, read on the forward strand.
CCAGGAAGGATGGTGTGATCTTCAGTTCTATCCTATGATGGAACCCGCCTGTTCTGTCGTCTTTGATGAGCATATGCCGCTGCCATTTCATCCGATTCTGGAAACGGTCCATTCCTATAAGATCATCCGCAAGCAGGCCGCCATGTTCGAATTTACCGTCGGCGCGGGCCGCGCACTGGTCTGCACACTGCAGATGGAGGGAGACGACCCGGCGCAGAAGTATCTGCTGGCACAGATTCTGGAATACATGCGCAGTTCCGCATTCCAGCCCGCAGATGCTCTCACTCCGGATGCGGCCGAACGCATGCTGCTGGGAGGCCAGGCATTGACCATGGAGGAAGATCCTGACATTGGTCCTGATGGCAATGCCGTCGTACTTCACTAACACAAAATCCCGTAAAAAAGCGCCATCTTCACGACATGTTCGTATCGTGAGGATGGCGCTTTTCTTTTGGATTAAGCCTTCATAGGCTCTATACAGGAACACGGAAATCCCATGTTCTTTCCTGTGATTCGCGCAGTCTGCGCACAAAGTTCTATTTTTTTCCTCGTCTCAGCTTCCCCCATATGGCATTCATGGGTAAAGATGATCTGGCACGGCCCCCTGAAATGAATCACGCTTTCGTACAGATTCTTCTCATCCTTCTCTCGTTCTAAACGAATATGGGTACGGAAAAACCACAGACCCGCATCTGCGTCATACAGCATATGATCCTGGATCACTCTTTTACGCATGACATCATCATGATAATAAGAGCATCGGTCATCATCTGCTGTCAATAGGCCCAGAATTCCGTACTCGGCCTGCTTCCAGGCTGCACAGCATGCATTCGTTCCTGCAAAGAAATGTACACGAGGGATCCGGTCAATCGCCGCCTCCCCCACGATTCGCCGAAGATGCTTTATCACATAGGCATAATCTGCCGCCGCTTGCTGTACATCCCGATTGATCGTTCTCGTTCCTCCATTATCTCCATAGACTGCGTTGCTATCCATCCCATGGAATCCAAATCGCAGCCAGTGCGCATTACGAGAGAATTCTTCCCGGTATTGCTGCGTCACATCTTCCAGCCGGAATCCGGATCGTGCGTCCCGTCCAAAACAATAACACGAGAACACAGCTCCATAGGCAACATGCATTTCCTGGAGAAAGGAAAAGACAGGGTGTGAAAACAGTGTGTCGTATGGTTTCTCTGTCAGATCCCGAAACGATTCTATAAAATCGTCAATCGAAAAATGGATCACCACGTTTAGAACCCGATCAGCGCACCGCCATCCACCGGCAGGCAGACGCCATTGATGTAGCGGGCCGCGTCGCTGGAAAGGAATACCGCTGCCATGCCAATGTCCATCGGATCGCCCACCTTTTTCATGGGGATCCGTCCCAGGATCTTTTGGAGACGCGGGGGATCGTTATCCGTCGCCTGGTGGAACATGGGTGTCTCGATCCATCCCGGTGCAATGGCATTGACGCGCACGCCCTCCGGTCCGCATTCTGCAGCCAGGACATGGACCAAACCCAGGTACCCTGCCTTTGCGGTTGCGTATCCCGCCACCTGGGGCTGTCCGATATAGCTCGTCATACTGGCCTGGAACAGAATACTACCCTTCTTCTGCTCCTTCATATGTGGTACCAACGCCTTGGTCAATGCGAACGCACCCACCAGATGCACATCGAGTACCTTCTCATAATCTTCCACGGTCATATCCTCGATCGTCTTCTTGCAATGATTGCCCGCGTTATTCACCAGGATCGTCACGGGCCCCTGTTCCGCGATGATCTGATCCACCAGCTGCTGTGTCTTATCCGTATCCGTCACATTGAACTGATAAAATACCGCGTTACCCTCAAACTCTTCCAGAATCTTCGCTGCCTTTTCGGGCTGTTCCCGGCTCAATACCACAGCCTTGGCGCCCGCTCCCACCATGCAGCGGGTGATGGCTAATCCCAGGCCCGTAAGGCCCCCCGTGATGATGGCAGTTCTTCCCTTTAATGAGAACATTTCATTGGTCTCGAACATGTTATCCCTCCAGTCTACAAGTCTCATTCTGATATTTATAAGGAACAAAATACTCCTTGTGTCCCAATTTTTCCGCTTTAGACATCTCTCCGGAAACCGTACGAAGCACCAGTTCATCCAGCGCATCCGTCAGCTCGTCCATACTGCATTCTCCATGGAGTACCCGGCCTGCGTCAAAATCCATATCCTCCTGCATCCGGGCATAGGTCCTGCTGTTTCCCGTGATTTTCACAACCGGAGATATCGCGCTTCCGACCACGTTGCCGCGGCCCGTCACCAGAAATACCAGCTGCGCACCGCAGCTGATCAGATCCATCAATCCTTCATTATCATTGGGATTGGTAATGCCAAACTGCATCCAATGTGGATCCGGCGTCGAATCCAGAAGCCAGAGTCCCGGATGCGGTATGCGCTCACTGACCTTAAGTACCCCCTGAATGGGGCTGCTGCCGCTCTTGATCACGGCGCCCATACTCTTTTCCTCGATGGTCGTCAGACCTCCAGCAAAATTACCGGGACTGATAGAATACTGGTGTACCTCCTTACAATAGGCCATCGCCTTGTCATAGGTCTCCCGCAGCTCTCTGGCCGCCTCTTCGGTAGCGCCGCGAGCCACCAGCATGTCGCCCAGGCCTACGGCTTCCACGATTTCTTCGAAAATCGCTGTGCCTCCTCGAGCCACCAGCCGGTCAAAGAACCGTCCTACCACCACATTGCCCGCAAGCCCGCTAGTATAGTCGCTCCCGCCGCACTCTGCGCCCACCACAAGATCTTTCCATCCCATGCTGCCCCGAGGCGTCTTCTTCAGGGCTTCCAGGGCTTCTTTCACCCAGGATACCCCCTTCTCAATACTGGGCCGCGTCCCGCCTTCTTGCTGAATGAACATCCAGGAGGCTTCCTTTCCCTCCTTGACTGCGATCTCCGCCAGCCATTCGGGCTGCGTATATTCACATCCCAGGCCCACTGCAAGTACCGCGCCCACATTCGGATGCCGAATCAGGGCAATCAGCATACGAACCGCATATTCGTTATCCGTACAGCCAGAAAACCCGACTAGCTCCACATCCGGATGATCCATGATCCGACAGATTTCCTTAGCCACAAACGAAGCGCATTCCACCGTATAGATGACCAGCACCCGATTTCTGATGCCCATACGGCCATCCTGTCTGCAATATCCAATCCAGTTTTCCTGCATTCTCAATTCCTCACTCATACTTCGTATCCAGAGGCACACCCGTCTCCGGATCCAGATGAGACGAACGTTCATCATACAGGCTCCGCACACAATGTAGATGCACCCAGCTTCCCGGCGCAATCTCCTTCGTCGCTTCGCCGATCACTACACCATATTTAATAATCTTTTCTCCCTGTTCGATCTTCCGAATCGCCATCTTGTGTCCGTCCGGAATCTTCTCTGCTGCGTCATACTGCGCCTTTGCACCGTCTCCCAGGATCTGTACCGGTCCCGGTAAAATCTCCTCCAGGGCTGTGACCACGTTATCCCGGATATCGATCTGAAACGCTCTTGCCATCTTATAAAATCCCGTATTTCGCGAAGGCTTCCGTAGCGCTCATCCCCCCTTCGATCGCCTTACGCACGACCTTCTCTCCCGAAGCCTTCTCCAGCGATTTTTCCAGCACTTCTTCCGCGCACTCCTTCGGAATCACCAGAACGCCGTCCACATCGCCAAAGATCAGATCACCGTCATGAATCGTCACCTGTCCGATCTCGATAGGACAACGAAAGTCCACGACCTGCGTACGAACCGAAGAATCCTGCGCATAACACCCGCAGCTGAAAACAGGCCAATTCTGGGCGAGCACCTGCGGTGTATCTCTGTGCCAGCCATCCAGCACTGCACCTACCGCACCGCGCGTTCTTGCTGTGGCGGTCAGAAGTTCGCCCCAATAGGCGCACCGCTTGGTTCCGCCTGTCGCAATATAAATCTCATTCTTCTGCAACTGATCCAATGCCTCTGTCAATAGGCCAAAGGGTTTCTTCTGCGGACCATATACATCAATCATCAGTACCGTCATGGCCTTGCCTGCCAGTTTCATATCCTCTCGTAGCGGCCGAATATTCTGGGGCAGGAACTGGTGATAGTATCCCATCGCATCCAGAATATCGCCCACCACCGGCGTATACAGCTTTTCCTTCATCAGTGCGAACATTTCGTCTTCATTCTGCCACATCATTTGTCTGCTCCTTTATCCATACTTAGTCTGCCATTTAGGGGCGTGACTCCCTATCTTGATATAGCATACTATCAAGTCACGCGATTTGTCAATGCTTTCAGATAAAATGCCGGTGCAAAAGCACCGGCAAAAAGCTCCAGGGAGCCGCTGCCAAGAGCAGCTCCCTATAAAATTCCGATTACTCCTGGGATGCGTTATATCCGTTCGTACGAATCTCAGAAGCCTCCTGCAGACCCGCGTTATCCAGCGCTGCCAGATACTCGTTCCAAGCATTGTCATCGGTCACATCCAGTTCGCCCATGATGAAGCGCAGGATGTACTCACCAGCCATATCTTCGATCTGAGTATCCAGTTCTGCAAGACGAGACTCCTCTTCCGTCGTATACTGCTCAGGATATGCCGGAGAGTAATGTGCATTAGAATCTGCCGCGAACTCCTCAGAGATCGTGATATTGGTATCCTTACCGACTTCACGAGTGTAGTCCTCGGTCTGACGCAGGATACCCATGTACATACCATACTTCCAAGGCTGCTCGCCTTCCGGATTCCGAGTGTCATGATACATATGATCCATGAACTGCAGTGTGCCATCGTCGTTCACCTGATAGGTCACACCCTCAACACCCATACACATGAAGGTCGCGCCTTCATCGGTGCTGATCCAGTTACACCAATCCAACATTCTGGTCAATCCCTCATCAGAGATCTTATCCGTAAAGGAATAACCATATGGGAAGAATGTGTTCTCATGCTCATACAGATAACCCTCGTTATCATCAGAGGATACGTTATAATCGGTGAATTCCCAATCAACCTCTGCGTCTACCGGAGACATATTGGTCTCAGCCCATACGGTACGCTCTACGTACTGATACTCGATATAAGCCTGTCCATTCGCATAGAAGCTTGTCCACTGGTTATCATCACCCGTTACAAACTCAGGATCGATCAGACCATCCTCATAGAAGATATTAGTCCAGCGAAGTGCCTCACGAAGGCCATCTGTGGTGTAGCCATAAGGAACGAACTCGCCCGTGTAAGCATCCACATAGGACTCCAGGCTTGTTACATCATAAGCAACCCGCATACCCTGGATTGCGTTCTTCCAACCGCCACGAGTAGGCATCGGGACCGACTCCGGGTCAGCCGCCTTGATCTGGGTCAACAGGTCATACAGCTCTTCGGGCGTGGTAGGCAGTTCCCAACCATTCGCATCGAAAGCGGACTTACGATAAATCCAGCTCATGGAAGCGCTTCGATAGTTCTGTGTAGGAGTATAATACAGGTTTCCATCGGAAGCACTGCAGAACTCCAACATCGTCTGGAAGTCTTCCTCACTCCACAGCGCCTTGTAATCCGGCATGGAATCCAGATAATCATTCAGCGCCACCAGATACCCATCAAGACCCATGTTCTTGACTTCCGTCTCATGGTTCAGATTCCAGAACACTTCCGGATACTCCTCACTGGCCAGCATGGTATTGATGACATCGTTGAAAGCGCTGTTCTGGATATCATTCCACTCCAGAACCACGTTGAAACGCTCCTTCAACATGTCGTCTACCAGAGACGGCCGATCAGGAATACGATCCTTGGATACCTCATACAGAGCGCCCATGGTGATCGTATCCGCATACTCCGATGCAACACTGTCTTCAGCGCTGGCATCTCCAGAGGTCTCGGCCTGGGACTCTTCCGCCTGAGAGGTCGCACTCTGAGATGTTTCCGCCTGAGAACTGCTGTCATCGGTGCCGCTGCAGGCTACCATTGTAACCAGCATGCAGGCGATAAGCAATAAGCTCATCAACTTTTTCATCTTTCTTCTCTCCTTTTTTGGATTTTTTATGGCAGATCAGCCTTTCAACGAGCCGATCATAACGCCCTTCACAAAATACTTCTGGATAAAGGGATAGACAACCAACATCGGTACCATGGAGACAACCAGCGTGGAATACTTGATTCCTTCTGCCGATACGCTGTCGATCACCTCATCCACCTGCATCTCCTCAGACATTTCGTTATTGATAACGATGGAACGCAGGATCGTCTGCAGTGGATAAGATTTGCTGCTCTTGAAGTAGATCATCGCATTAAACCAGTTGTTCCAATGACTGACCGCATAGAACAGCGTGATGGTTGCGATAGATGCCTTGGACAGAGGCAGGATGATTCGACTGAAGATCGTCAGATCATTCGCACCGTCCAACTGCGCCGATTCTTCCAGTTCCACCGGAAGGTTCATGAAGAAAGTCCGCATGATGATCAGGTTCCAGGTGGAAATCGCGCCCGGAAGCACGATCGCCCATACCGTGTCATACAGACCCAGATTTCGAACCGTCAGGAAGGTGGGGATCAGACCGCCGCTGAAGAACATGGTGATCAGGATCAGCACATTATAAAACTTACGAAATGTCAGATGCGGACGAGATAACGGATACGCCATCATCGTCGTCAGTACCATATTGATGACTGTACCTAACACCGTATAGTACACAGAATTAAAGAAGCTTCTCGGTACATTTCCGGTGGAGAAAATCGCCGTATAGGCGCTCACACTTAATTCCACCGGCCAGAGGCCTACTTCTCCTCTGTTGATTGCCGCTGCACTGGAGAAGGAAATGGATAGCACATGAATCACTGGGAGCAGCGTGACCAGAAGGACAAACAGCATCACGACATGTACTACCACGGTAAAGGTTTTTCCCGATAAAGATCTGTCTCTTACCATAATCTCACCTCATTCCTTACCACAGCGAGCTTTCGCCAAGCTTCTTGGCAATCGTATTCGCTGCCACGACAAAGATGACATTGATTACCGAGTTAAACAATCCAACTGCCGTCGAATAGCTGTAGTCAGCGTCCCGAATACCTCGACGGTATACATAGGTACCGATAATATCGGATACCTCATAGGTCAACTCGTTCTGCATCAACAGGACTTTATCCGTATTACTGCTCATCATGCCGCCCATACGCATAATAAGCATGATGACAATCGTAGAACGAATTCCCGGCAGAGACACATGCCAGATCTGCTTCAGCCTGCTGGCGCCGTCGATCACGGCTGCTTCATACAGTTCCTGATTGACGCTGGCCAGCGCCGCGATATAGATGATTGCATCCCATCCCAGATCCTGCCATACGCCCGAAGCCACGTAGATGGTTCTGAACCATTCCGTCCGCGTCATAAAGTATATCGGCGTTCCGCCCAACTTAGAAATTATGATATTCACAATTCCACTGGTCGGCGATAAGATCATCGTCAGAATACCTACAATAGATACCGTAGAAATAAAGTGAGGCATATAACTGATGGTCTGCACAAACTTCTTGTATCGGAGATTCCGCACCTCATTCAGTAAAATCGCGAAAATGATAGGCATGGGGAACCCAAAAATCAAATTATAAAAATTAAGCAGTACGGTATTTCGAATGATTCTCCAACTATACATATAATTAAAGAAATCTTTGAAATGCTGCAATCCGACCCAGTCACTCCCTAAGATACCTTCTCGGATCTTATAGTCCTTGAAAGCAATGATAACACCATACATGGGGACATACTGGAATACGATATAGTAGATGAGCCCAGGCAATAGCAGGAGTTGTAAAAACTTTGTCCGGTTCAGACTCTTAAATAATCTCGCCCAATAACCTTCTTTCCGCCGAGTGCTGGACGCCGCTGTCGTATTGGCCATCTTAACACCGATCTCCTTTCTTCCTCATTGCAAAAATGACTTCTTTGTGATACAATAAAGACAGCACGTAGATTACCATGCAGCTTTGATATACATCCCTACTCATAATAAGGAGGTTTTATGATGGATACCCGCTTGTATCGCTTCGATACGCCCGACCTGTTCCTGGACTACAAACACAATGATCCCGACACTTTCTCTCAATTCAGCATGCACGTCCACAATCTGTATGAACTGGATTATATCGTATCCGGACGTGGATCTTACTATGTAGAAGGCGCTGAGTACCCCATCTTTTCCGGATGCATCCTGCTGATTCATCCGATTGACGCTCACATGACTCATGTGGATATTGATTCTACCTATGAGAGAGTTACCATCCAGTTCAGCGCCGAGATCTTAAGCGAGATCGATCCCAGTGGTGTACTGAATGAATTCATTCAATCTCTCCCTGCTCCGCAAATCGCTCCGCCTTCTGAAACGGAAAGCTTCTTCAAGCAGCTTTTTACCGGTATCAGAACATTAAACGGAGAAACTGCTTCTTACCAGCGTCAGAGCATTCTGGCCATCCTTTCCACGGCCCTATTCTCCTTACGTCGTCTTTTGCAGATTTCAGAAAATGCAAATGTCTCCATGGGCGTGAGTGTTTCCGACACAATTCGGAATGTCATTGTATTTATCAACCAACACCTTACGGAAGATCTCTCTCTGGATCATCTGTGCAAGCAATTCAATATCAGCAAGTCCTACATGAACAAGCGATTTAAAGAAATCACCGGCACTACGCTATGGGACTACGTGCTGATCAAACGCCTTACCATCGCCCGTCAAAAAATCCACAGCGGTATGTCCATACAAGAAGCCTTCCGAAACAGCGGCTTTGGCGACTATTCCAACTTCTACCGCTGCTATGTCAAGCGCTTCGGTATTTCTCCTAAAGAAGATGCTGCACAGGATCGTCGAACCGTGATCATCTCCTAATGAAATGTTACCGATGTTCTAATTATATCACTTCTTTTTTACATTACAATTGCAAATCTTGCCTTCATGCATTGTAAATCTACTCTTTTTATTCCATTTTATCGAATCAAGCCGGATAATCCGCTTCATTTGCATGTATTTTGACGGTCCTGACTTTGCATATATTTTCACCCTTTATCAGAATCGCCATACAGGGCGCCTATTTGCCAAAAAACAGAAAGCAATATGCCCACGCAAAAAGGCGGCCGAGAGTCCTATTTCTCTCGGCCGCCTCTTCCTATTTTCAATTATTCATACATCCAATCCAACGTCTCCAGGGTCTCATCCGCCATATCAGCATTTCGCGGTGTCACCGGCTCATCCGCACGGATCACACCCGCAAACACAAAACCGCCGTTATCGAAGCTGATCTCGTGTACGCCCTTCTCATAACGGAACATATGGAAGTCCACCACCGGACAGCCCTGTACCTTCATCGCGTTCTTGTAAACAGGAGTCAGACCGCCGCGATCATCCGCATGCGTATTGGTCTCCAGATCCGGTACCTGCATCCACTGGATCGCCTTGTTCTTGAAGTATCCGATCAGCACCTTGGAATCCTGCGGCAGATCCACTTTGATCTTGATGCCTCCTCCAATCGCTGTATCGTGCGAGAACCTGACACCGACCAGTCCCTCTACCTCTGGAATGACCTGTTCGATCTTCACGCCGGAATCCGTGAATACCACTTCTCCTTTGCGAATCGGATAGCTCTCATACTCCGTGGACAACAGCGTATACGGCGCCGGCGCTAGCGGCTTCACATCTGTCTCGTCCACTGTCTGCATCTTCGGGTATACGCCCTGATGCATCTCTTCCAGATGCTTCGCGAAGTTTGCGTATTCTTTTTCGTACTCTGGCAGGCACTGGGTCCAGTGGCCAAACAGCTCGCCGTTCTCGAAGGGGATCTTACGCTGCGGAGTCTGCATACTATTGGCATACAGATAGGTCTTGTCCGTCAGCTCCGCCAACTCCCGATACGCCTCCAAGCTCTTTTTCAGATACTCCTTCGCCTGATCCAGCAGACTGAGATCTCCCTTGAGATCTTTATCCATTGTATACTTATACTCCAGGATCAGAAGGGCTGCTTCCAATTTGCGATTATAGGAATCAGTCAGAAGCGAAAGCGCCTCGATATCCGTCTTCCACATCTCGTATTCGTCGCGGTTTGTTGTAATCGTCTTCCCTGCTTTTTCCACCGCGTCCATGGCCTTCTTGGCAAAGTAATCGGTATCCGCAATCATATCCGTCGGTGTCTCGCCCAGATGCGGCTCCCCTTTCACTTTCTTCTGCACGTACTCATCGGGCTGCTCACCCTGTCCGCCTACAGAATGCCACAGCTCCAGGTTGGGACGGTAACGTACCACATTGGTCATCTCGCTCAGGGTCATCCCCAGACTCCAGGTCTGTCGATTGCCCTCAGTGATACCGATGCGCCGCAGGCTTCTGGGCGCCAGCTGTCCAGCCGACTCAATGGCCTCCAGCATATCTGCTGCGTCCTCCGGACTGCAGTCATAATGCTTCGCCATCTGATCCTGCCAGTACAGCTTCTCCGTCTTCTCATCGCGATCCGGATTCCAGGCGTAACGGAACCAGGCCGCATACCACATCCAGTCCCGGCGCACCTGGTAAAGCCGCGGCTCCTTCTTATCCGGTGAATACGGCCAATCCCAGTAGAACAGCGGATACAAGTGCAGTCCATTACTGCCCAGACGGTACTTGCCTGCCTGCATACACTTCTGGATGAAAGCGGGCGCACCATAGCGGAATGGCTCCAGATCGGCTACGATATGCACATTGATGATATGCGTCGTTCCCAGAGAAGACAGCATCTGGTGCTCCTTCTGCCAGTTGCCTCTCGGCTGATAGGTCGTCAAACCTTCGCCGTTATATTTCCACATCGTATACAGATTAGAATACAGGGGCATCGCCTGCTGCATGGCATCGACCGGATCGCAATCGTGGCCGCGCAGGATGATCGGCGGCTCTTCGGTCAGACCGGCTTCCTCGATACCATCCTTCACTCCGGGAATGATCGTCTTCACAAACCATTCGGTCTTCGCCGCCAGGCCGCGCAGCGCCTCGCCCAGGCAAACCATCAGTCCGATATGCGGATAGGACTTGATAAACTCCGCGATGGACTTGCGGGTATAGTCCGCCACCAGTGGATGAATACTGCTCTGATGCGGATCCAGGCCATGATAGACCGCAAACTCGTAGGGAATATGAATATTATAGAACTTGAGCACGACCCAGATACCTCTGCGATCACACTCTTCTGTCAGCCACATGAAGACCTCGTGATTCATCTGCAGCTCTTCCTCAGTGACTTCCAGTGCCTCCGGATAATCGGGCACCTTCACCAGAGACGCAAAAGGATGTCCACTCCAGATATACAGCACATTACAACGGTTTTTCACCATCATATCCAGGTACTCTTCCCACTGTGCCTTGTCATAGAACCAGGGGAAACGATCCGGCGTGATTGGATACTCGTAGGTTCTTCTCGGCGGTTCAATCTTCGTCTTCTGCAGTCCCAGAACCGGGCCTCTCAGTTTATACACCGGCGCATCGCCAAAAGCCAGTTCATAGGGAATCTCACCCGCCTCGTCAATCCGCTCGGAAAGTTCCAGCAAGCCATACATCGTGCCCGTGTCGCTGCCGCCGGAAACCACCGTCAGGCCGCCTGCTACCGTGCTCAGATAAAAGCCCTCTCCCTCGGGAACGGGACAATGATACAAGAGCAGCTCTTTCTGCTCCAGATCCTGCAGAAATGCGCTGACCGTCCGGTCTCCCGCATAGATCTTCATGCCGGGCAAATCGCGATATTGCTCTACCTCTGCCTCCGATACCTTGACAATCTCATACCCTGCTTTCCGCAGACTCTCCTCCAGATAGGACATACCGGTTGCGATTCTCTTATTGCCGGATGCCTCCAGAATGATACACGCTGTTCTCATTTTAGTCCTCCTGTAAGATCAAAAATCCATCCTGCGCTACCTGCGCACCATTCTCATACGATACTTCGCTCAGCACATCCCGCAGGGTTCCCTGCCAGACGGCCTGCACCGGTTCCGCATTGAAATTGAATACGTAATAGAGTTTCTTGCCATCCAGCTCTCTGCGAACCACTTCGCACCCCGACGGCACCTGAATTTTCATCGGAGTCAGCCCCGCCTCCTGGGCAATCTCGGCCAGAAGCTTGGATGCCGTGTTCTCTTCCGGCATCGTCCCCAGGTACCAGGCCGTTCCCTTTCCATAGACATTCTTAGCAATGACGCCGCATCCTGCCTTATAATCCTCCAGATAGGTTCCCACCATCTGCGCCGATCCTTCCAGCAGCTCGGACCAGTAGACGTCTTCACAGGTCTCTTCGCCGGACGCCAGGGAAAGCTTTATGTGAGACCGGCTTCTGCCATCCACAGGCTCCACTTCCTGCACGGTCACGCCGAACAGATCCGTGAGTCCGGCAGGCAGACTCTCGATATACCCTGTGTTATCCACGTTCTTCACACTGGTCAGGAATGTGGCAACCAGCGTACCGCCCTGTTTCACATATTCCTTCATCTTCTGCCGGTAAGACTCCTGCATGACAAAAAGCGAAGGCACGACGATCATTTTATAGTCGCTCCAATCCGCGTCCAGACTGATCACATCGCTGGTGTGTCCCATCTCGTTCAGCATCTTATAGAACTGATCGCAGAATGCAAAGTACCGGAAATTCTCATTGACCGGTTTGATGGCCAGCGCCCAATACGCATCGTAATCGAAAACAATTCCGACCTCGTTGCGCATCACTGCCTTCTCATAGGACGCCAACTGCTTCAGGACTGCCGCCGTCTCCTGCATCTCCCGGTATCTTCTGCGCGGCACGCCGTCTATATCCACGATGGCATAATTCAGCTGCTCGGCCCCATATGGGAATGTCCGAAACTGAAAATGCAGCATCATTTCGGCGCCGTGCGCCATCGCCTGTACCACCGCCTGTTTCAGCGCATTGGGCGGCGTCTGCACCCTGCCGTGTCCCCGGAGTCCATGGCCTCCGCCGGACATGAATTCCAGAATCCAGAAAGGCGTATCCTTCTTGACTCCTCTGGCAAAGCCATATGCAAAAGGATCGATCTTGCTGTGGCGCATGCCCGGATAGAAATCAAACGCGTATCGATCCAGTGTCTTAAAACTGTTAAAATAGTCAATACTATTCGTGGCCAATCCGGTTCCGTTAGTGGTCACCGGCTTATCCGTATATTTTTTCAGCGCGCATGTCTGGATCTCCTGATAGTCGATCTGCTGCTGGCTGCTGAACCGCTCAAACTCTAACCGAATGGACGGATTCTCAAAATGTACAGGAACCGCGTCGATCCCGTAGGGCTCTATTGTTGTCACCGGTGTATACACCTGAGAGAAACTGGAAAGTTCCTGCGACCAGAACACACTGCCTGTACGCTGGTTCCACTCCTCTACCGTATGATACCGGGATTCGATCCATTTCCGAAATGCCTGCTGACAGGCCGGGCAATGGCATCGTCCCGTCGCCTCCTGCGCCGGTTCGTTGTCAATCTGGAAACCTAACACATAGGGATTTTTCCCATAATGCTCACCGATTTTTTCCGCGATGATGCGGGAAAGCTCCCGATACCTCTCGTTGGTATAGCAGTAATGTCGTCTGCCGCCGAAGGGACGTGTGACGCCGCGATTGTCCACATAAAGAATCTCGGGATACTTCTCACACATCCAGGCCGGCGGGCAGGCTGTTGGCGTACAGATCACAGTGTAGATCCCTGCTTTTCCCAGTTCTTCCACTACGGGATCCAGCCATTCGAAATGATACTCGCCCTCCTGTGGCTCGAAACGGCACCAGGCGAACTCGCCCATCCGCACCGTATTGATTCCGGAATCTATAAGCAGCTGGATATCTTTCTTAAGATCGTCCGGCGTCTTTTGTTCCGGATAATATGCCACCCCATAATACATGTTTTTTTCCTCACTTTCCTGTAAAATACACCTCTGCGTCTTTCTTAGGTTCTACCGGACGATCTACCTGCAGCCGGATGATCGTATCCGCCTGCTTCGGAAGTCCCGCTGGCAATGTGATCTTCAGGCTGTCCCCATCCTGCGTATACGCTACCATCTCGCCCTGATAGCTGCAGCCAAGCACACGATACCCCGCGAGGGGCACCGTACAGCCTGCAAACGCCGCCGGATCCTGAATATGCAGATAAATATTCTGCCCTTTGCTGGTACTGCCGTAAACCTTGTCCACGGGCTCGATCGGGCCGCCACGCGTTCCGTAGATGCTGTCGCCATTTTCCGCAAGCCACTGCCCGAGTTCTCGCACGCGGTTCTGTACCGTTTCTGGTATAGCCCCCTTGCCATCAGGCGCCACATTGAGCAGGATATTGCCGTCCCGCGTCACCACATCGACCAGCATATGAATCAGCCAGTCCAGATCGGACACCGGGTCATTGGCCATCCATCCCCAGGAAGCGCCTGAACAGACGCACATGTTCTTCTCCCACGGCACAGGAATGATCTTACCTGTGATCTCGTGGGAACCTTCATCACAATAGAAATCCCCTTCCCAGCCTGAGCGGGGATTGATCAGCAAATCAGGATTAAAGCTTCGCGCCAGCAGATTCAGCTTCACGGGCTCCCAGAGCCATGCCGCCGTGGTATCGCTGCCGCTGTGATTGAGCCAGGAGCCATCGTACCAGAGAATATCCACCTTGCCATAATTGCCGCAAAGTTCTGCGATCTGATCGTAAGCCTGCTTCTTCATGGCCGCCGCGCTCTCCGGCTTGCCCTTGGGATCAAAATAACCCGGGAACCGCCAGTCCATGTTAGAATAGTAAATGCCTACCCGCAGATCGTGCCCTCTGGCCGCCTCTGTATACTCGCGTATATAGTCCCTGTGCGATGCCGTATTCATGGTGGTAAATCCCTGATAACTTCCAGGACTATCCCATAACGCAAACCCATCATGATGTCTCGCTACCATCACCATGTACTTTGCCCCCATATCCTCGGCCAGCTGCGCCCATTCCTCCATGTTGCAGTTCTCACCGGTAAATTCATCCGCCAGCTTCGCATACTCTTCCTCCGGAATGTGCTCGTTGAATCGCACCCATTCGCCTCTTCCCAGAATCGAATATAGTCCCCAGTGAATGAACATCCCTACCTTGGCGTCCCGCCACCACTGCTTCTTTTCCGGCGGTAGGGTGAGTTCCTCGCTTTTGAGTCCGCCCAGGCTTTTGAAATTGATACTGCTCTTGAGCATAGATTTCAGTTCCGCGCCAGTCATTTCTCTTGGCATCTGTTTGGGATCCATAGTTGCTCCTCCTCATGAAAGCTTTTCTCACCCCTACTATAATATATTCCCCCCAAAAATGCAAGCGCTTTTTGCAATCATTTAATTTATTTCAATATAGTACATTGTACATATGATTCATCCATTGCAAAAAAGAACCTCCTACGTCTCGAAATGCATTTCTGCGGCGTTATCTTTAAGTAAGACTTATACCCAATGTCTGATTCAGAAAAAAAGTGTAGCTATTGACCGCAATGCTGTGGTTTACGAAATTGCGTATTATTTAATAAGGAATCGAACCAGCTTCGACTCCGCAAAAATGTACACAACTCTGTGATTCAAATTTGTTTATATTTCAATTTTCAAAGGGAAAAAAGCCTATCCTCGTCAAATCAAAAAAGAGGGTGTCGTTGCAAAATAGATGAGAAATCATCTCTCAGCTGGACTAATGAGAAAAGCCCCGGATTTCTCAGCTTTATGGAAGGTCCTGGAAACGAAAAAGGAGTCCGTGCATTCACGGAACTCCTTAGGAGATCATACTCTTTCATTCTGTATAAATG
>DBQQ01000003.1 GCA_002305315.1 Clostridiales bacterium UBA1390
CTCTACGGCATAGAAGAATGCCATACCACGCTTATTATACCATATTCTCATCGAGATTTGAAGTACAACATAGTAAAATCCATATAAAAATGCTGTCCACACCGACGGATCTCTCCATCTCTGGACAGCATTTATATCAGCCCTTCAAGGAACCAATCATAACGCCCTTGACAAAATGCTTTTGTACAAAAGGATACAACAGAATAACCGGCAAACTTCCGAATACGATGATCGCGTATTTCAACACCTCAATCAAGGCCGCTCTCTGGCTCTGATCCGCAGAAATGGTATCCGTCATTTCCTGCAGTGCTGCCGCCGTACTCATGATATTACGAAGAACAACCTGCAGTGTAAATTTCTCTTCCGAATTCAAATAAATATACGGATCGAAATAGGAGTTCCAGTGTGATACCGCGTAATACAACGTCAATACAGCGATGATAGACTTCGAGAGAGGCAATACCAAACGCAACAGGATCTGTGTATCGTTAGCTCCATCCAGCCCTGCTGCCTCCAGCATCTCTTCCGGGATGCTGTTCTGGAAATAGGTTCTGGCAATGATCATGTTATATACAGAGATCGCGCCAGGAAGCACCAATGCCCACATAGAGTCAATCAGACCCAGATCTCGAATATTCAAATATGTCGGAATCAACGGAGCGGAAAAGATCATGGTAAATACAAACAGGCCCGTAAAAACGTTACGTCCCACAAATTTCTTGATTGCCAGCGGATATGCCGCCATCACTGTCATGACGATATTGATGACCGTTCCTACCACCGTATACAGGATAGAATTCGCATACCCTGTAAGCAGCATCCTGGACTGGAAGATCTGAATATACGCGTCAATATTCCAACCAACTGGCCAGATGCCTACTTTACCGGTTACTACCGCATTGGGAGTGGACAAGGATGACGCCAGCACGTTTAACAACGGTACTGCCACAATGATAAAGCACAGCAGCAACAGGATCGTATTACAAACATGGAAGATCACATCGCTTCGGCTTTCTTTGATATGTTTATATGAAACTGCCATTCTTCCACCTCCCTTAGAACAGGCTTGTCTCACCTACGCGGAGAGCAATCCAGTTCACTAACAGCAGCATAAGAAGAGATACGACAGACTGGAACAAACCGATTGCCGTCGAATAACTATACTGCATACCATTCAGACCCACACGATAGACGTAGGTGGAAATAATGTCTGATGTAGACAGGTTCATATCATTCTGCAGCAACAAAACCTTTTCGTATCCTACCGTGAGTACCTTACCACAAGCCATGATCAGTAGAATGATCGCCGTAGGAAGAATACTGGGCAGATCAATATGCAAGATTCGCTTCCAGATGGATGCTCCATCCACAATCGCCGCCTCATGCAATTCCGGATCTACTGCTGCAATGGCTGCCAGATAAATTACGGCACTATAGCCTGTGGACTGCCATACACCAGAAAATACATACAACGTCTGGAACAAAGCAGGCTCACCCATGAAATGAATCTTGGTTCCCCCCAACGACGCAATCATATTATTGATTGGTCCTGTCAGAGAAAGCATCTGCTGCAGAATACCTACAACCAATACTGTGGAAATGAAATACGGCATGTATGTCACCATCTGCACCGTTTTGCCAAACCATTTCCACTTAGCATAACTCAGCGCTACCGCCAAGATGATCGGCGGAATCGCCGTCACAACAATATTATATAAGGACAAACTGATCGTATTCCACATCAGTTTCCCAAAGTCCGGGGACTGGAAGAACCGCTGAAAATGCTTCAATCCCACCCAAGGGCTTCCCCAGATTCCACCTGCGAATGAATAATCACGAAAAGCAATCTGAGATCCTACCAGCGGAATATATTTAAATACCACAAGATAGACCAAAGGCAATGCAATAATCACATATAGTTGCCAGTGCTGAATGATGTTCTTGCGCATAATATCCCACTTACTCTTGTGGTTTGCTCCAACGCTCACCGTCTTATCTTTCTTACCCATATATTTTATCCTTCCTTATGATAAGCATCCAGGCTTAAACAAAGGGGGCTCCTGCAGGAAGCCCCCTTGCTGCATCTCTACCTTTACTCTGTCTTAAACGGAGACTGATCATAAGCATCCTGCAGCAGCTGCAGATACTCGCTCAATCCTTGGTTCTCCATTGCTGTCAAATACTCTTCCCAATCTGTCTCAACGCTCTTAGCACCTGTCACAAACTGTGCCAGCCATTCATTCTGAGACGGCTGCAGCGTAGACTTCACCAGAGACATCTGCGCAGCATTCTCTTCGGACATGTACAGATCCGGCAGCACTGTACTCAGATCCTGACGCACTTCCTCGTGTACCTTAGAAGCACGATACATTACAATCTGACGACCGGTCAGAGGAACTACATCGTCTGCGTAAGGATCCTGGTTTGTTGTAACAGAAGTTACGAACTCAGGTGTACGTACCAGGCCCATCAGCTGTCCCCATGTATGGTTGTCACCAGCATTCGGATTATCCAGCGTGGTGTATACGGCCTGATTACCATCCATATCCAGCTCACCTTCCTCAGCAGCTCTCCAGTCCTCACCCTCTACACCAATTGCAGAAAGCATAGAACCTTCATCCGTTGCCAACCAGTCGATCAAACGGAAAGCCAATTCCGGATTTTCACAATTAGAAGAAATAAAGGTCATACCGGTCTGATACTGCACATAAGGATTCCAAGCTGCAATACACTGTCCATCCGGTCCTGTCAGCGGAGCCAGAGATTGATACTGCTCCCACTTTTCAGAGAAAGGCTCCGTGCTCAGGTCACAAGCATAACCCGGACGCTGTGCCAAAAATGCACCGATAACAGCAACATCTCCAGCCTCATTCAGGTTTACCTGAGAATCCTTATCCCAAGTAAAGGATTCCGGATTGATCAGACCCTCACTATACATCTGAGCCAACCATGTCAAGCCTTCACGATAACCATCCTGCACAGGAGCATAGGTCACAACGCCATTATCCACATACAGCTTATTGATCTCCGGTGTCAACTGGAAGGGCGCCATCAGGAAACCATCGATCTGTGTGCCAGAACCAGAGGCCACAGTAGACAACGGAATCTCATCGTTAGGATCGCCATTTCCATTTGCATCCTGCTCCTTGAATGCCTTCATGACTTCATAGAACTCGTCCGTCGTTGTTGGCAGATCAAGTCCCAGGTTATCCAACCATGTGGTATTGATCCACAGCTTCATATTGTACTGTACATGCAAAGAACCATCTACATTCGGCAGAGAATAGATGTGTCCATCCGGCGTGGTGATATACTCACGCATACCGTCCAGCTCATCCATAGCTGCTTTGTATCCAACGGAAATTGTATCAATATAATCTTCCAGAGGAATAATCAGGCCCTGTGCACCAAACATAGCCTCAGACGCCTTATCATAACGGTTTGCTGTACCCACACCCGTCAGAATAATGTCCGTCATAGTGCCGCCTGCGAACATGGTGCTGATTTTATCTCGCACATTGTCAGAAGAAGCGGCGATCTGCCAGTCAATATGAATGCCTGTCTTCTCTTCCACGATCGCAGTCTGATCGTTATCTTCCCAGCTATATTCACCATTACCAGGTGCAAAAACGCTGAGCGTCATTGTACCCTCCTTCACGATCGGCAGCTCACCAGGTGCATTGAACAAGCTGTCGTCTTCCGACGCCGCGCTATCGCCAGATGCGGTAGAACTTTCCGACGCCGTGCTGTTGCCTGCAGTGGAGTTGCCCGCTGTGGAGCTGTTGCCGTCTCCGCTGCATCCTGCGACGGCAATCATAAGAACTGCCATCAGAATCGCAACAAAACGTTTCATTTTCTTCTCTCCTTTTTTGTCTTTTTTCGCCAATTTACTCCACGTAAATTTATTCAATTTGCCGTGTTGTCTACATCAGCGATATGCATTTTACCATATAACAAAAGAAAAAGCAAGTTGTTTCGTCAACTTGCCCAGAGTTTTTTTCGTTTTTTTACGATAGAACCGTCTTTTGCCGCTTTTTATTCATTTCTTCTAAGATTTAGTCCACATTTTGTTCGTATAATAATACAGGCCTGCACGGAGCACCCTCGGCTCCCCCCAGATTGATCGGCTGCGCGCATAAAAAGGCTCTTCCATTCGGTATCTCCTGCAGACGTACCCCTTCCAAGAGCACCACGCCATGCCCTAACAGAAGACGATGCACGTCCTGATCTCCCATCTTCTGCGTCTCCGTGCCGATCAGACGTATTCCCTTTTCAATCAGTACCTGTGCCTGTTTTAATGTCACATCCTCAAAGCCCCGCACAAGGATTCTCTGATAGCCTTCCGGTATTTTCTGTTCCCATCCCGCTCCTCCATCCATGACCCAGACGGTCCCGATGCAATCCTCCAGATTCATCTCATCTACCGTTCGTCCGTCTTTCACGAAATGAGCCGGCGCATCCATATGCGTACCATTATGCGCACACATCCAGAACCGTGTCAGATTACACACATCTCCCTTCGCCATGCTCTTTATCTTCTCAAAGCCTGGAGTCGAATCTCCCGGATATACTTCTGCGTGAAACACTTCCTGCGCAATGTCTTTTATGATCATATTGACGTCTCCTTTCTCATCACTTCTCTGGCATAGCTGGTAAATGCAGGGGCTCCCCTGGAAATTCGATAGCTTGCATCCACTTGTCCATCATGCACAATCGCTTCTGCGGTCAAGCTGGACAGAGGGCTGCCTGGCAGAGCCTCATTCATCGCGTCGACGCGGCTGGCTAGGTCATATAAATGAGTGACCCAGATGCCCTTGAATCCATTGATCTTGCAGGCACAAAGCACTTCTCGGCTCAGATACAGGTTTTCCATGGGAGATGTTCCTGTGATGGGTTCATTGCAAAGTAATAAGCTATATGGTGTTGCTTCTTCCATTCCCCGACGCATTGTTTTTAGCTCCTGCCCCAGCTTTCCATGCTGGAGCGCCGTATTCTCTTCGTGCGAAAACACTGTCACAATCCGATCCACAAGGCTCATAGCCGCCTCCTCTGCTGGAACAGGCCACCCTAACTGAAATAGAAGTTGTGCCGTTCCCACCGCTCTTAAATAGGTTGTTTTCCCCCCCTGGTTAATTCCCGTCAGCAGAAAAATCTCGCCGCCCTCCCTAAAATCCACGTCATTGGCTACTGGTTTTTTAGACGGATTCAAGACCACAAGCACTGGATTTACTAATCCTCTGGCTTTATATCCCTTGTGGCCTCTCTCTAAGATCCGCGGAAGACAAAGCGAGATATGGGCTGCCCCCATCCGGCGGCAATATTCTAAAGCCCCCAGGTAAAAGGTTAGATCCTGATACAGATCATCCATATCCAGTGTCATTCGATATAACAGTTGATAAAACTCCTTTTGGTTGAATCGAAGCTCTGCTTCCAGCAATTCTTCCGCCGGTGTAATCATGTCTTTCAGCGAAGATAAATCCCAAGGTTTCTCCTCATGCATATTTTCCTTTTTTCTCTGCAGAAAGCCATTCTTTCCATATTTTTCTTTATATAAGCCTGTGATCGTCGCTCCTTGAATATGCATTTCCTCATCTAAAGAAAATTCCAATGATAAGCTTGAAATCCGTTCCATACCACTCGTTCGGCTTGTCCAGTTTTTCTCAAATTCGTCGCAGAAATTCTTCTTCAGCTTTTCAGTCAGAACATCATACAAACGTAAAAGTCCCTGAGAATGAATCTGCTCTGCTTTCATCTGCTTTTCCAGTTCCTGATGCATCGCATTCATCTGTTCATAGGCCTCCTGCATCGTACCAAATTCACGAAATGCTTCTGGGCCATATTCCCCTGCCATATGAATATCCTTCAGCCGGCTGATCATGCGAATACAGCCACACAGCGCCGTCATTTTTTCCACCAGAGAAGGACAAGCTGCCAATTCTTTCAGCACATCCCGCCTGTATATGATATCTTCCCCTCGTCTGGTCAAATATCTTTCCCAGGAAAAAGCCTGTCCTCCCGTATGCCCTGCAAACAGATCTTTCATAAAATCTACCAACAGCAAATCCTCCAATGCTTGTGAGGAAATCAGCATCGGCTCATGTGCTTTCCCGGTCTCTGTTAAAAAACCCATCAGTTACACCTCCTCTCCTGTATACATTGGCCGCTTGCCTTCTTCTTCACAAAACTCCTGGGCCTTTGTTATATCCGCCGCGTTATGAATCAAGTCCTTCAGCGTAATTCCAAAGGACTCTGCCGTCTGCATTGCGTAGCTGGTACCTTGTGGCTCACTTTCTATCAGTTGA
This sequence comes from Clostridiales bacterium UBA1390, assembly GCA_002305315.1. GTDB lineage: Bacteria > Bacillota > Clostridia > Lachnospirales > Bianqueaceae > Faecimorpha > Faecimorpha stercoravium. Next base: position 6,303 of record DBQQ01000003.1, read on the forward strand.
TAACTATAAATCATCCCCTGATGCTCTTCATAACGAGCCAATGTCACAAGACTCTTCAGCTGACTCTGAAATTCCTTCGGCATTGTACTACGCAGCAGGAAATATACATCATATAGGTGCGTCACGACCAGGCAGGATACACGATTCCGCAGCAGTTTTTGAATCAGATCCGCACAAATGGAAATTGCTTCTACTGGATTTGTGCTCGTCAACGGTTCGTTAATCAAAACCAAATCCTCTGCTTTCGCCTGATCCAATATCTCCGCCAGAATCCTTACTTCGATTCCCATACGCGAGGCTGTCATATCCGAATCCTCTCCAGCCGAAAACAACGTATGGATTCTATGTACTGGGCGAAACACCAGATCCGTTGCCGGAACGTAGAATCCCAGCTGCGCCAACAACAATATCTGCCCAACCGTTTTCAGATAAGATGTCTTTCCTGAATGATTCGCTCCTGTAACGATCACTGCTCCTCCGTTTTCCAAGCGCACACCATTCCCCTGTACTTTCTCTGTGGAAAGTGCCAATTCCGGATATACCATCCTTTCTGTCTGCATCAGTGGCTCGAAAACGATCTGCGGACGACACAGCGCATATCCTCTCTGGGCAAATGCCTGCATCACGCGAATCCCAACCGCATAAAACGCAAACTCCTCTGCTAATGCCCCTACTTCCTGTTCATTGGGCAGTTCTACCTTCTTCCAGAGATCCAGTGCCTTTCCAATTTTGGCTTTCCATTGTTTTTCCAGATTCCGACTCAAATACTCTTCAAAATGTGTGCCATACTGCTCACGCTGGTAGGACATCGCTGGAAACAGGGTATTCGGTTGTCTGGATGTATCATCTGCACCAATCAAAGGATTCCAGTTCGCTTCCTCTCCGGATGCCCACAACACCCCCATCTCTGCCGGTCTGGCATCTTCCCGGGTATTGATCGCTATGCCCATTCTGCGCGGGAATGTAATGATCTTTTGATGTTCCTGTAAAGCGGCCGCACATCTGCGATAGACCTCTGTTTCCTGAATCCGTCGTATCTCTTCTACTAAGCTTTGCATACGGGAAGAAGTGAATCCCCTATCCCCAAAGCTTCGTATTGTCTCCATGCATCGCGTATAGATCACCGCTCTTCTGGCAGAATACAGAAGAAGATGAATCCGATCCGCCGACTGATTATACTTCCGACGCTCCTCTTCTAAAGATGCCAAGTCTTCTTCCAGCTGATCCAGCTCCTCCCGCGAACTTTTCTCAAAGAATTCTCCTAAAAGTAAAGATCGCTCCAGAATCTCTTCCTTCTCTGAACATAAATATTTCTGCAGAAAATGGATGGCTTCCGCCTCCTCCATTCTTGTATCCATCCGACATAAAAGACGCGGCAAATCCAGATCCCGAAGCATTCGCTCCTGGGCTTCCATGCTGTTTATTCGTCCAACCAGCTGCATCGTTATGATTCCCCTTCCATTGCTGTATCTACACTCTCCTCTTCCCCACTGGCTTCTTTCAGTGCAGAAGATTCCTCCATGACCGAAGTATCCTCTGTTGTCGGATCATATAAATGCCCGTAAGATTCCCCATCCCACCATGGCAAGTAATCTTTCAAATAAGAATAATAATCATAATCAAGCACCGCTGTAGACATGGTAAACTTATCATTCACCTGATTGATCAATGTGTCTACATAACTTTGCGGATACCCTTCGCCATAAAACTTAATCTCTCCTGTGGATGCGTTATACAGCACCTTATCATTAAAGAAGCTATGGTCGCTCATAATGATGAGGGGATCTGCATCCGATAAAATATCCCGTCCCATATACAGTCTGGAATCGTAAGGCAGATTAAACAGATTGCATAGCGTAGGCGCGATGTCTAGGCTGGACCCCAGCTTATCTACCTCGATAGTCTCTTCCATACCCGCACAATACAGGAGAAAGCTATTCTTGTACATTTCAAAATCAACGGACAGATCGTTCCCATCCAGGATGGACATCTCTTCCACCGTCAATCCGTATGGATAATGATCTGCAGAAAGAGCAATGACCGTATGATCGGCAATTCCCTTTTCCTCCAATTGTTCCAGCAGATACTCGAGCGCCCGATCCAGCTCAATCTGACAGGCCAAATAGGCTCTTGTCGTCTCATCATATGGTAAATCTTCTACCAAATCCTGATGCTTAATGCTCATCATGTTTCCGATGAAATTCCAGAGCTGATGCCCGCTCACCGTCAGATAATATGTATGAAAGGGCTCCTGATCTATGTAATCCGGAATCGTAAGTTCCATCATCTGCAAATCTGATTCAGGCCAGATATAATCCACGTTCAGGCCATTTCCATATCCTTTCCAGATATATCCCATATTGGGATGGGACAGATCTCGATCATAATAATCATAATCATGATTATGATATCCATAACATGTATAGCCCAGCCCCCCAAACAAGTTTCCGAAGCCAAAGGGCATCTCATTATAGCTCGACCAGTAATAACTCCATACATTCTCTTTCGGCAGAAGACTAGTATGCGTTACATACTCTCCATCACTGGTACTTACCGTGAAATATGGGGTATAGAAATTATTAAACACGAACGAACTATTCGCCATCTTGTACAATGTCGGCGTCAGCTCCTCGTCAATCGCCCAGCTTGAAAACGCTTCTGCCGTAATCAGAATCAGATTATATCCCTCAAACATCCCCGTATATTCATTCGTATACGTAGGCTCCACGGATTGAAAATATTGGTGCATCTGCGCGATCGTCTCATTCGGCGCTTCTTCGATCAGTTGGTCAAAATCAATCTCCAGGATATTGGGTTCTGGCACAAACACCTCTTCCACCTGGCTCTCTTCCGCGCTCTCTTCCTGAATCTGTTCTTCCGAGCTGCTTTCCTCCTGCAGACTTTCTTCCTGACTGCTTTCATTCGATGTTGACAGATTCAGCCCCGAATCTCCCGAATTGAACAATGTCTCCTGCGCATCCTGCCCCATGGAAACCAGAACTCCCAGATTTCTCATCCGCATGGCCATCACAGGTTTCTCGAAAAACGAATCATGCGGAGTGGCCGTACCGGTTCCTGGTACCCAGAGAGACCCGATGGCGATCCCGTATCCTACCAGCATGACAGCTGCCATAATCAGATTCTTCTTCCATCCATTTTTCTGAAAAGACAGATGCCCTCTCCAGAACCACCACGCAAAATAGACAAGCAGTGGCAGCAAAAGCAGAAGAATCTGCCACCAGATTTTCCCTAAAGAATCGAGAATGATCTCCGAAAATTCTACCGCATTTCCGGTTCCATTCGTGATCGAAAAAAACGATAAAAAGGTCTTAAAAATGTCATAGTAGATCCGCTGCGCAACAAAAAGGATCTCCAGGAACACCAAAAGAACCGTTGCGATTGTCTTATTGAGCCAACGAGGTCCCAAACCGGATGCGATAGCACAGAGAACTGCCACCGGAATCCCAAACAAAGAACCATACAACATCCCCCATGTGGCCTGGCCAAAAACCATCCACTGGAATATCACTTCTAAATAAATCAGCGTCAGGGCATACATCCCCCACCGGGGAAACCCATCTTTTATCCTTCCTATCATCGGAGATTCTCCTTTGTGTATGCTTTCGTGCACAAGCTATTGTAACATACTCCTACCTTGCTTTCAAGGAAAAAAACAAAATCCGGCAGCCAAAGAAAAGGGTTGACCACCGGATCTTCCTCATTCGTCTAATGTGCTTTCCAAGTATAATGTTGGATCCACCGGCGTCCCCTCCAGTGTCACCTGGAATTCCACATGCGTTCCTAATGCCAGGCTGTACCATGTGGGATCTGCCACGTATCCAATCGTTTCTCCCTTGCTCACTGTCTCATCTACGGCGACGTCAACGGCCTCCTGCAATTGGCCGTATGTAGTCTCCAGACCATTTCCATGGCTGATCACTACATAATGGCCAAGCCGGTCATTCTGACCGATGCTCTTGACCGTTCCCGTTGCCGCCGCGACGACGGCTTCTCCCGATGCGGCGCCAATACTCATAGAATCATTGGCACGATACTGATCCAGTGTTTCATCATAAATCAGCGCTTCCGTGGAATACTCCATCAACACATTTCCGCTGACGGGCCAAGCCATCTTATCCGTAATCGGATCAAAGACTTCTGCTTCCTCAACTGGCACTTCTGCCGTTTGCGTCTCCTCTGTCGGTTCTGTCGCAGGCTCCGGCGTCTCTTCCGCCTCCGCCGTCTCCGTCGATGATTCTTCCACAGAAGATTCCTCTTCTGCCGTCTGAATCTCTTCGTTCGGCTCTATCAAGTCTCCCTGCACCGCCTCCGTATCCGAATCCTGCGGTGCCAGTGCGACTTCCTCCTGAGACGTCTCTCTCGGCGCCTCCGACTCCTCTTGCACCTGCTGCAGCGCATCCGGCTCTTCCTGAGACCCCGCAGTCATCGTAATGACTAACGCCGCAATCGTCACCAGTGCCAGAATTGATAATACTCCATAATATAACCTCCGCTGTTTTGCGGAGGCTGTGGAATGCTCATCCTGTTTCATCGATTTCCACCTCCGACAGTAGTATGCGCCGAAAGGGAAGAAACTTATTCAATTTTTTGCGCCTAATGTTAAATTCGGAACCGCATTTAAGGACAGATCCGCAAACTGTCCCTTCTGATACAGCGTATAGGCTGCGCTGCCAATCATCGCCGCATTATCCGTACAAAGCACAAGCTTCGGAATGGACAGCTCGAATCCTCGTTTCTGACAAGCCTCTGTCATGGCCTTTCTGAGTCCCGCATTCGCGGATACTCCGCCTGCCACCGCAATTTTACGAATTTGATACTGTTTCGCAGCCTGCATCGTCTTGGCCGTCAGAACGTCCACCACTGCCTGCTGAAAGGATGCCGCCACATCCGCCTGCCGAATCGGTTCTTTCTTCATCTCTTGTTGATTCAAATAATTGAGCACCGCCGATTTTAATCCGCTGAAACTAAAATCATATCCATCCTCATCTAAGCAAGGTCTCGGAAAATGAATTGCCTCCGGATTCCCCTGTTCTGCCGCTTTCTGTATTTTCGGACCTCCCGGGTAGCCCAGTCCAATCGCCCGCGCCACCTTGTCAAAGGCCTCTCCCGCCGCATCATCCCGGGTCTGCCCCAGGATCCGATTCACACCGTAATCTTCCACGACAGCCAGATGGGTATGTCCCCCGGACACCACCAGACAAAGGAATGGCGGCTCCCAGTCCACGTTAGAAATATAGTTCGCTGCGATATGCCCTTCCATGTGATCTACGCCAATCAGCGGCTTGTCCAATGCATATGCTAATGCCTTTGCTTCTGCCACACCGACCAGAAGCGCGCCCACAAGCCCTGGACCAAACGTCACCGCGATCGCATCTATGTCCTTCCATTCACACGCGGCTTCCTGCATGGCCAATCGAATCACACCATCTATGTTTTCCAGATGTTTGCGGGAAGCGATTTCCGGAACCACTCCGCCATAGATCGTATGAATCGCGATCTGCGAGGAAATAATATTAGACAGTACCTTCCGGCCGTTTTCCACCACTGCAGCCGCCGTCTCATCACAGGAGGACTCAATGGCCAAGATCTTCACATTCGTCTTCATAATTCAACACCTTTATCATACGGTCTTTTCCTACATAGCTGTTGGGAAAGATCTCTTTTGCTTCGTGTAATACTTCCTTCGGATGAATCAGAGACGGGCTGAAGTGCGTCAGCCAAAGCTCCTTCGCCTGCGCCGCCTTCGCCAGTTCCGCTGCTTCTCTGAATGTCATATGCTTATATTCATTGGCCCGGCTTTTCTTCTCCTCTTCTCCGTACATCCCCTCGCAGATAAAAAGATCCACGTCAGCCGCCGCCTGCACAATACCCGGTACCGGTCTTGTATCCGTACAATAACAAAGAGAGAGTCCCTTTCTGGGTTCCCCTAAAACCATCTCCGGCCGATATACCACGCCGTCTTGTTCTATCGTTTCTCCCTTTTGCAGCCTGCTCCAAAGCTTCAGCGGCACCTGATTCCTCTCCGCCTTTTCCCGCAGGAACTCCGGCTGTCTTGGCAGATCCAAGCGATACCCCAGACAAGGAATCCCATGGTCCAGCTTGACACTGCGCATGACAAAACATCCTACCTGCATTGGCTCCTCTTCTCCTGTAAGCTCATGGAACTCAATCCGAAAAGGCAATTCCGGAGCAATCTGCAATAGCCCCCTTGCGATCCGCGTCAGCCCTCTGGGACCATACAGATGCAGCGTTTCCGTCCTTCCCGTATTCCCGATGGTCAGTACCAATCCCGGGAGTCCGCTGATATGATCTCCATGATAGTGCGTAATCCAAATCGCGTCAATGGACTTAAAACTCCATCCCAGCTGTCTCAGTGTAATCTGTGTTCCCTCTCCGCAATCAATGAGTATCGTCGTACCCGCAGAGCGGACTATGCAAGATGTCAGCCACCGATTCGGCAGCGGCATCATTCCTCCTGTCCCCAAAAGACAAACGTCCAGCATCTTCCTCCATCATCCTTCCTCTGATTCCCTTTTCTCTTCTGTCAATACTGGTGAGATCGCAAAGTTCTGGATCCATGCCGCATAGCAGTCCACACATATATCCATGGCATGCACTTCTCCATCATAAGGCGAGTCATATCCCCAATGCTTCACCGCCGAAAAACACTCTCTTGATTGAATCACCTTTCCGCAACAATTACAACGCAGCGATTCAATCACACGTTTCGGAACTTGTACGGTCTTGTACTGCCTCATGGAACTCCTCCTTTACGCATCCTGTTCCCTGCGTATTCGCAGGATTCTTTTTTATATTTATTCGAAACTCCGTCGAATATACCTGTCAGAAGAAAAGCCTCGCCACACTCGGGAGGCTTTTCTTGCAGATCTATTATACACTAAATTGAAAAGGCTGTACAGCCTTAAATTTTTCGCATCATCGTTTTCCATTTTTTTTCGAATAGAAGTTCTGCCCCCTCCTCGACTCTACGGATCGGCCATAGATGAAAACGGCCCTGCTGGATGGCCTCCATCACGCTAGGCCGCAGATATAAATCCCGCTTATTGTCCCAGGGATAGATGAAACCGATGGCGCCGCTCCTATATGCCCCTTCCGCCTTCTCCGTTACGCTGCCTATCGGCAATACGTCTCCTTTCAGATTCATGGCGCCTGTCACAACAATCCCAGATTGCGGCAAAAACTGTCCCGCTGCGGACAATGCCGCATATAACTGCGCTATGGTAGCACTGTCTCCTTCCAGATAATGATAATTCCCTTCCATTAAAATTGTAAAACTGTACCGGCGTGAAATCCTGCCCCAATACTCTTTCAGAACCTCTGTTCCCTTCTGATAGATGGGTCCGCTATATTTCTCCAGACTTCGGGATCTTCCCCGCCGGCGCGAGCAAAGAGCCTGTATCTTGACGGGAACTCCCAGACTCCTCGTTCCATCACTGCAAATCGCGATACCATTGATTTCTCCAACGCCCTGCGCCCTCAAACTCTGTGGTTCGTCCTCCCGCTCTTCCTGCTGCAGCCGCTCTTCGATTCGTTTTCGGGCCTGCGGCAACAATCCTTCGATTCTTCTCATATCTGTCCACATTTGTCCTTGCAATGCCCCTCTGCGCATATAATCCAGCAGCGCTTTCTCATCTTCCCGGGAACAAGAAGACAAATGCTCTTTGAACTCTTTTCGGTGTTTTTGATCATAGGGACACTGGCTTTTCCAATAAATAGGCTGAAACCCTTCTGCCCACTCCGGATCCATCTGTTTCCACAGATTCCACCACTCCCAGGCGCCATACATTATAATCTTTGCATGATAGGCAATCGGATCCAAAAGATCATCCGGCAAAGGCTGTTCCACCAAATACTCCCCATTCCACCAATCTTTCAGGCATTTCTCTTTCCAGACTCGTTTCAAATAATAATAGGCTTTCTGATCCTGCATCAATTGCTGGATCGATACCAAGAGACAGCCGCATTGAATTAACTGACCTGGGCACAATCTTCCATCCTCTACGGAATTCCAAAGATTTTTCTGTGGATCATAATATTGCCACGACTTGCTGCAGGCCAATATAAAAGGGTCCGATAATCCGGACCCAATCTGTTCTAACACCCGGGCACGGAACCATCGCAGCCGATCTTCCTCCTCTTTCCGTACCCTTCTCACCTCTCCCGACAGGTCTGCCGCCATCTGACACAGCGTCGAAGCATCTCCCGTACCTTCAAATTGTATCTCCTCTTTCTCAATTCGTACCCGAAATCCCTGCCTAGCAGCCTCCTCATGCAATGTTTTCAGCAGTTTGTTCACCCGCTGCTGATATGCCTCCTGAATCTGGTTTTCTGCCCAGATATATTCTCCATCGGTTTCTACCTGCCATTTTTTCTTTTTCAGTTCACACAGATAGTCCCGTATATGGGGAACCTGTCGAAACTCTATATGATGATCCTCTCGGTAAAATCCGCCCCAGTCCATCGGCACATCCCAATTTTCCTGCACCAGATCCACCCATGCCAGATCCTCTCCCATGACGAATATATCCTGATCCTGCATTTGTGTCCACGCACGCAAAAACGCTTCCTGTCCCAGATGATACATGTCACATCCTCCTATCCTCTCTGGATTATTGTATCCTTCAGGATCAGAAAATGTGTTTGTTTCCCTTACATTTCCTCTTCCGTCTCCTCCAGTTCGATCTGGACTTCATTCTTCTCTTGTTTATCGGTTGGCAAGTCCTCATCATCGACCGGACGCCAGGCTCTGCTAAACTGTGTCTCTTTAAATAAGGACATCAGACCTGTCAGCTGCTTCAGCCGCAAAATCTCATCCTTATCCATCCCCAAATGCTGTGCGATCCACTTATCCGATCTGCCAATATCATGAAGTTCCTGTACGATATTGCTCATCAGATCGACATCATGAGAGCCCCGGGCTCGATTGTGCCGAATCGTACTGGCCATACGTTCCGCCAGCGGCTTATCGATGATACTGACTGGCAATTTTCCCTCTTCCCGCTCGTATATATCCGGATAATCTAACATAATCCGATATCGATGGAATCCGTCGACAATGATATACTGGTCCTGCTCCTGATCATGATAGCAGACAATCGGCATCGTATACCCATCCTGTTTTATGCTATCATACAGAAGTTTCATCTCTGGCGGTGCTACCGTATTCGGATTGTACGTGTTCGGCACAATCTTATCAATCGGCACGGCAACCACATGATATACTGGACTCTTAAACTTCATCACAAGTCTCCTCCCATCGCTTATACTTCACTCGCAACAAATCAATCTGTTTCTGCTGCTGTCTTGTCAATCCAAATCCCATAAAACGACACATATGATCATTTTTCAGAATACAATAACACATTCTTTTCCAACTGGGAATGTCCTTCGTCAGTTTGATGTCATCCGTATCGTCTGGAATTCGCCCGATAAAAATGATCCTTGTCTTTTTGTCCAGAGTATAATTAGATACTCCGTTTCGTTTTATATGATATCCTTTAGATTCAATCTCTTCGATCGCCGCCTCTGATAAACCGCCGCCCGTCGTATGCCAAAACTGTATCGACGTATTAAATTTTTTGATATAAGCATTACGAAGCTTGGCTGGCAGCGTTTCCAACAAAAAATACGTATAGGAACGCCATGTGTGTCCTGGCGGCAGAGTAATATTTCGATATCCCATGGCTTTTGATTTAGCATAAATCGCAGCAAAATTCGCCCCTTGTACTCTGCCCACAAGCTTTGTCCACGTCTGCGGTTCGATGACCCGATACAGATTCAAGCTGTCCTTTGCATATTCATTAAATGGAGATGCCACCCGCATCTGATACGGTTTCAGTCCCGCCTTATAGTATAGATCATAGATCTCATTATACGGGTACGCAAATTTTGCATTGGCTGTCCAGACATCACTCACGCTCCAATCATACATGGGCATCCCGATATAGACTTCTTTAAACTGCTTCGTGATCCAACAACAGTTCTTATACCCGTATCGCTTATTGACTATCCCACTGTATCGCTGCAGAGACTCACTGGCGCGGATACCCAGAAGGCAAATGGTCTTCTTCTCTCCGTGTACCAGCCTGTACCATCGGCCAAACTGTTTTGCCAGGTCTTCCTGATGCATCTTATATTTATACAGCGCAAACGGATTATTGTCCATATTGATGACGAAGGGCTTCTTAGGCATAGGCCTTACCCAAATATCCTGCTTTTGATCATCCCAAGGATACCAGAACAGTTCGTAGCTGCTTAGCGCTGTCCGAACCGCCATCGGCAGACAGACCCAATATGGATCTATCTCATCCATATATCGATCAAACATCTCTTCCACATATTTCGTCGTATACGAATATTGTGCCTCGAAGTCCTGATGAAATACACCAATCTTTTTTGTAATTCCATGTTTATGTTTATAATCCATCAGCAGATTCAGCAGAAGACCGCTGTCTTTTCCGCCACTGAAAGAAACATATATATTATCAAATTCTTGAAAAATATAACTAAATCGTTTCTGAATTGCCTCATACACATTGAGATTTAAGTATTCTCGCTCCATAGACACTATCCCCCCCTTTTCTGCCATATTTAACCACATATTACTATTTTAACCCAACTTAGAAAACTGTCAAGTATGAATATCGCTCAAAAAGGGGATTTTTAAAAAAAATCGGAGGAAATCCCCCGATTTTTCATTCTTGCATGTATATTTATGCTTCCAGTTCCGCAATCGCATTCCATATACGATCATATACCGTTCCGATATAGGATCTCTGTGCCTCCGCCTCTTCCCATCGTTCTGCCCGCAGATCGTCTACCTGCTTGCTGAAAAGAAGATAGAGTTCCGTCATGGATAGATTGCCACAGATCCCTTTCAATGCATGCGCCGCATCAATCGCTTTTTCGCGATTCTTCATTTCCATAGCCTCTGCCCACTGTCCATAATTGTGGTCCGAAGCAAATTTTCCAAGAAGGCGCAGTAAAAGTTTCTCGCTGCCCATCATGCGCTTCAGTGCGTCCTCCACGTCTATGCCTGCTGCCATCAGTTTATTCTTCTGTTCCAATTCCATTTATAGGTCCCCCTTCTGATACATTTTTGAAAGCTCTTCCTCTACCGAGAAGAAGCAAGATAACAGTTTCGGATTGAAAACTCCGCATTCTCCCTCCCGAATCATGCGAAGCACCTGATCCCTGGGAAAAGCGTCTTTATATACCCGTTTGCAGCTCAGAGCATCATATACATCGGCTAAAGAAACGACTTGTGCCCACGCAGAAATCTCGTCGCCCTTGAGCCCGTCTGGATATCCGCTCCCATCCCATCGCTCATGATGATGCCTTGCGATGTCACAGGCATACCGATACGCATTGTGTTCCCGAAGCTGCGGAATATGATCCAGCAAGGAAGCCCCCTGTACCGTATGTGTCTTCATAATCTCAAATTCCTCCGGAGTCAGCCTCCCCGGTTTGTTCAAAATACTGTCCGGTACCGCGATCTTTCCGACATCATGCAGAATGGAGGCCAGTGCAATATCATGAATCTCTTCTGCACTCAGTCCTTCTCCCATCTCTGTCTGACCAAGAATGCACTGCGTAATATCATGGATTCTTCGTACATGATTGCCTGATTCTTCGCTGCGGAACTCGATCGCTGTGGCCAAGGCTTCAATCATTCCCTGATTTAACAGAACAATTTTCTTGGTCTGTGCCAGAAGATCCTCCTGCTGACGCCTCACCTGACTGCTGAGTCTTCTCCGGGCCTGAAAGAGCTCAATGACTGTCTGTACACGACGCAAGACAACATAGGGAGTAATCGGCTTGCTAATCACATCCATCACCCCCAAATCATAGGCTCTCTCCATAATTCTATCGCTTGCTTCCGCGGTAATTAAAAATACTGGGATCATGGCAAGGAGCCCTTGCTCCTTCAGACAGGTTCAAACCTGGATACCATCCATTCCGGGCATTCTCACATCCAACAGAATCGCGCAGAACCGTTCTGGTGTATCCAGAATGGATTGTAATCCCTGTTCCCCATTCACGGCTTCCTCAATAGAATAATAGGGCTCAAAAATATGGGTCAGAATCGCTCGATTCATCTCATCGTCATCCACAATGATCAGCGTGTTACCCGTCCCTGTATTTCCGTTATAGCTTCTATTGATCATCTCTATTTCCTTTCTTGATTTTCCATCCCTCTTGGATCATCTTTCGCGTTTCTGTCGCCGGCAGCGGCGGAGAAAAGCAGAATCCCTGCAGGATATCACATCCAAGTTCCTTTAATGTTTCTGCCTGAGAACTCTCCTCCACTTCCTCTGCAAGGACTGTCATTCCCAATTCGTGCCCAGTGTGTATCAGAGACTGCAAAATCGCTTTTCCCTGTGTTGTTCTCATGTTTTGTACTAAAATCTTGTCCAGTTTCAAACCATCCATGGGATAATCCTGAAGGTCATGGAAAGAAGAAAAACCGATTCCAAAATCATCAAAAATAACCCGACATCCTTGTTCTCGCATACTTTGGATATTGGAAAACATCTGGGACTGGTCCCTGATCTTTTCCTGCTCGCTCTCCGTGATCTCCAGAACCAGATTTTTCTTCTGGAAGACATATTGCCCGATTATATCCTGGCATCGTTCGACAAAATCGGCCTGGCAAAAAGTTTTTCTGGAAAAATTGCAGGAAACAAAGTATTGCTTGTCTTCCCCTTCCTCTGTAAATCCTGCCAGAAATGCGCAGGTTTGTTTCAGATTATAATAATCCAGCTGTTCAATTCGATCTTCCTGTTCCAACAAAGGAACAAACATATTGGGAGAAAGCAGCCCCTTCTGCGGATGATTCCATCGTATCAGCATCTCGCCGCCCACTACGCATTTGGTTTTCGCATCCACAAAAGGCTGCAAATAAGGCTGAAATTCCTCGCGAGACAGGCCACGTTCGAAATCCGCGAAAATCTGTCTCTCCTCGGCATATTCTTTTCGTTCCCGTTCATCGCAGACATGGAGATCTGTCGCCTCGTCACAGGCTTCTATCGCGCATTGACGCGCCTGAAACAGAATATCCGCCAGTGTAGGAGCGCCTCCCTGCAATGGATAGATCCCTACTGCCGTATCCGAAGGCCGAACCTTTCCCCCTCCATAAGAGAACTCTCGGATCTCGCGTAATGCGCTTTCTCCCCATTCACATGCATGTTCGAGATTTTGGGATTCCATCAACACCACAAAATCTCCGTTAGATTCTCGGACTAATACATCTCTTTGCGATACGCGCTCCCTCAAAACACGAACAATGTGCTGCAGGAAATCTTCCGCATTTACCTGTCCGCCGATTCTCTCCATGTGTGTCATATTCACATGAAAATACAGCACATAATATAGAATACGATTATTTTTATGAATCATACGAGGAAAGACCTGCCTCAGATATTCTTGATTCGGAAGCCCTGTCTGCGCATCCTGACAGAGGATTCTGTTTTCCCGCAGCACTCTCTGCCGAAAATAGTACGCGATGACTGCCAACCCGATACCCAGAAAACCCGCCAGTACGCTGAGCCCTATGATTGCCGTTTCCTGCTTCGGATTGCTGAGCTGCTGTACACTGGCCTGTATCAGCGATCCATTCCATTCTTCCTGAGAAATCTGTGTTATAAATGTCTGCAGATCTCCCCACAGGCTTTCTGGCGCCACATCTGTGACCGCAATCTGATACGCAACTGTCTCTCCTTCTTCATCCGCCTCTAATAGCGTCAGTACCCCCTGTATATTTTCATATTTCTCCGCATCCTGTACACCCGATACGATATCTACCTGTTGATTTTGGGCCAGCTCCTCTCGCAAGTCCTCTGCCTGCGGCCTGTAATATTCTATTCTGTAACCGTATTCTTCTGCGAATTCCGACAGCATCTGCGGGATACTCCCCTGATACGTATGCGTTTTCACATCGTAATATTCCAAGGGATATAGATCGGGATTTCCTGCCACATAGACTAAGGTTTCCTCACTGCTCATTCTTTTATCCTTTCCCTTTCTGCGTCATCAAGATATCACCGAAACTCAATCTTCTGCCTTTCAATGCGTCCCCATTGATTTTTCTTTTTCTTATATCCGATCAACGCCGTCATCCGTACCCAGGCCATGATAAAACGCAAACAGGACACTTCTATCACACACAGTCCTATCGCCTTAAGCACGTCGGTAAAAAAAAGCTTTAAATCAATCGTATGAATCCTGGCAAAAAACGCGGTCAATGATAAGATGGCCGTATATACCACATAAATTCCAAAAAACAGAATCATGAAGGGCACATTGATCAAATCTACCGCAAAGGCCAACAGCGTTGTCAAAAGCCCAAGAAGTTCAATATACGGAGAAAACAACTCATAAATCAGAAAATAGAGATAGGATATAAACCCAACAGCTCCATATTTCAGGTTTCCTAAAATGTTTTTGTATTTCATCATACATTGAAATAGACCTATATGCCAGCGCCTGCGCTGCTTACATAGATCCCGCAGCTTTTCCGGCACCTGCGTCCAACAGATGGCGTCTGTCACATAACGAATTCGATAGGGCCTATGGTTTTCCCTGCAATAAACATGCAGTTTCACCACGAGCTCCATATCCTCCCCCATCGTCGTCTCGTCGTATCCTCCGGCTTCGATCACTGTATTCTTCTGAAAGAGTCCAAACGCGCCGGATATGATGATATTTCCATTGAATTTATCAAAAAGAATGCGGGAAGCTAAAAAGGATCGATCATACTCCAGTACTTGCATACATGGCAGAAGCTTATTAGGCATCCGATATCGCACAACGCGTCCCTTTCTAATTTCTGCCCCATTGCAAGGACGCACGGCTCCTCCCACAGCGACTACTCGGGAATCTTCCAGAATCGGCCGTACGATTTTTTCCAGAGAGTCATACTGCAGAACCGAATCCGCATCAATACAGAGGAAATATGGATAATTTGATACATTGATTCCCATATTCAAGGCGTCTGCCTTACCGCCATTCTTTTTCTGCACCAATGTAATCGGCACCTTCCATTCTCTTGTCTCATAGATCGCCTGTACCGGCTGACAAGAAATTCTTCGCTGGATAGGACGATGAATTTTCCACATATGAAATGCCTCTTGCACAACCTTTGAAGTATCATCCGTGGAACCATCATCCACGACAATAATCTCATACAGTTTATATTCCAGTGCCAACAAAGAACGTATCGTAGCCTCTATTGTTACTGCCTCATTGTGTGCCGGAACAATAATCGAGACTGGTACATAATATTCGTCTGAAAGCTCATTTTTCAGGAGATTTCGACGCTTGGCCGCATACAAATCTGATGAGCCCACTGTTACAGAAATAAAAAGGAAACTGGCATATCCTATCATATACAAAACAAATAGGCCCTCCACCGTCCATAAAAAAAACTGTATAAAATCTCTCATGGTTAACCGGAACTTCTCCTCTCCTGCATCATTTTCCGCACCTCTAACTGATATGCCAACATATCTCTGGCATATCGATCGTCTCCCTGCAATACCTCCAGAAGTTGTCCATAAGAAAGACCATGGGCTTCCAAACTGGCAGCCGCATTATATCGAACGTACCAGTTCATACTATACATGGCGGCAATGAGTGCTTCTACCACATCAGCTCCTTCATACCTTGCCAGCGAAGATGCACTGATTGCTGTGAACTCCCATTTCAGTGAATCCAAATCTCTGGTGAAAGACAAGAGCGTATCTTTAGCCCTTGGATCCGGATATTTCCCAAAATAGCGAATTGCTGCAAAACGCAGTTCTTTATCCAATGCCTCGTTTTCCATGATAGCAAGCATCTCGTCTCCGTATTTTCCACTCTGAAACCGTATGTAATCCAAAAGTGCCCTCTGTACTCGCACTGAGAAGTGTTTCATGTCCTTCCACAGCCACTTAATCAGCAAGTCTGCCTCTCCCTGAAATATCAATAGGATCTCCACAATGACTTTCTCGTGCAGCTCTGCTCCCTGTTTTCGTTCCATAAGCAGTAATGCGTCTACAACGCTCTCCGGATCTCCAAATGCACATAGTGCTTTCAGCGCATGGACTCGACAGTATAAACTGTCTTTTTCCATATAGGATACCATCTTCTCACGCAGCTCTTTCGTCTCCAACGCTTTCGCGTGATGAGAAAGAAAATAACAAAAATACGCGGCTTGTGTACTCTCGCGACGTCTGTATATTTCCGCTAACTGTTGAAAAACACCTCGCATTTCCTGTAAATATACTCTGGTCTCTTCTGGATCCGCCTCTTCCTCCAGGAAATGTTCAAAAGCAAGGAGCTGTGTGATCTTAGACAATTTACGGCGCATATATCTTTGATGAGAAAGGGCCACTACGCCTTCTCTTACTCCGTTTTGCAGCTGTACCTGTACCCGTTTCGAGAGCTTTTCTGCATGTTTCTCTAACCGCTGATTGCTGCTTCTCGAATAAAAATTATACAGGATATTGTAAATCAGCATACTGATACAGACGATTCCATATCCATACAGAAAGATCTCGCTGCCCAAAATGTCTCCTCCTTTCTTTTGCGTTTAATTAGAAGCTGTCCAGTAATCCTTTACCATATAGTACGACTCTTTCAACCTTTCATGATATGTTACCTCACGACCCCATCCCTCTAATTTCAAAGATCCGCACGGAATCCGATTCTCTACATCTTCTCCCGTCGCGTACCCTGCAAACATCTCTTCGATTTCAATATATTCAATTCCATAATTTTCATAATAATCATCATGAATCATCATCTCTGAAGGATTCGCGAAATTCAAGAGCTGCCAAGGAATTCGGATCTCTACTCCCTGATCCGTGAAGATAAAATCGGCCAGGGAATCAAAATTCTCATCTTCAGGATTTGCATTTCCATATCGAAGTTTTCCTGTCTCATAGGTTTCATATACTTCCTCTTCCGTCCCGGAAACATATTTCAGAAGCTGCAAGACCAGGTGAATCTCCTTGAAGACCGGCGTATCTGCATCTACTGGCATCAAGTATGGGTCAATCTGCTGTGTTTCTTGTCCAAAGGATGCTCTCATGGTTTCATAACGTTCTTGCACCACGATTCGGCTATTCTCTCTGCCGTCAATGCAAATGACAAAATCACAGGCCCGCTGGAAGACCAGATCATAGTTCTCGCAATAGGTACTCCCGGTTTTCGGCGTCGTATCAATCGGAATATATAATACGTCTTCTTCTGGATTAAAGTTTTCATCATCCACATAAAAATACAGGAATTTTTCATCGTACTTCATGGCTAAAAACCCTGTGTCTCGCTCCAATATGATATCCTCTTTCGTCCATTCGGAGAGATCCCCATCCACATAGCTTACGCTTTTCTCTTCTCCCGGGTCAAAGGCCAGAAGTCCGAAATACTGTTCGTTTGTTTGATAATCACTCCAATACGGTGTATTATCCATATCTACCGCGTGCATCGTGTTCCAGGTTCTCTTAAACCATTCATCCTGCCAGGTAAATACACAACTCCCAGCACTGCCTGCCGCCATAATATCTTCATAACATTCAATGATCGCCTGACCCTGCTCCTCTTCTGTCATATTGCCCTGGTTTCTTCCTGTATTCACATCCCTTTGGGGCATACCGCGACCCGTAGATACCCCATATTCAGAAATCACTACCGGAATCGTATGATATTCATTGAGTATTTTCAGATACGCATAATATGTATTGATTTGTCCCTTGGCGTCATAAAAATCCACCCTGGCATTTCCCGAAAGCATATCCCCTATCTTAGGATCTTCCTCTGAAAAATAATATGCACTCATATTCCTTCCATTGCCATCCAGAACGCCCCTGGCATTTAACACATACTGCAGATAATCCGGATAATAGGGGTATACATGATAGGATGCAAAATGTCCCGATATAAATGCATCCGTCGTTTTGATATGTTCGACATCCACCTGCGCCGACTTCATGAAATGCGTTGTTACATCCGCGGTATAGTAAAAAGGATCCGTCGTGGGCCAGTTTGAAAAGGCAACCAGTCGCTGCTGCTTATATCTCACCGACTCATACTCAATGATATTATCTCCTACCTGCGCTAACATCGCTTCAAAAGGAGACGCCTCTTCTGTTGTATACATATATTTTCCTTCATACGAGGTACGCTCCGGATACTTTTCATTGGTATATGCGACTGTCACATCCTCCCATTCCACGCCGAGAATATATCCGATCACCCATGGAGAGACATCGTTCCGATAACTTCCTGAACCCAGTCCGTATCCTAAGGAAAGATTCCTTTCTCCGTGTAAAATATCCACCAATGTCCTGCTGTCTTCCAACAGCGCCTGCAAAAAATCATCATCATAGGCATCCCGGTGGGAATTTTGCACGTAATCATTTACCCACACGCCATGGATCAACCATAGCGGTTCTTCCCCCTGGGCCTCTTTTTGCGTATTATATGTATAAAACGCATTATAAAAATCATCTTGCAGAATCGTATAGACTCGGATCGTATTCGCTCCCATCTCTTGAATCCACTGAAACCACCGAAGATATGTTTCTTCATCAATTGCGTAATCTGTCGCCCAATGGCCTGGAATCCCGACCCCTAAATTCACGCCGCGAATCTCAAACGGCACATATTCTCCATCCCTTTTCATATAAATGGTATCTTCATCGGTTGTCATAAAGGTAGTCACTGGCGCCTCTGGATTCCAATCAATGTAGATGCCCCAATGATAGTATGCAAAATAAACCATTGTCAGCAGTACCACAACGATGCAGGCTCCTAAAATAAACTTTTTCAAGCCAGCTCCTCCTTTCTCTTTTTAATGATTATACCTTTTATTAAACGACGGATGTCCATACTGCTTCACGGCCTCAATATTATAATCCATCCATGCCCCTCTCTCATATATGAATTTCTTGAGTTGTTTCACCGCCTCTTCATAGGTGGACGGATTCCGAGAATCCGGATTCAAAGGCCGATACTCTGTAAATGAGTACCCCCATACCTCAAAATTCCGCGCTACGGCGTCTCCGAGATAGGCGATGACATCATCTATATAATCAACGAGATAGTCGTCATTCAGGAACGTCTCGCGCCACATATGATACCGGTCGATGATTCTCTGATCGTAATCCTCATCCTTCGTCAGCATCCATTGCCAGGGCATATCCTGCATCTGAAATCCCTGAATATCCATAGTGGTCTCATAATAATTATCACATGCATTATTAAAATCCCAGACAATCATCTGATATTTCCCCCGTATATCCTTGCTGATATACGTCGATAAATAGCCTGCATCATAATTTTGTGTAAATTCATTGAGAATAAAATAGTCTACAAAAGAATCCACATCAATCCAGTTCTGATATCCATAATCGTGTGTATCATAATCGTAAGAATACAGCGCTTTCTCAAAATCCGAGAAATCCTGCTCAATTGCGTCCGCCAGCTCCTGCGTCAAGGATCCTGCTCGTGGATATTCAATATTCATTACTCTATCGTATTTTCTATTGATTCTATATACATAATATGTAAAATTATTTATATTTTTCAATTCATTGGAACTTCCTCGATCCATCCGCAAAATGTATCCCGTCTCATTCGTCCCCTCTATCGGTTCCGACACATGGATGCGGCAATCCTCGCCTCTTGTGATCGTTTCAGTCATCACATATAGTCCCAAGTATTCTCCATTCAAAATCACTTCGCAAAACCGCACATTGGGGGCATACTCCATCATCTCTCCCGCAATATTATACCACATATAGTTACGAATCAATGTCTTGTCCAAATATGGACCATGTAATGCCCATTCATAATGTGCCGCCATGCCCATCACTTCATGATTTTCATAGTTTCCTTCTTCATCTACAAAACGCATCAGATAGTTCTTTTTATCAAAGGATCTGGATGAGTTCCCTCGAATTCGAATCAACATCGATGTTTCTAAATCTGGGGGATCCGATGGATGGTGATTACTGGATTCATTATCCAGAATAGAAACTCTGGCGGTCAGCATGGAGTCCCCTTCCGAAGTTGTCGAAAAAATGGTGTCTGAATTATTGACCCGCTCCCCGGGTATTTCTTCTCCGTCTGTATCGATCAGCACCAAGGGCAAATGCGTGCATAATTCTGTACCATCGCACTCACAGCCCGCCTCTGGCTGGCGTGAAGTCATATGTTGATGTATCCGCCGCGTGCCCGTTTCTTGATCTGCCAAGGAGGCTGCGAGTGCGCAGAATAAGACCACAAGCATCATGCTGATACCCAGTATCTTGTATTTCAAATTATGCCTCCTTCCACGGATTCCTTACCCACTAATATCATCGTTCTGTTTTACAATATTAAAATAATCGATATTTCCAATTTCATAGATCGAATCTGTAATCGACTTCGCCTGTGCATGCTCACATTTATTCATGTATCTCCCACTGATTTCGTAAATGTACTCAGCGCTTTCCTCCGTCGTATTCTTGGCTCTCATAATCGCTTTTCCGGAAAAAAATTGAAATATCAATGCTTCAATCTTAGCCTCATTCATTCTGGCTGCCCGTATAATCATCAACATCCGATTATCCGTCTTGATTCTACCAAACAGAAGCAGAATCAAGAATATGAATGCACTTCCTGCCGCTGCCACCAAATAGTCTCCAGACCCGCAGCAAATCCCAACTACAATCGCCCAAAAGATATAAACCGTATCTCTGGAATCCTTAATCGCCGTTCTAAAACGAACGATGGATAACGCACCGACCATACCCAGAGATAATGCAATATTATTTCCAATCACAATCATCACGGTCGTCGTGACTAAAGTTAATGCAGCCAACGATACATTAAACTTTTTGCTATAAATACTTCCACTATGCGACAATCTGTAAGATAAGAAAATAAAACATGCAATGATGATCGAAAACGCTAACCGCAGCAGAATAGTCTGCGCATCCAGATTTCCTCCGCTGCCTTCCAATAATTGATATAAATATTCTCTCATTCTTATCATTCCTCCCTATCCTTGTAAATCCAGCGTGACTCCGCGAGCCAAACAATACTTGCTGACAGACAATTCCGATCTTTCCACCTGATCCAGCAATGCTTTGATATAACTAAGCATGAACCCATTATATTTCACTTCCAATACCATCTGGAACGGAGATTGAACCGGATGCAGTCCGAGTTTTTTTGAAAAGATATCATAACAGCTTTCTGTAGCCTGAATTTGGCTGTCTATGGTAATCCGTATATGATTCTCTTTCGCAATATAAGCTCGGCGCAAATACTCCACGATGGTCTTCGGCCGATAACAACGCAGACTCATAAGCCCATAACATTCAGCGGCAAAGGGTTCCTCATACTGAAGCAGCACGCCATAATCTCCGGCACACAATCTGAAAGCATCTGTTCTGGAAAGACGGAGAGACCGTTTCTTTTGATACGCTCCTTCCTTCTGCTTCATCTCCAGCATCGCGAAATCATTTTCCGGGTCATAAATACGCAAACGTATTTTTCTTCTCAATTCCAGACCATCTATTTTATCCATGAAGTCATCATTATCCGGTGTATCAAAATAGAGGGAACGAATAGTATATCCTTGTACTCCATTATGCTCATCTGAAATCATCACTCGATCCAGCAGTTTTCGAAGTTTTGCTCCATCCATGACATTGATCGAGAATTTTTTCTCTTGGCGCAGTACTTCGTTCATCCCAAATCCCACCCTTTTGTACCATATATAGATTATCTTATCACAATTTACACACGTACGCAAGAGAAGTTGCCATTCAAATTTCTCCATTTTATAGGAAATGTCTCGACTATTACCGTTTTTATATTTTATTTACTATTTTTGAACCCTCAAAAAATTTTCACTTATTTTAATTTTATCCACATCAAAATGCCGCCGAAACCCTTGTTTCGACGGCTACGCTAACATGACTGCCACCCTGCACACAGGATTATAGACTCTCCAATACCTGCGCCGGATTTTCTGCGGCCTTTACCTTTCCCATGGCTTTGATGATCATCCCCTGCTCATCGATCAGATACGTCGTACGAACTACTCCCATGGTCTTTTTTCCATACATATTCTTCTCCTGCCATACATCATACGCCTGGATCGCTGATAATTCTGGATCCGAAAGCAAGGTAAACGGAAGCCCGTATTTCTCCTGAAATTTCTTGTGAGAGGCGATACTGTCCTTGCTGATGCCAATCACCACGGCTCCCTTTTCCTGAAACTGCGGATACAGTTCTCCAAAATTACAGGCTTGCTTCGTGCATCCCGGTGTATTATCCTTGGGATAGAAATACAGAACCACCTTTTTGCCTCTATATTCTTCCAGCGTATGCATTTCCCCATTCTGATCCGGCAAAGAAAATTCCGGTGCCTTTACTCCTGTCTCTAACATGCTATTCCTCCATTCCTATATGCGACTTATGGTCTGCTTTATACGAGTTGACCGGGCAGTTTTTGCTTCTGCTTGGGAGGAAACTGTGCGTCAAATCGTTCCACGGCTGCTTCCTCCACAAAATATCCCGCTGGTGTTATATAGACTCCATTTACACCATCCAAAGCCCCTTCTTCCAGCTCCTTCACCAGAAAATAAGGCACTACAGCATCCATAGGTTCTCCTTGGAGATGTATGCCACGGGTACTGGCTACTACAAAGCCGGAATGACCATAGAAATCAATATTTCCTTCTATACAGACAATCCGGTCTCCCCTTTGCCTTGCTATCTCCATAGAAGCATCTACCAACGCTTTTCCATATCCTTTTCGCTGATATGCCGGTGCAATACTGATCGGTCCAAACGTCAAGACGGGGATCTCCTCTCCTGTTTCCGTCTGAATCTTTGCCCGCACATACATGATATGCCCTATGATCTTGCCATCCTGCTCCATCACCAGATCTAATTCTGGGATAAATTCATCTCGTTCCCGAAAGCAATGAAGTATATAGTGCTCACTGCATCCAGGACGATATACATTCCAGAACGCCTCTCTTGTGAGATTTTCTACCAGAGCGTATTCTTCTGGTCGTTCCTGGTGAATTATATAATCCATCATGCATCCTGTCCCTTCCTTTTTTCTGGATACAACCTATTTCCCGTTGTATTATATCCTGTCCTGCTCTTTTTTTCAAGCCTCATCTTTTCCAAATGGACTCAAAGCCTCTCCGTCACCCGGTCTGCCAGATCTCCCATCCGAGAATACAGCCATTCTCCAGGACAACTTTTGGAGGCAAACCAGCGGTGTACACTGAGAACCATTTCGTTCGCAGCCGGTTCATAAGTAATCGTTTTATCTTTATCTCCAAACCAAAGGAGCTTTGTTTTTCCATGCCGCTGACAGATATCCACACAGAGGTCGATCAGCGTCTGATACACGATCTCATTCATCGCAAACGGTTCCCTGTCCTCGGAACAGCATTCGATCGTGATCGCGCGATGATCGTTCTCCCGGCTGGACGAACACCAGGAACGATCCTCCTCTTCTACACAAAGAGAGACTCGTCCATCTCCGCCTATCCCGTAATTGCAGCTGGCCTCTCTTTCCGGTGTCATGAAACACGCACAGATTTCTTCCGCCGTCATCGGCTCTGCTGTACAATGCGGAGTAATCCGATCAATCGCATGCTTTCTGTGGACATCCTTATTCGGGCTGATTAACGTGTAAACAACCATATTGGAATGACTCATTGTATCCTCCTTTTCTTATCGTTTCAACCGATATATCTGGCTTCGCCCATTTCCTTCCGCAACAACGATCTCCTCCTGTATCAGTTCTTTCAGATATTTTCTGGTTTGTGATTGTTTCAGTTGGAGATTTTCCGCAATTTCTGCTGTTTTTCCCCCAGTATGATCCGTCAGATATTCGATGATTTTCAGGCGATATATCGCGTGCCGCATGGCATACGTTGTTTTGGAATGCCTGGATTCTCCCCTGTTCTTTGATTTCTTCCATGATAGCGATAACGTGATACGATCTGGCCCAAAACTCTCTGTGATAACGGGTTCATGCCATCCCTGCTGGTTCCATACGGAAAGAATATTCGGTATTCCGCTTCCCGCTCTGGCTCCGATCCCCAGCAGACTGAACATCCGGAGTAACATGGCATTTCGCGGATCCGATATGCCTCCACTCTTCGCCGCATCCATCTCGATCCGGAATCGTCCTGGATTCGACATCGTGATCCCATCCTGCC
The DNA here is from genome assembly GCA_002305315.1 of Clostridiales bacterium UBA1390. Classification (GTDB taxonomy): domain Bacteria; phylum Bacillota; class Clostridia; order Lachnospirales; family Bianqueaceae; genus Faecimorpha; species Faecimorpha stercoravium. Next base: position 30,566 of record DBQQ01000003.1, read on the forward strand.
GATTGATGACCACAATCCCTTGTCTACCATAATAATCCGCATTCACCAGACAATTAACGAGCGCTTCTCTCAGTGTCTGTCTGACGGCTTCCTGATGTGCTGTCACTTCCATATCTTCTATCAACCGGTCATACACCTGCCAGAAAAAGTCATATACATTCCCGCTCCAATCTCCTGAAGAAGAAACAATCCGATAGACCCACTGCTCAGAATCCTCATCATACTCCTGATAATCTAGGAAATAATGCGGAAACTCCCGTAATATCTCATATTCATTGCCAAACATCAAAAGCCCTGCAGAAGTGGGATGCCTTTGTCCATCCTTTCCGAGGGCAACCGCCCCCAGACGAACCAGAAAGGTCTCGTCGTCCAACATCTCCCAAGTATGCTGGGGCCGTATCGCCTGCATACGTTTTCGGTAATCCTGTATGCTTTTTTTATGAAAGACGGAAAGATCCATGTTCTCCAATACATACATGTCCTGCGCCATCGAATCCGCATCCCGGACCATGGCCAGATACTCTTCCCGCGTACAGCGATAATCTCCTTCCCCATTGCGGAGATACGTACCTGTTAACGGATTTCCTTCCACGTAAACGGGCCGATGAAATCGATCCGCCCTCGGTACATGAATCACCACAATACGATTCCCATTGACCTTCTGCATATATACATCCTCGGAGGTTAGAATATTGGCACTGGCTTTGTTTGGATCATTCACCAACCGCCAGAACTCTTGCATCAGACCTTCGGGATCCGGCAGATCCACGGTGTCGAAGGTCGTATCCTGCCTTTCCACAACTCCCAGAAGAATAATGCCGCCCAGCGTGTTCGCAAAGGCAGAATAAGTCTCCCAAATGCTATGCGGCAATCCACCCAGCGCCTTCTTCGCTTCAATCCGATTGTTCTCTCTGTATTCTTCCAGATGCGTAAAGTCCAGCATATAAACACCTCCCTCGCTCTTCTCATCTTTAGGTTTCTTAAATATTTCCCATATTTTCCTGATTCATTTTCTCAATAAAGGCTTTGGATTTCACCGTCATCTCCGCCCATGCTGGCCGAAAACCGCTCCGAATGGCATTGCGTGCAGAACCTATGTTGGACCACGCGCAACAATAAAACGGAACTTTTTCCCTCTCTAGGGTTTCAACAGCCAAGCGGCTGGTCAAGGCGGAGGCAATCCCCTGCCTGCGAAACTCCGGCAAGACATCGATCCCGATTTGCCACATATCCTCTCCATCTGCCGAACACCCTGCCAGGCCAATCAATCGGCTGCCCTCAAAAGCCCCCACAGCCAGCACATCCAATTCTTTTCTTTTTTCGCACAGTGCATTGGACCAAGCGGGCGTATAATACTCCTGTAGATCCTCCTGCAGCAAAACACGAAGTTCGTATCCGCAGGATAATGGTTTCATGAGAGACACATCCGGCAGAAAATATTCGGCCATAAAGCATACCGCCCTGTCATACGGCGCAAACGCGGCATTCAGTCGATACAAGTTCGGCGTTTCAAAACAATGAACCACCGGGCAAGCATCCAGGTAAGAACGCACTTCCTTCTCATACTGCAAGTTGATTGAAGCTACAACATTATGCCCATAGGAAATCAGATGACAGTCAAAAGGCAGCTCCAGATATCGCCTTGCCTTTTCACTGGGATGGGATTCTACGATGACGTTCTCGGTTTTTAGAAAATCATCGGGAGCGCACCCTGCGTCCCAGGCGGACTGTGTGAGAGCAATATTCCATATAGTTTGATGGCTAAGCAAGTGTAATACCTCCCTAAGTATAAGTTAGCAATGTTGATTGTGAATTGGGAAATGATCGTTCGATGGTCCCTGCTGACGCGGGGAAACGGAATGGTAAGCACTTGACCGGGGTAAATCAGAGGATCATCCCCGCGGATCACCCAACTGGCGCGGGGAAAACTAGAACACACCCGCATTCGATCCGTTGTTCCAGGGAGCACCCCCGCTGGCGCGGGGAAAATGATACTTACCATGTCTTCTGTTTCTTAGGCTGAATGGGAATTGCCATAAGCTTGCGCACTCGTTTCTCCAGATGCTTCTCGATAGCCTTCAAATTCTCCTCTGGTAAGTTAAGTCTTTCGTGACGTTTGAAACGGAACCCGATCATGCGACGGAGCTGCTCCTTCTGCTTTGACCCCATGACCTCTGCACACACATCCTCATAAGAGACGTTATAGGGGTTAGAACGGGTTTTTGCATACTCGTCCAGGTTCGCATAATCTTCCTTACCGGCATAACAGAACAGGGACAGCCCGTTGTCAAAAATGGGCGCGGGAGCGATGATGATGCCGCTGTGGTTATCCCGCAGAACACCAAAGTTTCCAAAGTGGCGGTCCTCATTATAAATCAGGGCGTCAAACACCAGCATACTGCGGATTTGTTCGGAAAATTCCGGCCCCAGCTTATCATAATAGTCAAGGCAAGCTGCAAGACCTCCGGATCGGACAATGCGACCGATGGGGATATATGCTGTGTCAATATTGGTAAACAAGGCACACTTAGAGGCGGTAATGCCCTTCCAGTTCTCCAGGTCATAATGCACGGCATTCAGGCGCATAGTTTCTGCAATCTGCGAAGCATAATACTCGCAGTACGGCTCCCTACCCGCATTAGAAGCACCGCTCGTGCCTCCTTTATAAAGGTAAATTCCATCATGCTCTATATAACGCCATGCTTTGGGCAGCATACCGCCAGTGGTCAGCTCTGGCGAGGTGGTAAACGCTTGCCTGCTCCCACCTGCACCAGTATAGGCCACTAGTGCCAATATCTCGGAAAAACGATTTTCATAAAGATTGTATTTGGAAAATTTCCCCGCAAATTCTTCTGGCACCACCCAATAGCTGTCATTCAAGGACAGCCCTTTGCACACATCAATAATTCCTTTGGTATCATTATGACTAAGGCCTAGAGTTTTCAAAATCTCATCCACAAAAGCACGGTTTTTAGGGATAACCCGCCGTTCCAGCCAATGAATAACGCCTTCACCGGTACGCTCCATATCCAGCGGTAGCAAGTTAGACTGTTCCTCGTTGGTGTATAAGATTTCAGCCACAAGGCCACGCAGACCCTGCTTTTCCATGGAAAAGCGCATTAGTTCCGTATCATAGATTCGGAGACTGTAAACATTACTCATAGACTCCTCCTTGTCCTTCAGTTCCAGTGAAACATCCTTCCCCAGCGCCGAGGCGATTTTTAAGATCATATCAAGCGTGGGGTTCTGTGTCCCACTTTCCAGGCGATTGATGCCGGAACGCTGGATTCCCAGCCGCCTGGCCAGCTCTGCCTGGGAAATGCCCTGTTCCAGACGGGCCTCCACAAGCTGGGATATGATTTTCTGCCGTTTGCGCAGTTCATCCATATTCTCACCTCACTACTTCTATGTTAACACATATGATAACAATTTGCAATGGTTAAAATGCAAACTCCAAACCACGGCCTAAAATCCCCCCGCTCGCGCGGGGAAAACACATCCTCTCTAAATCCTTTCACACTTGAGGAAGGATCACCCCCGCTTGCGCGGGGAAAACCTGGGAAGCGCAAGGGGTGAAGACGGAGTGACGGGATCACCCCCGCTTGCGCGGGGAAAACTCCCCAGATCCCGGCATAGATAGCGTTGACAGCGGATCACCCCCGCTTGCGCGGGGAAAACCTACTAATCCACGATACCATTATACCACGTACAGGATCACCCCCGCTTGCGCGGGGAAAACGTCATCGCCATCTTTTTCACCCTTTCTGCAGCAGGATCACCCCCGCTTGCGCGGGGAAAACCATCGTCTTCTCCTTTCTGTGCCATCTGTGTTAGGATCACCCCCGCTTGCGCGGGGAAAACCAAATATGCGTCGGAGGAGATGCAGGAGAAATAGGATCACCCCCGCTTGCGCGGGGAAAACAGATACAAAAGCGCAGCGGGCCGCAGGCAGTGGGGATCACCCCCGCTTGCGCGGGGAAAACAGCATCGCCGTAGATATCCCGGCGATTTTGTTAGGATCACCCCCGCTTGCGCGGGGAAAACCTGACGGATGATCTGATAGACCTGGCGAACCGCGGATCACCCCCGCTTGCGCGGGGAAAACTGCTTACCGTTGTACGTCACTTTGTCGCCCGTAGGATCACCCCCGCTTGCGCGGGGAAAACTTCGTATTTGCAAACCGAGATGGAAAAGTTACAGGATCACCCCCGCTTGCGCGGGGAAAACCATTCTTCGCTATTCTTCTTTTCTTCCCACAGAGGATCACCCCCGCTTGCGCGGGGAAAACGGGTGTATAACTCAGCCTTTCCGTCCTTGATCGGGATCACCCCCGCTTGCGCGGGGAAAACATATCATGATGATATGTGGCATGGCGGTGCCAGGGATCACCCCCGCTTGCGCGGGGAAAACTTATCCATCTTTACCATCCTTTCTACCTTGCAAGGATCACCCCCGCTTGCGCGGGGAAAACCACGCGGGGAGTCCTGCCTGGCTCCCCGTACCAGGATCACCCCCGCTTGCGCGGGGAAAACAGCACTCCAGGGATCTTGTGCTTGTGGGGCTTGGGATCACCCCCGCTTGCGCGGGGAAAACCAGTCTCTTCTTTGTAAACAAGTGCCTTAAATAGGATCACCCCCGCTTGCGCGGGGAAAACTCTTGTTGACAACAAAAGAAGAGTGTGATATGAGGATCACCCCCGCTTGCGCGGGGAAAACATCAAGAAGGAGAAGTTGGCATATGACAGATGAGGATCACCCCCGCTTGCGCGGGGAAAACGTCATCGCCATCTCTTTCACCCTCTCTGTAGTAGGATCACCCCCGCTTGCGCGGGGAAAACTATCCGTCAACAATCCAGTTTCAAATAATAATAGGATCACCCCCGCTTGCGCGGGGAAAACTACTACCATCGTTGCGGGGTTTCTGTCGCCGTAGGATCACCCCCGCTTGCGCGGGGAAAACTTGTGTAACGCTTTTAACCAGGTACAGCAGGGAGGATCACCCCCGCTTGCGCGGGGAAAACCTAGCGACGGCTACGGATCGATGATAGATGATAGGATCACCCCCGCTTGCGCGGGGAAAACCCTTCGTTTGCTGGCCCAAAGCTGTGACGGCAGGGATCACCCCCGCTTGCGCGGGGAAAACTTTTTGATTCCCTCCTCAAAGTCTTTCGTCATAGGATCACCCCCGCTTGCGCGGGGAAAACCCGAACGGGTCTCCTTCGATTTCTGGATCACTGGGATCACCCCCGCTTGCGCGGGGAAAACTTTTCGCCGAAAAGGTATGCTATGTTTGCCGAAGGATCACCCCCGCTTGCGCGGGGAAAACCGTCTGTCATGCTAAAAACTCCTTTAATTTTTAGGATCACCCCCGCTTGCGCGGGGAAAACCACATCTCCGTCAAGAAGTCAAGTGTTTACTCCGGATCACCCCCGCTTGCGCGGGGAAAACCTTTATACCACTCCGCCCATCTCTTTCATGATGGGATCACCCCCGCTTGCGCGGGGAAAACACTAAAAGATCCCTGTATCTACGCCATTTTCAAAACGTCCTACATCACATTTCATTGAGTTTCTGATAGATCTCGAATACCATCCTACAATCATTCAGCGCTCTATGCGCCTCATCCTGCGTTACGTGAAAATACTCGGCCACTGTACTTAGCTTATAGTTGGCCACATCGTCCACTTCCCGTCTCACCCTGCTGCAAAGATCCATGCAGCGGTTGGTCGGAACCTGGATATTCCATTTTTTGCAGGCCGCTCGCAGGAAATTCATGTCAAAAGATATGTTATATCCCATCAGAAAATCCGTCCCAATGAATGCAAGAAACGCTTCCAACGCCTCTTGCAAGGGAATCCCTTTTTCTACCACCAATTCTTCTGAGATGTGTGTTAATTTCGCAATCGTTTCCGGCAGTTTTTTCTCGATCCGAACCAACCTCGAGAATTCCTCCACTACCTTGTCATCAGTGACCCGTATAGCCCCGAACTCCAGAATCTCATCGGAAGTCGCCTGTAAGCCTGTGGTTTCCAGGTCAATGATTACATAAGTGTTGGATGCATTATTTTTCCTGCTTTTCTGTCTTTGCGCCATCTGATATTTTGCTGCTTTACTAAAACCAGGCTGTAGAGGTGTCTCCGCAGAAGTCATCGCACCCGGAAGCGGTCTTTTCATCAGCTTGATCCCATCATAATCTACCGGAACCCAGGTCGTATTATGGACTCGAAAATCCATTCTCTGCTCTGTATTCATGGTATAAACCATCGTCGCGCGTCCGTTCTTCAAATTCTGACAGACACGGTCCCACAAAGCATCTCTGACCCGACTGCTCACATGCCCCACATAGACTCCCGTATTGATTTCACAAAGCCACTTTGACAGATCGCCACGCAGCCGAGGCGGACAGTCTGTCATGGTAATGACAACGATGTTGAATCCTCCCTTCCACTCGAATAATTAATACCGTTTGACACCGTACCCTTTCGATTATCCCACAGGTACACCGCCTTTTCCGGTTCTGAAGATTCTCCTTCATCCAGGAGCCACCGGATGTCGTGTACCATTTTCTCCAGAATATGGTGCGAAACCATAGCATCCCGTACACGCCGCCGTACCACTCCTGGCAGATCTTCCACATCCTCCGCAGCTACCTCAAACGCGATGGGAATTGTAATCTCCGCTTTATACAGATCCGCTATGTCATAAACAAAAGAACATTCATGCCCTACGTGTACAAAACCCAGGCCTGGCGAACAGCCCAATGCCACTATGACTGCATGCGCAAGACCGTATAAGCAGGCATTCCCCGCTGAAAGGGCCTGATTCACGCGGTCTCCCGCCTCAAAATCATCTGGTTGATAGACTCTTCCATTCCACGCAACACCCGATTCCTTAGAAAGTCTGCGGTACAAATGACGCACACGGCTCCCCTCTCGTCCCCGAAGCTGCTGCATGGTCAGATGGGAAACATCCTCGTTCGGGAATCGCATCTGATACATCTTGCGCACCACATCCAGATGCTTGCGGGTATTACTGAAAAGCTCCGCTTGTTTTTCCAGGAGACGCGCATGAGATGTCAACTCTCTCCCGTGCGCATAATATCTGACGCCATGTTCTCCTACCCAGACAATGCCGACACCTGTATCCCCCATCAGTTCTATGGCACGATGAGTGACACGGGTTCCCGGTCCCAGCAGTAGAACCGAAATGGCCGCTGCCGGAACCTGCACGACTCCCTGCTCATCCGTCACAGTGATCGCCCCGTCCTGTCGCCCGAGTGTGCAGTGTTCCAGATACAGAAAGGTCATTCTGTCTTTCACCTGAGGAAGCTCCTGCAGTTCTGGACGTATCATGCCCGGAATCTCAGCCATAGATCCGCTCCGCGCTCATGACCGTCATAAGCCCCAATCCATAGGCCTTGCCGCGTCCAATCCCTCCGGTGAGAAGCTGACAGAATTTCTCCGCATCCGTAATTTGCAGCACACCTTCATAGGTCACGGATAACAGGCTCACCGTACGCGATTCCTTCCCCTTCTTAAATCGAATCCAATGGGAATTGGTCACATCAAAGCTGCCTTCCTCCAGGGAAAAACCATGGGGTTCCGCGCGCTCCTGCAGCCACTTCTTCTGATCGCTGATGATACTGCAGGCCTGCACTTTCCCTCGCTTTCTCGGCGCCATCTCATCTTCGTTCAGCCGCATCTTACTCCTCGTGGGGTTCACTGTCAGGCGAAACTGCCATCGGCTTCCTGGCTGAATCCGCTGTAGAAGCTGCTCATAATCCTTGCTCTCCGCTAGTTTTCCCGTGCCGAACTGGTCTATGACATGCACAAGATCCGGCTTATCTTCACTGAGCAGCAAGAGATATAGTTTTTCTCCCAGCTTATCAATCCGCCAGAGCTTACGATTTCGCTCTCCGCAAAAACAACTCTCCACCGTACCATGCATCTTCTGCGGCGCCGTCAGCATCATCATCGTGCTGCGGCGCGTTACATCTAGTTCCACGCGTGATAAATACATTCCATCACCTCAGTTCTATAAAGGGATCGTGTTCCGTTCCCGTTTCTTCCACCGTTCCCGGTAAGTCCATAAGGACTTCTCGGACAGCACGATACCCATATTGACGATGTGTCGGGTTCCACGAGATTGGCATATCCTGCTGCGCTGTGCTTCCTGCCTCTTGTGGATTGGCATCGATCCGGATCGACAGCCTCCTCGGTCTCTTTTTTCCCGAACGGAATCCTCTATAGGGCTCCGTTTGCAGTGCCGTGAGCAAATCCGTCTCCCGAATCCCCAGACAGAGCGGCTGCGTTGGTGGACAGGAACGCCTTCCTAGGTATAGAGGGAACGCTGGAGATCGCAACGCTTCTTCTAGTTCCTGCAGAAACGTTCCATCCTCGCTTTCCAGTCCCACCAGAAAGATCGCATCCGATAGATAATAGCGCCGTGTCAAATACGAGGTCTTCGCATCCTTTCTGGCGGTATGCAGATCCACCAGGAACTGCCCCTCCTGATCCGTCCGTACTCCATAGCGCAGCCCATTGAGCCGCAACAAGGCCTGATCGTCATCCCGGCGAATCCCCAACGCAGCCGCCAGAAGGCCGATGACTCCGCTCTTCGTAGGCTCCCGATTGGTCTTTCGCACCTCAAACTTAGAATCTGCCCCCCACGACTGCAGCGGCGCCGCAAGACGCAGTATTAACGTGGCCATTCTTAGGCCTCCTCGGGCAGGCGGTTTGCCACTGCCGTTTCCAGCGCTCCCAATAGATCTCTTAGCGGCATTGTCTGCGCGATCTCCTCAAACCCCGATCCGATGGAAAACGCCGCCTCGGGTTTCCCCGTATAATTATCATATACCTGATTCGCATACTTGATCAAGGCCTTCTTAGAAGCCTCCACATATCCCTGACTGCTTGCGGGAACCGCCTTCTCAAAGGCTCCGCAGAGATTGACGGGCTGATCTGTACGAATCGTAATATAGACCGCGTCCGGCAGTGTGCGATTGGCAAAGGTATTCTGCTTTCCTGTCGGCATGGAACAGATGAACGCTTCCGCAAACGCACGAATGACCTTGCCTGCCTCTTCTTTTCCAAGATGCGCCGCTACCTCTTCCATATTCACCGTGGCATAGCGATACATCGTGGAAGAATTATATTCGACGGTTCCCAGATGCCCCGCGCCCGCGTTGTCTTCCGGCGAACAATCATCCACAGCCGTAAAATAATCATACTCGTTTTCTACCGCATGCGTCGAGATGCTATGTGCCACCTGCGCGGCCGCGTCATAATTCAGCGAAGGATCGCTGGCCACCATACGGCCAAAGAGCACCATGTCCACCGAAGGGTTCTCCTTCAGGGCGGCTTTATATGCATCCTTCTCCTCGCATCCTTCTACCGCAAGATGAGCCAGTGCCTTGGCCTGTTCGCTGCTCATGAAGAACAGAGCATCGGTTCCCTTATCAGCTCCTTTTATCTTGAGTCCAGCCTTCGTCAAAGCATCTTCCGCCTTCTTCATCGCATCCATCTCGGGATCCAGTGCCTGGATCTGCTCCGCCACCAATCCAACGATCTTCTTAGTCCGTTCTCCCACCTGCTCTTCTTCCAGAAGTTCATCCCGAAACATCACGCGCATAGCGCGTTTCCACGCCTGCGAGGATACTCTGGTTCTCGTCGTTCCCCCATAGTAGGCCGTCTTCGGGCTGCCTGTATCATCCCGGTTCACACAGCTCGGCGGCAGGGTCTGCAATACATGAAAATCCACATACAAACGTTTACTCATCTGTCTTCTCCTTTTCTTCATTAGATTGAAAATTCCAATAATAGTCCTGTCCCCAGTGCAGACGGACAATGGGCGCCTTATCCTTAAATTGCAGCTCAAAGAGATCCTTCGCCAGCTTCGGATAATCCAGTGGAATCGCATTCGCCCGTAATAGCTGTACCATCCCCCGCAGGTGATGGGCGCATTCCCGAATGTCGGACGCTGTTGCCAGTGCGTTAAACCGCCGCAAGACGCTGTTCTCCGTCGGATCTTCCTCCGGCTTTATGAGCTGGCTGACCGCGCCCCCCAGGGAGGCTCCCTCCTGATTCATGTTTTCATTCTTAGATATAGAAGACCCCTGTTGATGCAGCGCGTATAACGTGAGTGCCAGGTAGATGGCCCACTCCTCGCGAGTAGCGCCTCCTCGCTCCTGCTGCATCTCTGGTGGCATATCCTGCAGGAATACACCCCAGAGTTCTGGCATATCTCCAGGAGATCGCCCAATGCCTCGCCGCAGATTGGCCAACATGGCCTTCTGCTGCGGTTCCGGCATTCCCTTCAGCCATTCGATGCGTCGATATACATAGCTCTTCACTTCGTTTCCATTCACAATGTATCACCTCTTTTATAAATCCGATTCAACTGCTTACAGAAAGTATTAAAAGACTCCGGCGCCGAGTAGTGATACGCCTTCTCCTCCGCGTTCTTTCCCTTCTCCTTCTTCTTGAGGATACGACCTGAGAAGGCGGCTGGCCCTGTCTGTATCACCATGTTCCATCCCAGTGCGTAGGCGGCCTTTCTCGCCGTATCCTGCCAGGCCTGCTGCATCTCATCCCGATCCGAATCCATGTCGATCGAAGCCAGCCACTCTCGGAAAGGCTGATCGATCTGATAATAAAACTGATCCTTAACGTTCGTTGTGATATTATTTTCATCCCCGCCAGCAGCGATCTGGAGATTTTTTGCCAGGATCCATAAAGAACCTGCTGCCCGATGACAGTTTTCGATTTCCATCTGAATCCGTTCCTGCCAGTTCTTCCCCAACTCGTCCAGCAGTGACGCGTGGAAGGTCAGGGAATCGCTGAAGGTGTCCGTCACAGATGACTTCTTATTCCCATATACCGCAGATATAATTTTAAAAGTAATTAAATTATTTAAATTCAATTTATCAATCCATTTAACAACTCCTGGTAAATGTTTTTTTTGATTTCCTTTTTTTGTATTTCCGAAAAAAATAGATGGGAATTCTCTCCAAAACTGCATGCTCGGCAAGTGACTTTTGGGTATAAAAATTTCACTTATCTTATCTTTCTTTTCCCAAATAGTCATTTGTTCCGAAAATACGTTTTCGCACTCAAAAAAATCTCCTGCCAACGAATGAAATTTAGTTACACAACCTCTCTCCCTAGATAATAGCAATCTTCTGGACTGCAGCGTCAATAACTCTGGATAATTATCTGGCTCCACAATCTCCGTCCGCTCGCCTGACCTAAGCTTTTCCAGTTCCCAACAGGGTTTGGGCCCTTCCCACAGAGACTCGCCGTCTTTCAGAAGCGTCAGATTAAACATGAGCGTCTCAAACAGGTTCTTCCCCTGCGCCATAATTAAACCAATTTGACCCAACCAGCCAACTCTAGCCTTTGGTAATCCCTTTGCTTTTGGTTTCAACGATGAATCATCAAACCCATTGATATATAACAGCCAACGGGCTGCCTGCGCATAGGTGACCTCCGTCTTTCCCTGCCCTGCATAAGATGTAAAAAGTCGCAATTTATTGCTGCTTTCTGAGATTTCTCCATTCAGCTTCGCCGCGCCGTATTCCGTCCCCATGCTGGCCTCCGGCACCTGCCAGAAGGGCCGTTCTGGATGAAACAGCCAGAACCGTTCATGCCATGTCTCCAGATAGGTCCGAATGGGTTCCTCCGGAAATGCGCCCAGATTCCAAAGCGCTTTCCATCGATCCGTTGCCTTGTCTGGCTCTTCGAGTGGAGCCTCATTTCCCTTCTCATCTTCCCTGAGGAAAATAGTCAGCAACACGGCCAATAAGAGCCGCAGCACCGCCACATCCTGTGTCGGCAGCTCTCCTGCCAGATCCACATAGGTATGTGCCTTCAGCAAGGCCTCCGTCAATGACACTTCCTTGACCTGATAATCTGGAAGTAATACACGGATCCAAGGCTCATCCAACAGATTAAACTCTATTTCCTTCATCTACATCCTCCTTCCTATACATAAATCCCTTCTGTCTGTCATACCACACCTCCGCACCCGCCAGATACGTGCGTCCTGCTTCGTCAAGCAACAGGATCATCTCTCCTTTCAGCATCGGAGCATTTTGCCATTCTCTTAAGAATCCCGCATTTTGCGTCTCCAGCTCCCCAATGACCTGGTCCACAATCCACTTTCGCCCGAAGTAACCCGGTAGCCGCAGGCGTTGCCGCGCGATCTGCACACTCTCTGCCTGCGATGGTACGATACTGGCATCTACGGCTTTTCCATCCTCCTGCCAGGGCAGAAAGTGAATACTTCCGTCCGTGTGCCGCACCATGACCAACACATCGATCGATGGATCTCCCTCTCTAACGGTGGCCCTGGCGTCGGCATCCGTGGACACCATCTGGTCGAGCCAACCATCCAATATGTTCCGCTCCGGATGCCGGATATGATCGTTTGGCGCCAGGATCGTATAATCTTTCGCATGTTTGATCTTCCGGTTCTTCTCAAACTCATACCCTTCTTTCGCCTCCCAGCTTTTCACCGCTTCCGCCAGGCAATCCCCTTCTTCCCATCCATAGGTTTTCTGGACGAGAGTGGAGATATCATCCGGCAGTACAAGGGTCTCCGGCAGCAGTCTTCGCGTTCTCCACAGGAGCCACTCTCCGTATACGGCCCGGCTGCCTTCCTCAAAGGTTTCGTCGTCCGTATCCAGCACCATACAGCAAGCCTGCCGCAAGGATTCCGGTCTCCATGTGCGATTCTTATGCCGATGCAGGCGTCCGACGCGCTGCAGGATCAAGTCCATAGGACAAAGCTCTGTCACCATAAAATCAAAATCAATGTCCAGCGACTGTTCCAGCACCTGCGTCCCCACCACGATCAATCGGTCTCGCTGCGCCTTGTCTGACTTCTTGCCAAGCCGCGCGAGCAACATTTTCTCGATCTCTGCCCGATCCGGCTGTAGAAATTGGGAATGGAACAGTAGAATATCGAAATTAGGGAGGATGTCCCGCAGTTGCTCCTGTAGTCGCTGTGCCTTTTTGACTGTGTTCACAACGATTCCCGCACAACCGCCCTCACGCATTCTTTCCTGCAAAACTGCCGGCAGGTCCGTTTCTGTTATCCGCTGTATCTGCACCTCATACGACGCTGCAGATACAGGAAGGACCACCTGTTTGACTTCTGCGCCATCCGTATAGGTGAGCAAAGGATAGTCCATACAATGTTCCCAGGCCTTCCCCTCCGGTTTCTTCACATTTCGGTAGGCATTGATCATCTCCCGGCGTCTCTGTACGGGCAGTGTTGCCGAGAGCAGAATCTCGGGCACCCGGTATTTCCCCATCCAGTTGAGCGCACGGTTCAAAAAGGTACTCATGTAGGCATCATAGGCGTGGCACTCATCAATGATCACGACCTTGCCCGCTAGTCCCAGGTGCCGCAACATGACATGACTCTGCCTGAGCGCCGCCATCAAAAACTGATCCACCGTACCGATCACGAAGTCTGCCAGGAGCGCCTGCTTCCGGCCCTGGAACCAGGAATGTACCACAAGTCCTGTCTCCTGCTTCGTCTCCAACTCTTCCTCCGTCACTGCCTGTCCGTGAAACAGGGCTAAGTATTCTTCGTTCAATTCTGCCATACCGTGTGCCAGCCGAATCGAATGCACGGCGTCCTCTGATTGCTGTTCCGCCCAGGATTTGAGCCGATCGAATAACCCATTCGCCGTGGCCTGCGTCGGCAGGCCGAAGAAGACGCCGCCCATCTGAAACCGGGCCGAGAAGATCTCTGCAGCGGCCAGGGCTGCTTCTGTTTTGCCGGAGCCCATCTGGGCCTCTAAAATCATGATACCCGGTGCCTCCATGTTGGAGGCTGCCTCGATCACCGCACTCTGTGCGGCATACGGCAAGAAATCAAACCGCTGCCGGAACTCCGCGTCCGACATAAAAGGATACTGTCCCTCCCACGGAAACGGCAGCTTCAGCTTCTGCAGCGCCTGACGAATTCTCTCGGGATAGTCGATTTCTCGTCCAGTTTCTTCCTCGGAAATCAGTGGAAAATACGTCGTATTACTTGCGATCCAGTCCGCCATGATCAGCAGTCCAGACAGAAGCAACTCGTCGTCGATAGTCAGATCCGTCGGCAACTCGTCTACCGCGAGAAATCCACTCTCCTGAAGGGCCATATGGAAAAAATCCTGCCAGATGGTCTCCCACGCCTTCCTTTCCGCCTTTCCAAAATAGTTGTTAGGATATCCTTCCAGCTGTTCCTCCGGCTCTTCCTGTGTCCCTCCATGGTGCGCCCCGACAATCGAGGCCAGACCATGCGGGCACCCCAGATGCAGCAGGATCGCTTCGCTCGCCAGCGCGTGCGATGTCACCCCGGCATTAATCCATCTCTTCGGAAACGTGAAGCTCGCTTCCAGTCGCTCTCGCACACTGGCTGGCAGAGGAAGAACCCCTGCTTGAAAAAGGATAATCGCCTTGCCCAGATCATGGGTCAGCGCCAGGAAGCGTACTGTCTCGATCAGCCTCTCCTCTTCCAGGCCGATGGCCCTCCATACGGCTTCCGGAAGCCATTTTCGAACCAGATACTCTATGACTCCCGCCGTGTCCCGCGCATGCATCCATAGAGGCAGCCACAGGCTGCTGTTATGCCGATCCGACTTGGCTGCTATATACCAGGTTTCAGGCTGCTGAAAAGCTGGCAGTGGCTTATCGTGAGAATGAGATCCTGTCCGTACCATAAGAAAACTCCTTTTCTTTTAGTGTAACATATTTTCCTATGTTTCGCAATGGTTTTCCGTCATTCTGCATAAAGTCGTGGTGGTTTTCCCCAAAAGCTTTTCCACATCACTGTGGATCTTCATACAAAGGCTCCGTTCTATACGGCAAACACACCTGCGCAGGGTGCATAGGCTTCTCTGACGAATCCCGAGAGTCTGGTGGATTTGCGCTTTTTCCGCGGTATAGATGGAATCGGATCGTGGATTGGAAAGTGAGGGTCAGATGGATATGGGTGTGAGGTTGCTTCATACTATCACTCCTTACTAAACAAATCTAATACACCAATCAACTTCATTTTATTTTTATATTACTATACCGTTGCGCTTTTGTCAACACTTTTTATAAAAAAACCCCGCATACGCGGGGATAGCATCTCATCACACACCCATCAACGGATCACCCCTGCCACGCAGGGACAGATTGATAGTCCATGATGTGTTATGCATGATCGGATGTTCTGAGCTAGGCACTCATCACGCCTCTTTCTCTCAGTGATTCCTAGTATATCTGTATATTCTAATAAAGTCAACGAATAATTCTGCTGAATTTGAATCCAGTTTTGAAAATACGAAATATTCATTCTTTTCTGACTTTTTATTGTGTTTTGTCTTGCGTTGTGCTATGATACCCTCATCCCTCTTCTCTTACGGAAAGAAGTACTCTAAAAAACACAAGTTTACCACGTTTTTTCTTGCCAGCAAACCTCGGAAATGATATGTATTGTCTATGATTCTAAAGGGCTGTGTCCAGGAATTCATGGACTGTCCCGTGTACGAGATTGCCCATCAATACATTGAGGGAGAGCCTCTGGTCATGAAAGGTTGGCATACACAAGGATGATACTGTCCCTTCCCCCAATACGATTCGCGGTTTGCCCACAGAAGATACCAGCACTGCCGAAGGTCTCGTGAAATACGACATTCGTTTCCTGGTCGTCACACCGGAAAGCCAGGGTTGTATGGAGATGATCATCAATGTGGAATCGCAGCAGGATTTTGCTCCAGGCTATCCTTTACTTCATCGGGCCATCTACTACTGCAGTCGACTGATCTCTTCCCAATATGGATCAGAATTTACCCACGCACAATATCAAAAAATTAAGAAAGTCTATTCCATCTGGATCTGCAGTCATCCGAATACCATGCACCAGAATTCCATTACTTGATTTTGAAATCTTTCTAGAGATATATGCTGAACTGATGATGTTGATTGTTCCAGAGAAAGGTTTCCCTACAAACCGAATACGCCGGGCTAAAGTGTTCGCAGTATGTGTACTGATTCTTCTCCTGATCCTCCTAATCTGGGGAATGGCGTTGTTTTCCGATCTACAAAGCCAGATCTGGGGCATCGTACTGATTACCATTTTCATCCTTCTTTCTGCGATTCAGATCATTGCGGGAATCATTCTATACAGGAGGCGCGAGAACCTCTCGCCCAAATCATCATAAAACAGGCACAAACTTTACTGATTCCGGTAAAGTTTGTGCCTGTTTTATAAGATGCTTCTGTCAGTACTGATCACTCTGGAGAAAATCCGCCAGGTGTACCATTTTCACGCCATTAATGTTCCCCGTGGCCCACTCGTCCAGCGTTACCACATATTTAGGGTAGTGGTCTTTAATCGCAAGAAGATTGGCGATCTCTCGATCCGATTCCTCGGGCAACGTACGGCACACCTGAACATACATACGTTCATCGCGACGTACTACCACAAAATCAATTTCTTTCGTTCCGTTTTTCCCAATGTAGATTTCATAGCCTCTCCTGCGCAATTCAAAATATACAATGTTCTCCAACATGGCTGCTATCGACTTCGGGTTAAACCCCATCATGCAGTATTTTAAGGAGACATCTGCCAGGTAAAATTTCTCCTGTGTTTTTAGCACAGATTTTCCCTGCAAATCATATCGCTGGCAGCGATAGATCACAAATGCCTTTTCCAACCAGTTTAGATAATTATATACAGCTTCAATAGATAGGGAACGCCTCTCGCTTTTGAGGAACTTTACAATCGTATTCGCCGAGAAGGTCTTACCGACATTCTCTATGATATACTTTACAACTCGATTGAACAAATCAAAGTTCATGATATTATGTCGCTTCACAATATCATTCGTAATGACCGAATGATAGATTCCCTCCACGATCTGATAGGCAGAGTGCTCCTCAAAGTTTCCAAGTGCCACAATGGGAAATCCGCCTAACCGCAGATATTCATTGAGCAACTCTCTCGGAGAACGAGAATCTGATTTTTTGAACTCCAGATATTCCGCAAATGACAGCGTATATATCGGGATGGAAATATATCGTCCTGTCAAATAGGTTGAGATTTCGCTTGACATGAGCTTGGAATTTGAACCCGTGACATAAATATCGGTATTTGCATTTTCCAGCAGACTGTTCACAGCTTTCTCCCAGCCATCAATCTCCTGCACTTCGTCTAGCAACAGATAGTAGCGTCCTTCATCGGAGATCTGCTCTTTGATCTCTCTATACATATCTTTGTCTGTCATTCCATCTTCAAAATCCTCCGATGTATAGCGCATACCAATAATGTGGTCGGCGGCAACACCACTTTCAAGCAGATCCTCTCTCAGCATATCCAATATCGTCGACTTACCGCAGCGCCGAATCCCTGCCAATATCTTTACAAGTGGGACATCTCGATAGGTTTTCAGCATATTCATATAGTGTGGGCGGATAATCATATGGCACACCTCCTCGCATTCCACTTATAGAATACCCAAAAACTCAATAAAAGTCAATAGTTTTTCATTGCAATCCGAAAAAACTTCGCGATGTTCAGATTTTTTCAGACACAAAAGAAAAGCCTCCCGCCCAAATCATCAAAAAACAGGCACAAACTTTACTGGTTCCGGTAAAGTTTGTGCCTGTTTGACAATACCGCTGTTTCGAAATCATTCAGATATGCGTCAAGAAAACTCTCTGCCGCAGCGGTCCCTTTCTATACAAATTCATAGCGGAGAATCGCACAGTTCGGGATCCCGAACGCCGCATACTCCTGATTCGTCATGTCCTGAAAATAAGAATGGATGACCCTGGATATCCCGTTATGCGCCACCAGAATATAGGTTGTACTCTCTGATTCTGCCCGGAGTTCATCTAAGAGGTTGTATACTCTCTGTGCCAATTGAAGCATGGACTCTCCACCATCATAACGGCAGCAAAAATCTTCCTTGGCTTTCTTGAACTCCTCTCCGTCACGCGGTGTTCCTTCCCACTTTCCAAAGTTCTGTTCTTTCAGACGCGGTTCCATCTGCGCCGGTATTCCCGTGATTTCTGCTATGTGGTTCGCCGTCTCCGCCGCCCGGATCAGGGGAGAATATAGAATTCGATCCGCTCGTATGCCTTCCGCGACGATCTTTTGCCCTGTCTCTATCGCCTGCTGATGCCCGCGCTCCGTCAGTTCCACATCGGTGGCGCCGCAGATCTTATTTTCCACATTCCACACTGTTTCTCCATGACGCACAAAATATAGACATCCCATAGGAGTTACTTAACCTCGATCAGTTCAATGTGGAAATTCAATTCCTTACCCGCCATCTCATGGTTCGCATCTAACGTGATAGTCGTATCATCCTTGGCTGTCACCTTGACTGGAAACGGCTGTCCATACTGATTGGCCAAAAACACCTGCTGATTCACCTGCAGATCCTCAGAACCAGGAAGCTGCGCAATCTCTACTGTAAAAACCGCATCCGGATCCGGCATACCATATGCCTCTTCCGGCATCAAATGCACATCCACAGTCTGTCCTACTTCCATATCTGCTACTGCCGCATCAAAGCCACGGATCATCTGTCCCACACCGCATACAAATTCAATCGGCTCTCCCCGATCATAAGAAGCGTCAAATTGTGTGCCATCATTCAACGTTCCTCTATAATGTACCCGACAAGTTTTTCCCACATTCTTTCCGGTCAATGTCGGTCTGGAACCACAGCCACCACAGCCGCCTCCGCATGCATGGCCTTCTTCTTGGTCGTGATGACCGCAGCCACCGCAGGAATGTTCTTCTTCCTGTCCATGATGGCCGCAGGTATGTCCCTCTTCATGATGATGGTCACAATTGGCTCCTGAAGACACCAGCTCTCCCTTCAAATACGCAGCCACTGCCTCATCCGCATCTCCCTGCGCACCGGCGCACAGTGTCACTCCTGCTTCCTCCAGGGCTGCCTGCGCACCACCGCCAATGCCTCCACAGATCAGTACATCTACTCCCTGATCCGCCAACAATCCAGCCAACGCACCATGGCCGATACCATTCGACCCGATCACCTCACTGGAAACCACCTTCTGATTTTCTACATCATATATCTTGAAAAACTCCGTTCTTCCAAAATGCTGAAATACATTTCCATTGTCATACGCAACTGCAATTCTCATCTGATAACCTCTTCTTTCTTTTCCAAACATCCTGTCTTTCTTGCAAGACAGATATCTCATGTATTATACAACATGCCTCCGTCCGAGTTCAAGACCTCCCGTATAAAAATATACGTCTAATTACGCCTCAGCTCTACACACACGATTTCCGGGCGATTATGAAAACGAACAGGAATCACACTATTACCGATTCCCCGACTGACAATCATATCCGTACCGTCCTCCGAGAACATTCCGGCGTCGTATGTAGGACACAGCCCTTGATTCGGTGCAATAAGACCACCTATAAACGGAAGGCGAAACTGGCCGCCATGAGCGTGCCCGCTTAGAACTAGATTCACTCCGCTACTTACGTATAGGTCAAACAGTTCAGGGCGATGCGATAAAAGGATGGTATAAGAGTCCTCTTCCTTCACCAAGGCGTTCAGATTGCCTTCCATTATTCTCGCATCACTATCCGATGCAAAATCCTTATGCACACTCGGATCATTGACTCCCAATACGGAGATGCTCTCTCCTGAACGCGTCAGTTCCAAGCGTTCGTTTTCCAGAATGACAACCCCCTGATCCATCATGCCTTGTCTCAAATCCGCATATAAAGACGTGCTTGCTTCATGATTCCCTGTCACATAATAACAAGGCGCTATTTTCACGGCTTCTTCCGTAAAGCGCAGAGCAATTCCCACATCGGTATCCCGCGAATCGATCAAATCCCCCGTTATTGCAATCATATCGGGTTCGGCCTCTCTCAACATCGTCAACAGCTTCTCGTTCTCTGTTCCCATCTCGGCACTATGCAAATCTGAGATGTGCGCAATGCGATACCCATCAAATTCAGCCGGCAGCATATGACTCTCAACGATATATGTATTACACTCCAGAGCCGTATTACTCCATAAAGTCCATAGAATCAATACCCCTAGGAATGCCAACGAAAGAACTGCCGCCCTTCTCTTCTTTATGTGTTTTGTTCCCATTCTTTTCTTGTGATACAGGAGATATATTCCGCGCCTTTTCTTCCCAGCAGCGGCCGCTCTCGGTCCTCTCTCCGATACTGAAACTGGAATCCACATTTTTCCTGTACTCGTTTAGATTTCACATTTCCTTCAAAATACATACACCAGATCTTATCCAGATTCAGATCCTGAAAACCATGCCGCAGCATCTCTCGTACCGCCTCCGGTATCAGTCCCCGCCCCCAAAACGGTACCCCGATCCAGTATCCAATTTCTCCCTCTGTATCGGCTAGTCCTATATTACTGTATTCTCCCCTCATGATGCCGATACTTCCTACTGCTTGTTCCGTCTCCTTCAAAACAACCGCATACGTTTCCGGTTCTGACAAAACGCCGCGTATGATCTCACGGCTATTTTCCACACTGGTATGGACCGGCCATCCCGCCATGGGCCCCACATTTGGATGGCTGGCATAACAGTACAGGTCTCCCGCGTCCTCTTCTGTCCACGGACGCAGAATCAATCGTTCCGTCTCTAAAATACTTATTTCCAAATCAATCTCCTTCTCCTTGAAACTCATAGTCGGCATGATCCTTTCCAAAATTTCTGGGGGTCCATTGTTTCACAAATCCCCGATCATCCACTGAGAAAACATACAGATTCAACACCTTGGCAATCTCCCTCGGAATCCGGCGTAATGCGACCTGGGCTCCTATCCAGTATAGACCCAGACCATATTTATACGCACGATTTACATCGCCTCGTCTTGCCCCATTCTGAATGATTCTTTGCGTGTTCATTCGTGTGATCAACTGTCCCAGTGCCACCAACCAGCCTTCTTTATTCACAGACGACGCAGATTTTGCATAGGATTTTCCCTTACATTCTATGATAAAGCGCTCGCTATTTCTGTTCCCGCCCACGAGTATCAGATCCGCACCGTGTTGATGTAATCCCGTCTCACGCACCTTTTCCTCATGCCAATTTCCATCTTTTTTATTGATCAAAAATTCTCTGATGCAATTCACAATGACCTTTTCCGTGAGCTTTTCTGCCATCTCTTTTCTCCTATTGCAAACAGTACTCAAAACTGACTGAAGAAATCACTGTAAAATTTCCGCTTCTGCTCTTCCGTCGTCGGAGATGCTAAATAGACGGTCAGTTTTTCCTTCATCGCCTCATAAATCCTTCTCGCCTGATCTTCGTGGCAGAAAACCGTATGGAACATCTCTCCATACACATCGCAGGTAATCGTATGCGGACCCGCTGTTTGCTCTAATGTGATCCTGCAGCGATTGTCAAATTCTTCATCGGCCAAGATCGTACCATTTTCAAAGCCGGTACCACCCAACGTATCGCCTTCATTAAATGGAATCCACTCCATCATTACCCATCTCCTCCTTTGGCGGCAAACTCAAGGCGTGGCTCAGCCCACTGGGCATATTGCGCGGTCCTCGAACAGCACTGACGCCATAGGACTTCAACTTTTCCAACGGGTATGCATCCGCCGAGAACTCATTCAACTTCTTGATCCTCATGACCCGCGTGATATTCAACTCGCCGGGTTCTTTGTCATAGGGAATATCCACTTCCAGCGCCTGACAGCGGTACAATAGAGCCGAGACCGGCGCGGCCACATACAAATATACGATATCACCCACGGCAATATGGTTGCTCTGCTTCCACAGTATGACGTCCTGCTCCTGAAATGCTTTCTGCACGTCATAGTATTTCGGGTTTGCCGGTACAATCCATTCCCGCTGTCCGCCCAGACGCGGTGTTCGTTTCTTTTTCTGTGCGCTTGTCTCCTGAAAACTCATATCCAGAAGAGAATGTATCGTATCCTGATCCACCGTTCCATCCAGCAATATCGAAATCCAGCTGTCTTTTTTCATATGATATCCCGGCAGAAAGCCAGCTTGAAGCCGAAGCGAACCTCCCAATACAGGGTCACATTTCACATTCAGGATATCTACCTCTCCCTTCCCAGACAAACCCAGTCGTTCTCTGGGAACATTCATAAGTACTCCATACCACTTCCGATTCTCAGCATGACGAAGCACTGCATACGAAGGGGAGGTTTTCCAGAGATACTCTGCCTCTGTTCCGTATCGCATAGACGCATACTGCAAAATCTCTTTTCGCTCTTTCTTTCCCATATGGATCCCTTCCTCGGCCGCCTACCATTTCACACATAGATTCGCTAGATAATCATTCGCATAGGCTGTCAGACGGTTCTCTGGATTCTTGGATTCATAAAAATCCAGCATAGCAAACCCCTGCTTCAGCTGTCCCCGGATCTGCTCTTCCCATGTATGGCTGAACTCATAACCATATTCCGGGTGAATCGTTACGCGTCCCGCCTCCTCCATCTCTCTGGAATTAAATGGCAACGAAAACATAAGCCGCAATTCCTGGTCTGGATGATCCCATACTACATCGTCGTCAAACATATAGATCCATGGATTCATATACCCTACCATGAGCAGTCCCCCTTTTCTCAACACCCGGTAAGACTCCTTCCACATGGTATCCAGTTCTTCGATATATACATTAGAAACCGGACAAAAGATGATATCAAAACTCTCGTCTTCAAAGGGAAATGTTTGGGTCATATCGGAGAGCACCGTCCGGATGGATATTCCTTCCCTTTCCGCCACCATTCTATCCGCTTCCAGCTGATATTGGGAATAATCCATAATCGTAACATCATAACCGTGAGAGGCAAATATGGGGCCCTGTTGTCCTCCACCACAGGCAAGCCCTAAAAGCTTTTTCCCTGGAGCTCTCTCAAACCATTCCTCCGGCACGGTTTTCCCAACCGTAAGGACAACCTGAATCGGTCCGTCTTTCTGCTTCACATAGTCCTCATGCGAAATAGGAATCGTATAAGGATTGGCCTTTTTTCGGGATACCTCGTTCCATCTCCTCTGATTATACTCTAAATAGCCGCTCATCTGACTCACCTCCGCTTTTCTCCCATTATACGGAAAAGCGTTTCCATTGTCAAGATGATCGAGTGTCCCCTCTACGCCACATCCGTGCTAAGGAATCGTACAGGCGTTGTTCTCTTTAGCACTCAGACTGGTGAATTTCGATGGTACCAGACATACCGGAAATATAATCACTTCCAAAAACTGCCTGGCCCAATTCATAGAGTCCACTGGCCGAGCCAAAATCCCCATAGAACATCACTACATCGTCCCATGGCACATCCGCAAAATTAGATAGTTCCAGTTCTAAGGGAAGCTGCGCATACAGTTCTGCTGCTGCCGTTGTATCATACAGTTGAAAGGTCGCCGTATGTCCCTCGGAAGTGATACGGATAATCATATCCGATTGCCGTGTTTCTCATCGGTAACGGCCTCACACCACTCGTTGAAGATTTTCTCGCCGGTAACCTCAACGGTAATATGAATTGCACATAAATACCGCCTTACGGATCCTGAAATTCACTCTTTATCCGTGTTTAGTATAGCATCTCTGACGATAAAATAGCAAATACTTATATTCAATATAAATCGATAGTTGAAACCTATCGCTTGTTTTGCTATACCAAAAAATAAGGAGGCGATTCTCATGGAACTTCGAGTTCTTCAGTATTTCCTTGCAGTGGCAAGAGAACAAAGTATTTCCGGCGCAGCCCAGACACTGCATTTATCCCAGCCCACCCTATCCACCCAACTCAAAGCCATGGAAGAAGAACTGGGCAAACAACTCTTGATTCGAGGAACACCTGGTTCCCGAAAGGTTACTCTGACCGAAGAAGGGATGATTTTACGTAAACGTGCGGAAGAAATACTATCTCTGGTAAAGAGGACGGAAAACGAAATTACTCTCTCGGACCAGTCAATAGCCGGAGATGTTTACATCGGGGCGGGTGAATCGGATGGCATCCGCTTACTTACGCGTGTTGCCCAAAAGGTGCAGTCAGAGTATCCGCATATTCATTTCCATATTTCCAGCGGAGGCGGAAAAGATGTTTTAGAAAGCCTGGATAAAGGCCTGATCGATTTTGGACTCCTTTTGCAGGCCGTGGATATTTCCAAATATGAGATACTTGAAATCCCAGGTAAAGAGCATTGGGAGGGTACTGATGCACATAAATTCTCCATTGGCGAAAAAGAAACAGATCGTTCCCGAAGATCTGTGGGACAAACCATTGATTATATCTCGCCAGGAGTCTTCCCGTTCACTGCTATCCTCCTGGCTGAAGCGAGATATCTCAGAACTCAATGTGGTAGCGACCTACAACCTTCTGTATAACGGATCTCTTATGGTAGAAGAGGTCATGGGATACGCTCTCTGTCTGGATCACATCATCAATACCACGGGAGACAGTAGGCTTTGTTTCCGCCCCTTTTCGCCGCAGCTGGAACTTGGTGTATCCCTAGTTTGGAAAAGATATCAAATGTTCTCCAAAGCTGCAGAAAAATATTTGAATTTCATACGCTCTCATTTGGAAGCATCCATGAACTGAATGAAGCGACTGTTTTTTCTCTCCAATGAGAATCTTCACAAATGAGAAACGGTATCAATCTAATATGAAATAGCCTTGTATCGGGGTTGCGTAAAACCGGTTCTTTGACCAGAACCGGTTCCCCCCTCCTTAATGAATGATCAGTTTGATTATGTCTCTTATCCTCTCAGAAATGAGTTCGTATTGCAGCTTCTTTTTGCAATATCCGTCCCCAGCGTATTCCATCTTTACAATTCGTATTCTTTGTGATATCATAAGACATACGAAAGGGGCGATCCTATGGCCAAACTCTCATCTCACATTGCAAATATCATTTCTTCGTTCTACCACACGCTGCTCAAACTCCATGCCATTCCCGACTTCTGTCTCTCCCGCAAGAAGAATAAAAAGACGGGGAAGGTGTATTTATACAAGCAGGAGTCTACCAGCAAAGGCCGAAAGCAAACCAAAATCAAGGCCTCCAAAGAAGCGCACTATCTTGAGTTGTACGCAAAGCGCCAGAAACTGAAGGCGCGCCTGCGTGAACTCAAAGCGCAATATAAAAAGTTATCCTTCAAGGATCGCCGCGATGTACGCTATGCCCTTGCCTGCTTTCAGCATGCGCTGGATCTCGGCATCGGGAAAAATGTTGAGAAAAACACGTATCTCGACGGTACGACTCGCGACTCCAAGAGCGAGATCATCCTTTCCCTCCTGTTCGATCTGTTGGGTATAAAATATACGCACAATTATCCGTTGTTCGCGCAAGGACATTCCTATATGGTTGATTTCTATTTTCCAGATTCGCAGGATTTTCACGAACATATGGGCATGCTGGATGACGAGCAATACGCCCAGAATCAGAAACGCAAGCTGGAAGACTACGCAGCAGAAGGGATTCAGGAAAAGAAGAATCTTCTTATTACGAAGGAGCATTTCGTGACGGATTCTCATGATCCCGAAAAGAAGCGCGCCTGCATCGACCTGCGCGAGATTGTGCTGCAGCTCATCTCCTTCGGAAAAGTCGCGCCACAGAGGGCGTTCCACCTTCTCTTTCCTGACAAACCCCTTCCGAAAATTTAAAAAGGCGCCATGTCGGACGCCTTTTTGTCGTGCCTGAAAATGAGGTAATTTGCGTACAAATCTTCTATTTTATACGCGGATGGGAAAATGGAGCCTTTTTCTTGCGTATAAAATGTAGTGCGGGGACAAAGACGTCCTCTGCTTTATACGCAAAGATGAAATTCTGAAGTGCGTTTTTGAAAATCTGCGTATAAAGTAGTTCTAAAAGAAACGAATTATACGCAACCCTGCAATTCTAAAGCGCATCTCCGCGGAATTGCGTATAATCAGTAATGCGGGGGACGGAGACACCCTCTGCTTTATACGCAAAGATGAGATTCTGAAGTGCGCTTTTGAGGATCTGCGTATAAAGTAATTCTAAAAGAAACGAATTATACGCAGCCCTGCAATTCTAAAGCGCATCTCCGCAGGATTGCGTATAATCAGTAATGTGGGGGACGGAGACGCCCTCCATTTTATACGCAAAGATGAGATTCTGAAGTACATACCTGTGGATCTGCGTATAAATTAGTTTTAAAAGGAACTGATGTTCTCAAAAATGTACGCAATCCTGCGATTCTAAAGCATATCTCCACAAGATTGCGTATAATTCTGTTCTATAGTGATTACTTCCTTATAATAAATCTCCTCATTTTGCATGTTGCAGTTTCAGAGCTGGTGATAACCGCCGAGCCAAAAGCAGTGCCAGACTGAGCTTAATCAGATCTGGAACGATAAATGGTATTACACACCATGCGAGAACGGTAGCAAGTCCTATACTTCCATTCGCTTGTGTATAAACCAGCATATACCAGGCCGTTCCAAAGGAGTAGAGTACCACCATGCCTATTATCATAGCCAGCATCTCTGTCCAGGTTTTTTTCCCTAAAAACCTGATCATCAACCAATATGTTAGGCCCATCAGTAGAAACCCAACAATATATCCGCCTGTACTTCCAAGTAAAATTCCTACCCCAGAAGTAAATTGAGCAAATACTGGCAATCCGATGGCTCCAAGCAATACATATACAAGGATCGATAGGGTCCCGCGTTTGCCTCCCAACGCAGATAAAACAAAAAAGACGGCGAATGTTTGCATGGTGAACGGTACGGTCGTCGGAATACTGATCCAAGAGCATATTGCAATGAGTACAGCGCCAAACGCCATATACACTAAATCGATTGTCCTAAACTTTTTACTTTCATGTACAGTATTCATCTCAAACCTCCGTATTGCGACATAATTCTGCCCACTGACAATCTGCACAGATTCTCTGAAATGCATCGGTTTCAAAAATCTGTTTCCGTGCTCGATGGGCAAGCTTCTCCCAGGAAACAGTGTCCTCATATGTAATACCACAGACACGAAGGACTGCGTTATCCATCGCCTTCACCTTTTCAAACGAAGTGCAGGCTTCATCTTCTCGATTTGGGCACATTTTGCATAGATCATCGCATCCTTCTCTTACCGTAATATATGTCTCAGGCTTACTTTTAAGTTTCGACACAACTGCTTTCATATGATCCGTGAATTCTTCGTTATACCCATGACCCGTAAACTTCTGAATACACAGGATATGGTGAGGTCTGATATTCATTTTCTACTCGCTCCTATCTCACATTTTGAAGGAACAGCCTGCACGATCGCTTTGTACCTTCATGGCTCAATCTCTGTAATATAAAATCATTTTAAGCCACACCTATTATATCACTCGGCCACTCGATTGTAAACATATTTTTTTATTTAGTTTACTATTGTGCTGGTGAGAAGACAGACCCTGTCCCTGGCGAATCCTTTCTTGACTTTATTCAGCCGTCATATTATACTAACCCTATAGTAGTCGCATAGGGAGGCAATGTTATGACAACACCAACAACCAAAAAAGAATTACCGGCTTGTCCCGTAGAAACCACATTGACTCTGATCGGAGATAAATGGAAAGTCTTAATTTTACGTGACCTGCTTCCCGGCCCCAAACGATTTGGAGAATTAAAAAAGTCGATCGGAACTGTGTCTCAAAAGGTATTGACCGCTCAACTTCGCGATATGGAACATAGCTGTCTTCTCACACGCACTGTGTATCCCGAAGTTCCGCCAAGAGTGGAATATTCCCTGACAGAATTAGGCAGGAGTTTGAAGCCTATATTGGATGCCATGTCCCATTGGGGAGAAGAATATAAATCGCTGATGGAATGATCCCAAATGCATGCAGCCTTGCAATCTCTATCGAGAACTGCAAGGCTGTTTTCTATGGCTGTAAAATATCCATTTCCTGTAAATAACGAAAGATATGATCCTTCGCTTCTTCAAAGGCAGTCCCATGGAATCCATGACCTGCTCCTTCTATTACATAATACTCCGCTGATTCATACACCGCAGCGGCCTGTTTTGAATAGGAAGTCGGTACAATACCATCCCTGCTGCCATGCAAAAGCAGAACCCGATCCCGATAATTTCCAATCTCGCCATACACATCATAATCCCACATGTCTTCCACATAAGGTCTTCCTGCTGTGATCCACATAAACGAAAACTGGTTCGGCACTTCTTCCAGAGACTGAAACATATCGTGAACCGCATCATGCACCAGAAACGCCGGATATAGCAGTACTAATCCCTCGACATCTTCTGTATGCCTGGCAGCCGTTATCGCAGAAACAATGCCTCCCTGGCTGGTTCCAAACAGAACAATCTTTTCATGATCCACAAACTCCCATTCCTTGGCGGCTTCCAATACCGTTTCCAGATCTGAGACCTCTGTCGTGACAGACATTTCTGTTGTGCTTCCCTCGCTTCTGCTGCCTCCCCCGCCTCGAAAGTCAAAACAGTATGCCGCGATACCATGCTGGGCAAACTGTTCGGCATATTCCAGATTAGAATGATACGATCCCCCAAGACCGTGGGAACAGATCACAAGCGGTACTCTCGCATTATCTGTCTCTGGGATATACGCGATACCATAGATCCTCTGATTCTGATTGTACAGCTCGATTTCCTGCTGTCTATAGTCATAGGTTGGTAACTCCTCAAGGTTCATACTGTCCATCCCTTCTGTGCGCTGTGTTCCTGATGAATGCGCCGGCGACGATATAGAGGGCATGGGATCCTGCTCAGGCTGATACCCTGTAATCACCGCTACTGCAATCACAACGGCTGCCAGCGCCATGACAGCCCATCTTCCTCGTTTCATCCTAAAGACCTCCTCTATCCGTGATACCTATTGATTGTATACTGCGATAGTAACTACCGGTCAAGTGATTTCAGAAATCTTTTTAATGAACCCAGATCGCCGCAGGAAAATCTCCTATGCCTTCTTCGTATCGAACCTGGTGACAATCATATGGATGATATAAGGAATCAAAATCACAGGAATGGCCAGATAGGCAATGGCACTATAAGCCTGCTGTACAAGTGTCAGCAGACCAAACTGCGCGATACCAAAATCGATCAGACAGCATATAATGGCTGTGATGACTTCTTTGCGCGATACCTGAAATCTTGTTTTTCTAACTGGCATTTCCCCGCACACGCGTTTTACCATAGCCGCTACCATATTGACCGCGGTTGACACGGCGCCTAAGATAATCAGGATCGAAATGAGTGGCGTCATAAAAGAAGAACCGACTCCATTTTGTACCATAAACAAGGTCGGAACACTCTGTCCCGCCGCATCCGGATGGGTATAGACCGTCATCAGCCCCAGAACAACCATCAGCATAATTAGTGAATTTATGATAAATCCAAGGCCCATGCTTTTCACCGCATCCTTGGGTTTCTCAAAGGACTTCGCGTGCTGAACAAATACGGCAATATTAGACAACTGAAATGTCCCATATAGGAAAGCAGAATACAAGGCGTCTCCCAGCGAAAAATCTGTCTCCACCATTTCGGATGCCGCCTCTGTGATGCCCGAAAAGTTCGAGATGATATTGGGGATATATACCACCAGGAGCCCTGCGATGATGCAAACAGAAAGCACAGAGGAGACTTTACGTACCATGTCGGTTCCAAAAATCGCTACGACGAAAATAAAGACACCAATCAGGAGTGTACACACCAGATACGGCAGTCCCGTCAATTCACTCAGCGTGGCGCCTCCCGTTGCAAAGGCGACCGCAGGCGCCACACACATCACGCAAAGATATAATACCTCGAACAGGTTTGAAAACACAGGTGCGAATCGACCATAGAAGGCATTATTGTAAGAACGATAGTCATATACCTCATGTTTTCTTGCAAACCGCAGACTATAGGCAAAAAATACAGCATTGTACGCCATTGCGAGAATCGGCATAAAAAGACATCCTATACCGTATTGGACGAAATAACTGTAGATTTGCGCACCCGATGCAAATCCGCCTCCAAAGTGCGTCGTAAACCATACGAAGGATACCCCCAGAATAATCGCTCCTGTTTTATTTCTCTTCATGATCTCGTCCCACCCTTTCTCTTAACCGTTTCATTGCGTTCTCTAACATCGTTTTTGTCACTCGGTATGGATAATGCGCCACATCCGACATGGTTGGAATGCGTTCTATGCATTCTTCCCACTGATTTTGCGTTATCTCTATATCTTCTAGGGATGTGGGCAGCCCAATCGCCCGGTTAAGACGATATATCTTTTCAAACTCCTCTTCCTGTTGATCTACCAGAAGGGCTAACAGAACCCCAAATCCGACAACCTCTCCATGAAGATGCCTTTCTTCGATCACCGGATAGGAAGTCATGGCATAAAAAATTGCATGAGCCAGTCCACTGTTGTAATCCGGTGTAAAATCCTTTGTCAAGAAGATGGAAGCAATCCCTGTCGTGACAATGATGGCTAGCACAACCTGTTCCACATCGTAGGTACAAAGCCCCTTCTTATGGTCTTCGTAAGCCTTCGGTCCATACTCCAGCAGCGGATCACAGCACATCTTGCTGACGGCTACTCCCAGTGCGGTAAAATGTTCCAGGCGTTCCTCCCGGGATGATATAGTCGCTTCATAATACTTAGCATACGTATCGCCAATCCCAGCCCACATATACTGGCTGGGCGCTTTTGCAATGATTTCCGTATCAATGAAAGCATGCATTACCGGCCTGACAAAGAAATGTGGCTTCAGAAACGTACCGTCCTCATGATACATAATCGAAACAGAGGTACAGGCCGCACAATTGGAAGCAATCGTAGGAAAGGCAAAAACCGGTTTATCATCCGTGATACAAAGACACTTTACCGTATCCAGCGCCTTACCGCCCCCGACACCAAAAACCATGTCTGCCTGCTGATAAACGGGCATCTGACGAAGTTTTTCCACCGTTGCATAGGTACAGTTTTCGCCGTAAATCACCTGACCGATAATCTCCAGTCTGGTCTGTTTCACATATCTTGCAATCTTTTCATAGGCCGCTGCCAGCGCTTTCCGTCCTCCAATCACCAAGACTGTTCTGCCATACGACTCGCATACCGGACCGATCTTGTCATAAATTTGGTCCCCTATGGAATAGTTAGGAAGGTGTACCTCATAATTTTGCAGTTTCATCGTAGTTCTCCTTTCATCGCTTCTATACGGGACAACAAAAAAACCCTTGTCCCTCACAATATATGCAGGGACAAGAGTCATCCAATACTCCTGCGGTGCCACCCGGCTTGATACGCTACAACGCATCCTCTCATGCATACTATCATATGCTTTCTTTGATAACGGAGTCTGTTCTCCGGCTCGTCTACTACTGTTTTCAACTCGCCCTCCAAAGCCCATTCACATCAGCCACATCCTACCGCGCTCCCACCATCCGCGACTCTCTGAAACGTGTGTGCTGAGGCTACTTCCACTTCTTCACTGGTTTGTTTTGATTGTAGCACTCTCCGGATGAAATGTCAATATTTTTGTCAAAAAAAGATTCCACATGTTTTTTTTCGATTTTTCACAAAAAACCAATCGCTATCCGAAGAAAGTAAAGGTTCCTCCTAGAATGCATTCAAAATATGTGATATAATCATGACATATTCCATAGTCTTCGTACAGGAAACTATTTGATCTCTATTCTACGAAAGGACTCCCACTATGAAACCCACAAACTTAGAAGCACTCCAACTCTCCTTCAAGACACAGGCCCCGCATTTCGATTCTACAAAGCTTCATTTTACAAAGCAGGAATACTTAGAGGATACGATTCGCAAAACTGCTCCTGAAAAAACCGATATCATCCTTGACGTCGCCGCTGGAACCTGCATATGCGGCCGTAGCCTTGCTCCCCATGCGGGTCATGTTGTCTGTCTGGATGCCACGCCTGCTATGTTGGAAGTCGGAAAACAGGAAAGCGAGAATCACGAGATCCGCAACATCACGTTTGTAAAAGGATATGCCGAAGATCTTCCTTTTCTGGATCGCTCGTTTGATATTGTGATATCCCGACTCGCCTTTCATCATTTTACGAATGTCGATTCCTGTTTTTCCGAAATGGCGCGTGTGCTGAAACCCGGCGGCAAGCTAATTATGATTGATATGACAATGAATGATGAATCCCTTCGAGACGAAGTCGATCGTATCGAACGCCTGCGGGATGCCTCCCATGTGCGCGATCTCACACTTTCCGAAATGCGTGATTTATATGTTCGAAACCAATTGACCCTGCCATATCAGGAACAAACAGATCTGGCGGTTTCCCTTGAATCCTGGATGGAACTAACAAAGACACCGGAAGCATCTCGTATAGAGATTCGTAAACTCATGAAAGATCATCTAAATAAAAAATATGCAACAGGATTTTCTCCTTATCTTGTAGACAATGAAATATATTTTAACCAACATTGGGTCTTTAATCTTGGAAGGAAAGAATGAGCAGTCCATCTTACAGCGCCTCTTCCCACTCCTCCCGGAACTGTTGGATCGACTGCTGCCGCATAGCCCTGTCTTCAGAAACGGCTTTTATGGCAACCTGATACAAACGGTCAGATAGCGGCCAGGCCTCCCTGGTTCTAACGCTCTCACTAAACAGGGCAAAGGCTGTAGCGCCTAAGGTATACACATTGGTGATCTCATCGATAGGCGCTCCCCGCTGGAACTCTTCTGGCGACATGAAACGCGTGCTGCCCCACATACGTCCCATATTGTTGTAAAACGGCTGTTTTTGAAATTCGTCAATGTCGCACAGGGTAGTCTTCTTTTTCTTGGCATCATATAGAATACTGCCATCGTAAAAGTCGATTCCCACATATCCCTGTTCCATCACGTGCTGGAAAAAATTTTGTATGTCTCGGAATACCCTCAGCTTATCCTCCACGGGAAGTTGCATGAATCTTTGATGCGCCTCCGAATACATTTTTCCCATACAGTCTCCCTCTGTCCAGTCGAAAATCGCTGCGAATCCATCGCCCACCTCGCAGGCCGCTCTCAGATTCACCAGATTCTCATGACGCAGGTCCTGATATATGGATACGGTCTGCCGCAATCTCTCGATCGCATCTTCTCTGTCTCCATCATATCTCTCTGTGGGGGCCCCTGCAAACTTCACAAAAAAGCGCTTTCCCTCCTTTTCCACTCCAAAGCAGATATTCCCAGAATCCTGATCGTCATAAATCCGAAATACACTGCCATATTCGTGAAGGAATGAGAAATCAAAGGGCCTTTTTAGCTTATAAGGAATCCCATCCAGTTCCTGCAGATAGTATCCTGAAAAATACCAGGATGGGACAGGTGTTTTCATATCATCATACCAGGAGAGGATATCTGCTGCCTGTTTACGCATCGTATTGACCTCTGCCGGTCCGAATGGAATCGCCCAATATAAGGAGGACAGTGTATTGCTCGCTATATAGAGCGCCAGCAACTTCCAGAACATAAGGGGAACATCCCCATCAAAATATCCATTGACCATACCGGATGCAAAAAGGGGAGAGGCTTGTGCGCACCAGACAATCCGATTGAACTCTTCCCAGGGATCCCCAAAATCGTGACGATTGAAATCGATAATCTGCAGTCTGCCCGCCTGATCCACCATCATGTTTCCAATATGATAGTCCCCATGTTGATACACCTGCGGCCGATCTTTCAGCAAGTTACGATTCTCCTGAATATAATCCAAAAATGGCTGATCCTTTTCATAACGCAAAGGACATTCCTGATAATTTTTGATCTTTTGATCGATCTTTCGATTGAATCGAATTTCCCAATCTTCCTGTGTTTTCGGAGCCGGTATCGAATGAATCTTTTTCAGAATCCGTCCCGCTTCCAGGCCATAGGCATATTGCATGCTGTCAGGCTGCATGGGAATCCATTCCTCCGCATCCACGCCATCAATCCAACTCTGTATCGAATAGACACCCTCTTCTAAACGGCCAAACTCCAGTGGTTTACACATCGGAACTCCTAACACAGCCACTTTCTGCATCATATCGAACTCGAATCGTTTTGCCTCATATTGAGAAATGTCCGATATCCGCAGAAGGTAGGTTTCTCCTGCTTCATCCTTCACTCGGTATTTTCTATCCTTGGACCAACCTTTATGGATCGGTTGTTTCGCGATTATTTTCAAGCTGTTCGCCTCCCATGTCGTATTCCTTTTCTCCCCTTCCGAGCGGGACGTCTTTAGCATACATCTCACAGCTGTATAGAAAACTGCCATGCCACGCCTATTATTCCATACGAGATACCCGTCGGAGTTTGACGCCCTTGGGCGGCAAACTTGAGGCGTGGCG
This sequence comes from Clostridiales bacterium UBA1390, assembly GCA_002305315.1. Classification (GTDB taxonomy): domain Bacteria; phylum Bacillota; class Clostridia; order Lachnospirales; family Bianqueaceae; genus Faecimorpha; species Faecimorpha stercoravium. The sequence goes on from DBQQ01000003.1 coordinate 64,890, forward strand.
CAATCGCTATGATATAGAAAACTGCTATGCCACGCCTATTGTATCATAACCTCCAAAGCCTGTAAATGAGTTCTTTTCCAATGAATCCTACAAGAAATCTGCTCTTCTTTTTACGCATAATTCGAATTCCTCTGGAAACAATAAATAAAAACATTAGGAGTGTTAATAGGAATCTAAATTTATTACATAAAGGATGGAATATATGCTGCAACTTATCAAAAGATGTCCCGAATATGTGTCAGGATATAAAGACTATTGTCAGGAGTTATATGATAATCATGTTGTCTATTTCAGACCTACCAATCCTAACAAGATAGATGACAACTGGTTCTTTTGTACTAAATCATGGTATGACAAGCAAGAAAAGGGGCTGATTGCAGATCAACCCATCAGTTTTCATTATTGAGCAATTGATAACGATAAGTTTATTGGCGAACTTCAGATACGAACCCAATTTACAGAGAAAGTGCTCACAGATATTGGAAGCATCGGCTATGCCGTAAGAGTCTCTGAGCAGAGAAAAGGATACGGTACGGAAATACTCCGTCAAGGATTGATACTTGCAAAAGGACATGGCATGAAAAAAGTATTGTTCACTATATATGAAAAAAATGCCGCGTCAATCCATGTATGTGAGAAATTAGGTGGGAAATTACAGGACACCATAGATGCCTATAACGAAGCTGAAGGACACCATTTGCTACGACGATATTGGATAACCTTATGATTTGAAAGTTTAGTAGTTTAATACGAGCAAAATAAAGGGCGGTGTGTAATTTTTTCTGTAAATGTATCTATGCAAAAGGTTCTTCTGAGGATACCAAAAGATGGACAAAGACCATCCGTAACTGGGGCAGGTCTTTGGTGAGCTAAGTATTATGCATGAAGGGCGACTGCCAGATTAAAACCATATCCAGGTTAAAACAGGCGGAAAAGCCACTTGTTATTGATATACCATCAAACGGGTGTATATAAAGCAAGGGTGAAAAACTTGTTTTTCAAGCCTTTCACCCAATCTTATCATAGAAGAATCCTATTTACGGACTTTTCTTCATAGTCTCGCTTCTTGTCAATATAACCTTGGCCAGAACCACAAAGACAATAGTAAACACCACCAGAATCCCCCAATCCATCAGAATATGAGGAACTGTAAATTCAAAAAAACTTTCTGCATCATGGGGAATCATAATCCCTTCTTGCTGCAGACGCAATGGCAGACTGTTCAGGTTTGCCGTTGTTCCATATCCTTCCATACTCCAACGGCAAATCGCAAACCACGAAACCATTTCCGTTACACCGCTCAATTTGAAGATCAGTCCGGAAAACAGAATCTGCGGCAGAAGTAATATAGGCGCTACCGTCATTGCCCTGTCCGCATTCGTAAACAGAGACGATACAAACAGTCCCATGGCTGCTGAAGCAATCGCTGTCAAAAACGTGGTGATCCAAAGTTCAACCCATGGCTGTGTCAATATTCCTTCCTCCGGCAATCCAATCATCAGGCTGAACACACCGGCAATCAATGCGCTTTGAATCACACAAAGCACTCCCAGCACAAGCAGCTTCGAGGAGACATAGGCCCGCAGGGATAGCCCTGTCATATACTCGCGCTTCAGAATCGTTCGTTCTTTACAGATTTCCTGAATCGCATTCAGCATTCCAATCCAAAACGCTGAACAGGAGAGCGCAAAAAGAAGACTCTTGGTCATCTCGTACTGCGCAAACTGCTGACCATCCGCTACCAGGGAAATGAGAACTGCCAGAAGCGGCGCCTGTAAAAGCAGCAAAAGCAGACGTTGTCTATCATGAACCACCAGTTTACAGTATCGTAAGGATAGAACACGAAACTGCCGCAAATGATGTTCTTTCGACTTGCTCGTTGTTATTGCCGTTGGTCTGACCTGTCCCGGTACTCCTCTTCTCTCCTCGAATCGGGTACGCCACATTTCAGACTGTTCCGATATCATATTATAAATATCCACTACATCCGAAACTCCAAAGAAAGCGAGCGCCTCATCATAAGAACCGAAAAAGCATAGATTTCCGCCCTTCCCCATGAATACGATCTTATCACACATCTGAAGCTGCAGGGTGCTATGTGTCACTAATACAACCGTCTTTCCGCTATCTGCCATTCTGCGAAGAGACAGCATCAGATTTCGCTCCGTACCAGGATCCAATCCGGAGGAAGGTTCATCTAAAAACATCAGATTCGGATCAGACAGCAGTTCTACGGCAATACTCGCTCTTTTTCTCTGTCCGCCGCTAAGCGATTTGATATAACTCTTCTTTTTCTCTGACAGCTCTACCATCTCTATTGCGCGCGAGATCGCCTCTTCTCGCTCTGCTTTTGTCGTATCCTTAGGAAGTCTGAGCTTGGCTGTATATGCCAGCATATCATGAAGCGTCAGATTATCATAAACAATATCCGACTGGGGCACGTACCCGATCAGCTTCTTTATTGTGTCAAAGTTCTGATACAGATTATTCCCATTGATGTATACTTCCCCCTGTGTAGGCCGCAGATATCCACACATACAATTGAGGATCGTCGATTTTCCTGCACCAGAACCGCCAATAATCGCAATCAATTCTCCAGGCCGTATATTTAAACTCACATGATTGCTGGTGATGAACGCTTTCCTTCCCTTGCCCCGCCGAATCACAATATCTGATGCATCCACAGAAACACCATTCTTATAACAACAATAAAAAATCATGGTCTTCGTGAAAATCAGCTTCGAATTTGTGATCGTGATCACATCTTTCTCATGCAGCTTCTCCTTGCCAACAATCTTCATATTGTTGACCAGCACGCCATTTTCGCTGCTTGTATCCAGAATATAATATTCGTTTTCTTCCCGTAAAATCTTGGCATGGTTTCTCGATACAGAAACATGTGGGAGTACGATATCTCTTTTTTCGTCCCGTCCTATCGTCCATTGTGTCTTATCCGAAAGAGAAATCGAAAACCAGGGATTTTGAGAATCCACAGAGGAAAACACAAACAATACGCCCTCTGTGATTGTCTCTACCCCATCATCGATTCGAATAAAATCTCCGTCTACAACCGCATGCGAAGTCACTGATGTATTATTGTATATCAGCCCATTCGTGCTGCCCTGCCCCATATAGACTGCCTTGTCTTCCATCATCCACATGTCGTTTTTATATACAAACCGACCATGTTCTGCTGAGACCAAATGAGAGGTCAGCACGATGTCATTTTGGGGATCACGTCCGAAATACACCGTATCCTTCTCAAATTCATCCAGTGAAATCGTCCGCGGCGCCAGATTTCCATCAAATATTGTAATCAACGCACTATTCATTTTCTGCCCTTCCTTCATCGATCATTCAGGACTGCGCTTGTAAGTTCATCTGATAACGATCGGATGTTGCCTCTGTACGGTCTCCACTAATCGTCAGATTGAAATTCAGCATCACTGCGCCATCCGGTTCTTCGATCCATTCATCGCCCATCAACGCGAGTTTCACGCTGCCGTCTGGATATACATACACAACTCTCCCTATCATCGTAAATCGTCCCGTTTTCGCCTTCGAAGACTCCTCCCCTGGGTAAAAATAGCTTTCTGCCTGTACATATCCATTATTTACATCACAGGAAGTAATCGTCAGATCCATACCTGTCACGCCCCAGTTTGCCGTATATGTTCCTGAATAGGTCTTCGCTATATCCGAAACATCGTATAACCCATTGGCGTCTTTTTCTACACCATACAACTCATATTTTTCAGATGAGAGAATTGTCTTATCTGCGTTGATCGCCACTTCCATGTCGCTTAGCATATGGTAGCCCAAGGGCTGCTCTATCCACTCGGTTCCTGTTAATTGGATGCTTACGCTACCATCTACTTTCAGCACCATTTCGCCTTCCATTTTATAACTGCCAAACAGATCTTTTGTCCCGTCCGCATTATAAAAAGAGAATACTGCTTCTACATGACCATTTTCGTCATAGGAAAGAATCTCTAAGTCAAATCCATGCAGACTTTGCAGGCTTCCCTCTGAGTATGTTCCTGTATATGTCTTTACAATGCTCTCATTCGGATCCTTTTGTTCCTCACTACTCTGCGTCTGGGATGATTCTGCATCCGCTCCTTCATGATGTAACGCCTGAATTGCAACAAACGTCCCCACGACCGCCAGAATCACAAAAATCAATATAAAAACAGCAATCTTGGAGCCCTTCTTTTTTCTCACGGGCTCTCGCTTTGCCTCAGCGCTTGGCTCATTTCTCACAGATCCTCCCGTCTCCCTGCGAACAGAAGTGGTTCCCTCTTCATCCGCTGCGGCTTTCCGGACAGAAATCGTTCGATCCAGTGGATCCCTGGAATCCTGCATACGATCCTGCACCTGCAGCAATGCTTGCTTCATTTCCGTCGCATTCGCAAAACGGTCTTTCGGCTCGAAGGCGCAAGCTCTGAAAATCACATCCACCATGCCTGTAGACGCCTCACAGGGCACGGGCATCTTCTCCCCGCAGAACCGGCGCTCTACCGCTTTTCGCCTTTCATCAAGGTCTGTCAGCTGTTTTTCTGTTTCCAGAAAGGGAAGGCGATTTTGATTCAACATCCGATATAAGACAATGCCCAGAGAATACAGATCCGCTCTGTTGTCATATGCATGTCCATTCGCCACTTCCGGTGCCATATAATTATAAGTACCCTTGGGAGAAAGATTTTCTTTATCACTGGTCTGCCTCTTGGCTATTCCAAAATCTCCCAGTTTATAATCCCCGAAATCATTCACGAAAATATTCTCCGGTTTGATATCTCGATGAAGAATATTTCTCTTTCCACATATTTCGAGTGCGGTACAGATATCACATCCCAACTTGATTACGTCCCGCTCTGTCATCTTTTTGTTCAATACATAGGTAGAAAAAGGCGTCAGAAGCTCCATACGAATATAGATCGTCCAGCCCACGGATTCCGTTTGACGAACTACTTTATAATCCTCGACGCTCACGATGTTCTGTATTCCCTTGAGCGTTTCCATCAGTTGGATCTCATCCACAAATGCATCTACTACACCCTGCAGATATGTGTTGATCGCCGCCTCATCCATTCCTTCTGATCTTAACGATGCAATCTCCGAAGGCTCTGACGGAATATGAATGATTTTGATCGCTGCACGACTTACTACATGATGATCCTGGCGAACTGCTTCATATACAGCGCCGTATGATCCTTGCCCTATCTTTTTTTTCAGCTGCCATTCAGGCCATACATCCATAAAAGCTTTGTCATCCATTCCCTATCGCTCCTATAAAATATGCTTCCTCTCCACGTTCAGCTCACTATGGATTTTTCTTTGCTAATCAGTTGCACCACCGTCTCCACATGTGTCGTTGCT
>DBQQ01000019.1 GCA_002305315.1 Clostridiales bacterium UBA1390
CCTGCCCGGGCCCTGAATTTTTGAGTATACAGGTTCTGCCCGGGGCCCTAGATTTTCGAGCTTTCTGTATACGCTAGGAACCAGGAGCCTGCCTGGGCTCTGAAAATTTGAGTATACAGGTTCTGCCCGGGCTTTTCGAGCTTTCTGTATACGCTAGGAACCAGGAGCCTGCTTGGGCTCTGATTTTTTGAGTATACTGATTCTGCCCGGATCCAGGCTCTTCGAGCAGGCTGTATACGCTAGGAACACGGAACCTGTACGGGCCCTGAATTTTTGAGTATACAGGTTCTGCCCAGGGCCCGAGATTTTCGAGCTTTCTGTATACGCTATCGACCAGGAACCTCCCTAGATCCTGAAAATTTGAGTATACTGATTCTGCCCGGGCTTTTCGAGCTTTCTGTATACGCCCCAGACCACGAGCCTGTCCGGGCTCTAAATTTTTGAGTATACAGATTTCGCCCGGGCCCAGGCTTTTCGAGTATCTTGTATACGCTCCAGACCCGGAACCTGACCTGGGCCCTGAATTTTTGAGTATACTGATTCTGCCCGGGGCCCAGGCTTTTCGAGCTTTCTGTATACGCTATCGACCAGGAATCTGCCTGGGCCCTGAAAAATTCGAGTATACTGTATACGCTCCAGACCACGAACCTGCCCAGATTCTGAAAATTCGAGTATACAGGCCCAGCAACCAGATACAAGATTCCCAGTTTCTTCCAGCACCAGGACATAAAAAATCCCCTTCCTGGGGTCTGAGGCTTCATTTTCGCATAGGGACAGATCTTGTCCCCGGAAGATGCCAATTTTTCATTATTTACACATTTTTCCAGTCCGCTTTAGGTTGGGCGTCGTATCTCATTCGGATCGGCTTCCGGTTCTGGGCTCTTGTTTTCCGGAACAGGCTCCTGGCCAGACGCGTGGAGATCAGCTGGAACTCTACAAATTTCTTCACGATCTCCTGCAAATTGAGCACAGAAGTCTTCTTTTCAGGATTGTAGACCTCTGTCGTGAACATCATCTTGTCGATACCTAGCGCTCTATACTCTTTCAGCTTCTGGCGCTGAACAACAGCATAAGATGCATCGTCCATTTTCCCTAGGTGTTCCCAGAGAATCTGGCGATTCAAGATGAAATCAGGCTTGCGATAGCTTCCGTCGCGTGTCTGCAGCTCAGTATTGTAGTAATAGTTGATCTTCAGAAGCTCCAGAAGCAGTGAAATGATGATCTCGCTCTTGGAGTCACGCGTCGTGCCATCCAGGTAGACGTTGGGCTCGTCGCGAGGCTTCACCTGCTCGGGGTCGAAGGGGTCCCGAGGCAGGCCGAACTGTGTGAAGAAGCGCACACGGGCCCGGATGCCCTGCTTCTCTTCGCATGGCACGCTGTCCTGCAGAGCCTTGAGCTGTCGTTTCAGCTCCTGCTTGTGCGCGAAGTCTGCCAGAGCCTGTTTCACGTTTTTCGAAGGGATGAGCTTTTGCTTGCGCTTGTGATCTTCTGTGTACTGATAATAGTACTGGGTCTTCTGCGTCCCTTTGGAGCGCTTGGCTGAGATACTGTAGGTCACGCACTGCTTGATCTCCTGCATCAGCTTCACGATGCGAATGGCAATGTCTTCCATAGAAATCCCCCTTTCGTAAAGGGGGATTATAGCATAAAAATGGCTTAAAATCAAGGTTTCGAGGGGACGGAGACGGGCTTCGTTTTATAATAAAGGGCGAGCACTTGGCTCGCCCTTTTCTACTAAATTATACCTTTTCCTTGGCTGCGTATGTGGTATGCAGAAGTTCATGCGCTTTGCCGTGTCCCGGCTCGCCCATGTAGTCCGCGTAGAGTTTTTTCACGAAAGGATTCTCGTGAGATTTGCGGATCTTCTTCTCTACGTCCTCTCCGCACAAGGCCGCCTGACGTTTCCGAATGACGCTGAAATCACCGTGATGATACGGCTGTCCGCCGCCATTCACGCAGCCGCCGGGACAGGCCATGATCTCCACCGCGTGAAGATTGTCCGGATTGCCTGCCTTGATCTCTTCCATGATCTTGCGAGCATTCCCCAGACCACTGGCTACCGCCACATTGATCGTCAGATCTCCGATCTGAACTGCTGCCTTCCGAATGCCAGAGGAAGTGCTGCGAATATCATCAAATTCCACTTTCTCCAGTGTCTCGCCAGTCAGCCACTCGTAGGCCGTACGAAGCGCCGCTTCCATGACGCCGCCCGTCTTGCCGAAAATCACGCCCGCGCCGGTAGATTCGCCCAGAGGATCATCAAAATCGTCCTCTTCCAGATTCTTCAGGTCGAAGTTGAACTGCTTGATGAGTCCGGCCAGCTCATGCGTACTGATCGAATAATCGATGTCCGGATTCTCATCCACAGAAAACTCCTCGCGCTGGGCCTCGTACTTCTTGGCGATACAGGGCATGATGGAGACGACCACCAGCTGTTCTCTCTGTACACCCAGTTTCTCCGCGAAATAACTCTTGGCGATTGAGCCGAACATCTGCTGCGGAGACTTCGCAGAAGACGGCAGATCCAGATACTCCGGATACTGCGTCTCGATGAAATTCACCCAGGCTGGACAGCAGGAAGTCATCAACGGCAGCGCCACCGGCTCGCCCTTGATGTACTTCTGCAGTCGTTCTGCCAGTTCTGTCGCCTCTTCCATGATCGTCATATCTGCCGCAAAATCGGTATCAAATACATAGTCAAACCCGATCTTGCGCAGTGCCGCTACCATCTTGCCCGTGACGGATGTGCCCGCAGGATAGCCAAACTCTTCGCCCAACGCTGCACGAACCGCCGGCGCCGTATTGACCACCACAACTTTATCCGGATCAGCCAGATCGGCCATCAGTCGATCGACCGCGCTGGTGTTGCTGGTCAACGCGCCCACAGGACACACCTGCACACACTGTCCGCAATACGTACATACGGACTCCGCAAGTGGTACCTGGAAGGAGGTGGAGACCACGGCCTCAAAACCACGATTCACGCCAGAAAGCGCGCCCACGGTCTGTACCTGGTTGCAGACTGTCTCGCACCGTCTGCACATGATGCACTTATTCATATCGCGTACGATCGATACACTGGTATCCAAAGGATAGGTGGACTGCGCTGTTCCTGTTACCCGGATCTTCCGAATGCCCATCTTCTCAGAGACCTTCTGCAAATCGCATTCTCCTGCCTTCGCGCAGGTCAGGCAATCCTTCGGGTGGTCAGAAAGCATCAGCTCCAGCACTGTCCGCCTCTCCTCCAGCACCTTGGGCGTATTGGTGTGCACCACCATGCCCTCGGCCACTGGTGTGGCGCAGGCCGGCGCCAGATTGCGGCGCTTTTCCACCTCAACCACGCAGACCCGGCAGGAAGCCGGCTGATTATTCAGGCCAATCTCATGCATATGCAGATGACAGAGCGTAGGAATCTCGATTCCCAGCTTTTTTGCCGCGTCCAGAATCGTACTGCCCTTTTCTACCTGAACCGCCTGTCCGTCTATTGTCAGATTGATCATATCCATGCTTCTGTCCCCCCTTATTTCTTCACGATGGCGCCGAACTTACACTTATCCATACAGGTACCGCACTTAATACACTTCTCCTGCAGAATGCTGTGCGGATTACGCACCGTTCCCTCAATCGCATTCACCGGACAATTCCGGGCGCACAGCGTACAGCCCTTACATTTCTCCGGATCAATATAGAACTTCAGGAGCGCTGTACATTTACCCGCCGGACAGTGCCCATTGACATGCGCGATATACTCATCTTCGAAAGCTGCCAGCGTGGACAGAACCGGATTGGGCGCGGTCTGTCCCAGTCCGCACAATGCCGTATCCTTGATGACCTGGCTCAGACGCTTGAGCTCCGCGATATGCTCCATCGTTCCCTTGCCCTGGGTGATGTCCTTCAGAAGTTCCGACAGGCGCTTGGTCCCCACACGGCAAGGCGTACATTTTCCACAGGACTCTTCCTCGGTAAATTCCAGATAGAAGCGTGCCACAGAGGGCATGCAGTCATCCTCATCCATGACGATCAGGCCGCCGGATCCCATCATGGAACCCTTCGCCACCAGGCTGTCAAAATCAATCGGCGTATCCAGATCCTTCTCCGTCAGACATCCGCCAGAAGGCCCGCCCGTCTGCGCCGCCTTAAACTTCTTTCCGTTTTTGATGCCGCCGCCGATATCAAAGATGACCTCTCGCAGCGTCGTTCCCATCGGAACCTCGATCAGTCCCACATTATTGATCTTACCGGCCAGTGCAAATACCTTGGTGCCTTTGCTCTTTTCCGTACCGATGGAGCTGAACCAATCGGCTCCCTTCAGGAAAATAACCGGCACATTCGCAAAGGTTTCTACATTATTTACGTTCGTGGGCTTGCCCCAATATCCGCTTTCCGCAGGAAACGGCGGCTTGGTCGTAGGCTCGCCTCGATTACCCTCCATCGAATGAATCAGAGCCGTCTCCTCTCCGCAGACAAACGCGCCTGCGCCGAAAGAGATCTGAATATCAAAACTGAAATCTGTCCCCAGAATATGCTCGCCCAGGAGGCCGCATTCCCGCGCCGATTCGATGGCCTTCTCCAGTCTTTGAATCTCCAGCGGATATTCTGCTCGAATGTAGACTCTACCCTCGCTCGCGCCAATCGCATATCCGCAGATGGCCATGGCCTCTACGATACTGTGCGGATCGCCTTCCAGAATCGAACGATCCATAAAAGCTCCCGGATCGCCTTCGTCCGCATTACAGACCACGTATTTCTGCTCAGACTGATACCCTCTGGCAAACTGCCATTTGAGCCCCGTCGGGAACCCTGCGCCGCCACGCCCGCGCAGGCCGGATTTTTTGACCTCTTCGATGACCTCCTCCGGCGTCAACCGCGTGATACATTTTGCCAGCGCCTGATAACCCTCCTGGCGAATATAATCTTTGATATTCTCCGGATCGATATAGCCGCAGTTTCTGAGTGCTACACGCTGCTGCTTCTTATAAAAATCCATATGTTTGGAATCGGAAATATGTTCATTCGTCTTCGGATCCAGATACAGAAGTCGCTGCACCTTTTCATTATTCATGATATGGCTCTCCACGATCTCCTTCGCGTCCTCCGGCTTGACCTGCGTATAGAAGGTATTGTCCGGCAGAATCTTCACAATCGGTCCCTTTTCACAGAATCCGAAGCAGCCGGTTCGTACCACTTCCACCATATCCTCAAGGCCCTGTGCCGCGAGCTCCGAGCGCAGATTTTCCACGATCTTTTGAGAATCGGAGGATTGGCAGCCTGTACCGCCGCATACCAGAATACTGACTCTCTCCTGTTTCTCCGCTTCCTGCTGTGCTATGCAAATGGTTTTGAGCTGTTCTACTGTCGTGATCTTTTCCATGTTGCTCCCCCTTATTCACACTCTGCCAAAATCGAGTCCACCATATCCGGCGTCACCCGTCCGTACACCTTGTCGCCTACCAGCATGACCGGCGCCAATCCACAGGCACCCACACACCGCAGGGAACGCAGTGAAAACTTACCATCCGGCGTCGTCTCGCCAGGTTCGATCGAAAGCTTCTTCCGCAGCTCTTCCAGCACGTTTTCCGCTCCGCGAACGTAACAAGCTGTACCCATACATACGGATATCTCATACTTTCCCTTCGGCTTCATCGTGAAATACGAATAGAAGCTGACAACCCCGTACACCTTCGATACCGGCACGCCCAACTCCTTGGCCACGAAGACCTGTACCTCCCGCGGCAAATAGCCAAAGATTCCCTGTGCCCGATGCAGCACGCGAATCAGCTCTCCCTGTTTCGTGGGAAGCGCGTCAATAAATCGCTTTAGCTCATCATATTTCTCTTGATCGGCTCCGCTACAGCACCCCATATGTTTACCTCCCCATGATGCTCATCATCTCTGATTTGTCATGCCTTTTTAGCATGCTCCTATCATTATATCAAATAACCGAAGAGATGTAAAGCAAATGGCTCAAATTTTGTTAGTTTTTTATCAAATAGGTATCCATTCGCCATTCTCTCTCCCAATTCGATGTTTCCCCATCAAAAAACTTCATTTTTCTCTTGAATCCCGCTCCCTCTCATGATATGATATGGACTGCAATCATTTTTGAAGTAGGAGGTTTTTTCTGTGAAATTCATCGAAAAACATCCATACCTACTGATCACCGCTGCCGTCATTCTGGCCTGCTTCGTCTTTCAGGTTCCCTTTGGCTGGTCACTCTTGATTCTGTTAGGCTATGGTTTGATCGTATACATCGTCAATCTGGGAACTGCCGTGGGTTGGACAGGGTATCTCCTGGACGGCCTTCTAAGACGGCCCAAGTTTGTTCACAAACTGTATCGTTTTGCGATCCAGCATAATACCCGCTGTGTCTATGCCATGCTGGCCTATGGCATGGATCTCCTCAAGGAGGGCGATTACGCGACGGCGCTCGATCTTTTCGAGAAGGTGCTGGCCCGAGACAAGGTGAATCCCATGCTCGTCAAGTATGCCGAACAGGATCTGGCCATTGCCTATTGGAAGATGGGCCAGTTGAAGAAAGGCATCGAGGTCATGGAGAAGATGATTGAGAAATACGAATACTTCACGCCGGACTTCTATACGACCCTGGGGTATTTCTATATTGAGGCTGGCGACTATGAGAAAGCCCAGGAATATACCGATAAGGCGCTGGAGCTGAGCGAGGCCCATGGCCCTGCCTTCGATAATCTGGGGCAGATCGCTTTTCGTCAGGGACAGTATGAAGAAGCCGAAAAATACTTCAGCCGCGCGCTCGATATGAAGGATACCATGGTGGACAGCAAGTTCCATCTGGGCCTCATCTACGAGCACTGGGGCAATCTGGAAGCCGCTGCGGAATATTTTGCCGCCGCGCATCAGTCCACCATCACCGGGATGAATACGATCACCCGGGAACAGGTAGACGCCAAGTATAACGAGTACTGGGGCGATGGAGCCGCCGAGGAAGGTCCTTCCTCCACCGGCTCTTTAGATACGGAAAATATCGAGACGGACGACGATCCGGACGATATCGAAACGGAAGAACGCTAAATCATTGGAGGAGGGGGATAATACCTTGAGACTACTGGATTATCTGAATGATTATGCCGACCAGGATATTTACCCAATGCACATGCCTGGTCACAAGAGAAACTTTGACTTTTTAGACGGTGTCAGCCCATATCGCATCGACATCACCGAAGTGGCAGGCAGTGATAACCTGCATGATTCCAACGGGATTCTGAAAGAATCCATGGATATGGCTGCCAGACTCTTCGACAGTTACCGCTGCTGGTATCTGATCAATGGCAGCACCTGCGGCCTGATTTCCGCGATCTTTGCGTTGGCTCGCCGCGGCGACAAGATCCTGATGGCCAGAAACTGCCATAAATCCATCTACAACGCCGTACACATCTGCGGACTACATCCGATCTATCTGTTCCCGCCGGTAGACCCGGAATTCGGCGTCAACGGCAGCATTTCGCCGCAGCAGGTACAGGATGCCCTGGAAGAATATCCGGACATCCGTCTAGCGATCATCACTTCGCCCACCTATGACGGCGTCATGTCCGATGTGGCTACGATCAGCCATATCCTGCATGAGCATAAGATTCCGCTGATTGTGGATGAGGCGCATGGCCCCCATCTGGGATTCCATCCGTCCTTCCCGAAGAGCGCCATCACCGAAGGTGCGGACCTGGTCATCCAGAGCATCCATAAGACACTGCCCAGCCCCACCCAGACGGCACTGCTGCATCTGTGCAGCAGCCTGTGGAAGAACCGGGAAAAGCTGCAGGAAATGGATCGCCGCATCTCCGATTCCCTGGCCATCTTCGAGAGTACAAGCCCTTCGTATATTCTGATGGCTGCGATTGATAACTGTGTGCATATGCTGAATGATGGAAAGGAATCCCTGTTCCACGAGTATATCCGGCGAATCAACATGTTCGCCAAGGAGACCCGCGTGCTCAAGCATATCCGCATTCTTTGCAAAGGCACGGACAGCGTGGAGAACCATCCGCTCTTCTTCGGGTTTGATCCCAGCAAGATCGTGATGAGCATCCGAAATCTGCGGCTTACGAGCGGTGAATTTGAGGAACTGATGCTGAAGAAATATAAGATCGAATTGGAAATGATCGCCGCGGATTACGCGTTGGCCCTGACCAGCATCTGCGATACGGACGAAGGTTTTGAGCGTCTGCTGCACGCGCTGATCGAAATCGATCAGGAGTACGGTTCCGATACGCCCAAGCCATCGGCGCCGCCGCTGGTACAGGAAAGCATGATGAAGATGACCGTCAGCGCTGCCAAAGATATGCCGGATGAGGCGGTTCGTTTCTCGGACAGCGCGGGGCGTATCTCGCGGGAGATCGTGTTCGCCTATCCGCCTGGCATTCCGTTGATTGTGCCCGGAGAAGAGATCACCGAGCAGATCATCGCCAATATTCAGGATCTATGTGCGAATGGCATCACAGTCAAGAGTACCTTTGGCACGCTTCCAAAGGTCATTCATGTCGTGGAAGTGTAATTCCAAGAAACCCATTGACAGCCGTCGGGGAATCCGATATAATAAGGATAGTCTGACAGGGTCAGATTTTGTTGTGTGTAGTTCAATTTCGAAAGAAGGTGTTTTTTTATGAAGAGAATTCAGACTCTGGATACCAGAAACCTGGCTCAATCCGTGAATCACGGCGGTTGTGGCGAATGCCAGACTTCTTGTCAGTCCGCCTGCAAGACTTCCTGCGGTATCGCGAATCAGCAGTGCGAACAGATGAAGGAAAATCAGTAATATCGGTTGACCAAAGCGCTGTATGAACGCAGGATCCGCTGTCTATCTAAGCTCCTGTTTTCATACAGCCTTTTTTTGCTTCATTATAACGGAGAGGGGAATGAATACCGTTCATGGTACATCAATATAAGAATAACGGATACAATATTGTCCTGGATGCCAACAGCGGCAGCGTTCATGTCGTGGATGACGTAGCCTATGATATCATCGCGCTCTATGAGGATCATACGCCGCAGGAGATCACGGCTGCCATTCTGGAGAAATATGCCGATCAGCCCGATGTGACGGAAACAGAGATTCAGGAGACGCTGCGTGATATCGAACAGCTCAAGAAGGATGGGCGGCTGTTCTCTGAGGATACCTATGAAAATCTGGCCTGGGATTTCAAGAATCGTTCCACGGTCATCAAGGCTCTCTGTCTGCATATCGCCCACGACTGTAATCTTGCCTGCAAATACTGTTTTGCCGGCAAAGGCGAGTACTGCGGCGATAAAGCGCTGATGAGCTTCGAAGTCGGCAAGCAGGCGTTGGATTTTCTGATCGCAAACTCGGGTACCCGGCATAACCTGGAAGTGGACTTCTTCGGCGGCGAGCCTCTGATGAACTTCGACGTCGTCAAGCAGCTGGTGGCCTACGCCCGTGAGCAGGAGAAGATCCACAACAAAAACTTCCGGTTTACATTGACGACCAATGGCGTACTTCTGACGGATGAAGTCATGGAGTTTGCCAACAAAGAAATGTATAATGTGGTGCTCAGCCTGGATGGCCGCAAGGAAACCAATGACCGTCTGCGGGTCACCCGCAATGGCAAGGGCAGTTATGATATGATCGTGCCTCGTTTTCAGAAGATGGCCGAGCTGCGTCATCAGGAAGGGTATTATGTGCGGGGTACTTATACCCATTATAATACTGATTTTGCCAAGGATATCCTGCATATCGCAGACCTGGGCTTCAAACAGCTGGCCATGGAGCCCGTCGTGGCCGATCCGAAGGAGGATTATGCCCTCAAGGAGGAGGACCTGCCGGTACTCTTAGAGCAGTACGATATCCTGGCCCAGGAGATGCTGCGCCGTTCCCGCAAGGGCAATGGCTTCACCTTCTTTCACTATATGATTGACCTGGCCGGGGGTCCCTGCATCTACAAGCGTATCTCCGGTTGCGGCGTAGGCACGGAGTACATGGCCGTGACACCCTGGGGAGATCTGTACCCTTGTCACCAGTTTGTCGGCAACGAAAAATTCAAACTGGGCGATGTATTCCATGGCATTCAGAACACCGAACTGCGGGATGAGTTCAAGCTCTGCAACGTGTATGCCCGCAAGGAATGTCACGATTGCTTTGCCAAAATGTTCTGCAGCGGCGGCTGTACTGCCAATGCCTATCACGCTACCGGTTCCCTGACCGGTACCTATCAGCTGGGCTGCGATCTTCATCGTAAGCGTATTGAGTGCGCCATCATGCTGAAGGTAGCAGAAGCCATGGATCAGGAGTCCAATACAAATGAAGAACATTCACTATAAATCTCTCATCAAGATCGCGGTTGTGGCAGTCATCGCCTGCCTGGCCGTGATCTATTTTAATACTATTATCGATCTTATCAGCTTATTTCTCAATGTCAGCTTCCCGCTGATCCTAGGCGCCATCATGGCCTTTATCCTCGATATTCCGCTGCGCCGCCTGGAATCCATTTACTTTCCTAAGAGTCAGAACAAATGGATCAAGCGTACACGTCGTCCTGTCTGCATTGTGCTGGCCTTTGTCGTAT
Organism: Clostridiales bacterium UBA1390; assembly: GCA_002305315.1. Classification (GTDB taxonomy): domain Bacteria; phylum Bacillota; class Clostridia; order Lachnospirales; family Bianqueaceae; genus Faecimorpha; species Faecimorpha stercoravium. The sequence goes on from DBQQ01000019.1 coordinate 10,551, forward strand.
TGGCACTGATCATCCTGCTCATCGTATGGATTGTCATCCCGGAGATGATCTCTTGTTTCCAGTTCATTGCAGAGGCCTTTCCGCCTCTCTTTGAGCATGCCACACAATGGCTTTCGGGAAATTTCGAGAATGTCCCCATGATTCAGAACATGCTGGATACGATCAACGTAGATTGGGACGCCTTGTTTTCTAATATCATGTCCGGTTTTGTTTCTGGAGCCGGCGGGGTCTTCAGCTCTGTGTTCAACACCCTAATCAGTATCGTGAATGGCGTCGTACAGACTTTCATCGCCTTCATTTTTGCCATCTACATTGTGGCAAACAAAGAAAAACTGAAGCGGCAGGCCACCCATCTGATGGAAGCCTATATGCGTCCGGCCTGGAAAAATAAGATCGTATCCGTACTGCAGCTTTCGAACAGCACCTTCTCCAGTTACTTTGCCGGTCAGTGTATCGAAGCGCTGATCTTTGGGACGCTCTGTTTCATCGGCATGCAGATCTTCCGGTTCCCCTACTCGCTGACGATCAGCATCCTGATCGGCGTCACTGCTCTGATTCCACTGGTGGGCGCCTTCATCGGCGCTGCCATCGGCGCTGTCATGATTCTTACCGTCAGTCCATTGCAGATGCTGTTCTTCCTGATTTTCATCATCGTTTTGCAGCAGATCGAGGGAAATATGATCTTCCCCCGTGTCGTCGGTACCGCTGTAAGTCTGCCCGGCCTCTGGACGCTGGCGGCAGTCACTCTGGGTGGTGGTCTGTTCGGCATCCTGGGGATCTTTATCTGCGTGCCCGCCACATCTGTACTTTATCAGCTGGTAGGTACAAATATGCGCAAACGCCTGGCTTCTCAAAAAAAAGAAGCGTCTTCTTCTGAGACTGCATCGGATGATGCCAAGTCGCCTGAAGAAGACACTTGATTTCGCGTATACCCCTGCTCTTGCTATAATATACTGTTCTATAGCATAGCGAGGTGATCTTATGAAACAAGACCGGTGGAAACTCTATATTGGCTTTTGTCTATTCCCGTTAGCGATCGGGGCGTTATCTGCTCTGCTGAGCAGCAGCGGCATGTCTCAGTATGACATGCTCACACCGCCTCCCCTATCGCCGCCGGGAATTCTTTTTCCTATCGTATGGACCGTTCTTTTTCTTCTGATGGGCATTGGCTCTGCCCGTGTCTACGAAAAACGCTGTCAGGGCTGCCCCAATGCTCTGCAAGTCTACAGCATCCAACTGGCACTGAACTTCTTCTGGAGTATCTTCTTTTTCAGCTTCCAGTGGCGGTTCTTTGCCTTTCTCTGGCTCCTGCTGCTTTTGGGCGCAGTCCTGAGCATGATTCGCTGTTTTTACCGGGTGGACCGGCTATCCGCGTACCTGCAGATCCCCTACGTCTTCTGGGTCCTTTTCGCCGGCTACCTGAATCTGGGATTTGCGCTTCTCAATCCGTAACCTGATGCGTATACATGCGAATCGAATTTCCATCCTCCTCCTGTACCATACACAGGAACTGCCATCCGTATCGTTCATAGAAGGAAGTATGATCCGTGATCAGATATAACGTATCCACACCCTTTTGATGCATGTCTTCCGTCACATGCGCCAGGAGCTGTCCGGCGATACCGCGGTTCCGCCATTCTTTCTCCACGTAGAGCGCACATACGTTAGGCGTGAGATCTTTGCGGTCATGGAAGTCATTCTCGATCACGCCCACTCCCGCAATGATCTCTCCCTGATAGGGAAGAATATACCACTGTGGCACCGCTTGCCCGCCCCGAATACATTCCTCCATGCTTTTTGCATATTCTTCCTGGGGCACGCCCCATTTCTCGTGAAACCACGCGGACGCCTTCTCCTTCCATGCAGGCTCATCGTGCAGGCTGAGGATACGCCGTGCAAACCGAAGGCGTGGCGCCGCCAATAGCCCTGTCGGGCCCATGGGATGATGTGTGGATACTGGATCCCGCAGACTCCAAAACAGCGTGTTCGTGACTTCGATGCGGAGAACATTCCTGCCCGGCACCACAGAGTCGCCGATCCTCTTCTCCGTCATTCCTCGAAAACAGAAGCCCACATCCTGTCCATTAATCAGAACTCGCGCCGTATCACAAAATGCCGGCAGGATCAGCGTGATGTCCCAGAACGGCGTATCTATCTGATATTCTGTCTCATAGGCGATGGTGCCGGAAAACCTGGGTAGGTTCTCGGCTCCATTGATATTCGGGAAGTCTTCCCCCGGCGCCAGCGTCTTCCACTCATGAAATCCTTCTTCATCGTATCCCTTCAGCTCAATCCGCCAGGCACACGCTAATGTCTCTGTCCGGATCTCCGCAGCTGGAGAAAGCTCCGTTTTTTGTTTCTCCGGCAGACATATCCAGGTCCTCGTTTGTCCTGGTTCCAGGCAAAGCAGGGCTTTTTTCTGTCTTATGGGAATCCTGCCAAACACATCTTCCATGCCATCATACTCTACCCACTCTCCCGTCTCCTCCGGCAGACGGACCTCTGTTTCCAGGGTATGCAACGGATCTTCGTTCATCCACAGATAGATCAGCCCTTCCGCTTTCCGGTAGCGATACAACCGCAGATAGGGCACCTTCTTCTCTATATGGCTGTCCGCCGCAAAGCAGCCTGCGATCTGTTCCAGGGGAACCACCCGCACCGAATCTTGAAAGACCTTCGGCAGCTCCTCTCCGACGATCAGGCCCTCCGGCAGCGCATCGATACAATACACCGGCACCCCTTTTTCCGCCAGTTCGCCTGCCTTTTGCGCACTCTTTCCATCGATCCACTGAAAATACGGAAGAATGAGCGCAGGATAGGTGACTTCGCCGATTCGCATCCTACCGCCATCGGCCGTCGCACGCCACAGATCATCCTCGGAGATTACATCATAATCGAGCTGCGCCTCCATCAGCATTCTCCCCGGTTTATGAAAGGGCATGGTGCTGCCGCCACTCCACTCTGCCTGCACGTGATACAGGATCGCCGCATCCGCCTGATGAATTCCATCGGAAAAAACGCGGCACATACGATTTGTATATTTCGTCAACATTTTGAATGCTTCAAACTGCGGGTTCCGTCCTCTGGCATAGAAGTGCGGAGGACAGTCCGGATCCGGAAACATCACGGAAAACGCATGGGGTACGAAATGATTAATCCCTCGCACCAGCATATGATCCACGAGCCATTTCATATCGGATACGCCGAATCCCCAGCCATAATTGCCAAAAATCTCACATAGCGCTCTCCCTTTCTTCCGGGGATCCAAATGAGCCGCGGAGGCTCCCAGCTTTGCCAGTCCAAAATGGAAGAATTCTCCGTCCTCTTCCCCTGCGATCCAGCGATGAACCGGCTCCCGAAATCCCGGCATGATCTGAAAATGTACGACATCCACGCCGCTCATATGCTGTCCGGACTGCTCTCGAAAATAGTGACCGCAGCCACAGCCTAACCTCGTATGAGAACCGGCATCCTCCAGAATATGGCCGATATACTCGACTCCGTGCGCCTCACACCAGGATCGGATCTGCCCGGTAAAACACTTCCCGACCAGCCGCGTCACCTCGTCCATATAGCCATTGCGGTACTCTTTTGTATGTTTTCCCGCTTCATACCACAGGCCCACTAACGCCTGCGGCCAGGCCTCTCCCCAGCGCTTCTTCAGGGACTTTGCCAATTCTTCACTCCATGGCAGCCTCACATCGGCTTTTCCCAGCTTTTCCTCGAATCCATAACCCGGGACATTCCCGAGTTCCGGTTCATCCGAAAAGAAACCGGCGATGGTCTGCCCGAATTCTGCCGCATAATGGGCGTAATGGGGCTCATAGACCGTATCCAAAAGCACCTTTACAGACTCCTCGTCGATCAGGTTCATATAGCGCTCCCGTCCGCCTCCCTGCTGGGTTCTGTAGAAAAAGAAGACTCTCCAGTACCCTTCCGGCAGTGTCAGATACAGGATCCCATCTGTGATCTTGGCTGTGCATTCTACGGCGCCTTCCATCTGCACAGCCGTCGTCTGCTGATCCGGTTTGGGATACGCTACCGCCGCCAGAAGATGACCATCTCTGCCCAGGAAGGGCTGCATGAAAAATGCCTGTTCCACTCCGCTTCCGATGACATCCACATGGCGTTCCGCCAAGTACCACTTAGCTTTTTCCCGTTCTCGCTCCTCGTAGGCTCCCGCCGCATATCCCGTGGGAAAGTGCGCATCGTCTAAAATCCATACGCGCATATCATGCTTCTTTGCCTCAGCCAGCACCGCGTCCATTGTCTGCCACCATCCCGGTCCCAGGAAATCTGGATGCGGCCTGGACTCCACACAGAACGCCCCGATCCCACAGGACGCGATCTGACGGATCTCCTCGCGCACTGCTTCCTCATCCTCTCCCTTGAGCCATAAAAACGGGAGAATGTAATCCTCATTCTTTCTCATCCGACTTTCTCCTCTCTACAGCCACTTGGTAAAAGGCAAGCGGCGGCAGATATGTCACTTCATCCTTCGGCTGCCACCTGCAGGGATCCGCCTCATAGCAAAACGACACCTTCATTTCTCCCACTGGCTGCCGTTCCAGATCGAGAAGCAAGCATCCCTTCTCTCCGCGCAGATGCTGAATATCTATTTTTCCTACTTCATCCTCAACCGTAAACCCACATGGCAATGTCTTTTCTCCATATACAACAAATCCAGCAGATGTGTTGCGAAAACGGAGTCTTACTGTATGCTTTGACTCCAGCACGGCCTCCGCCAGATCTGGCGCGGCAAATTCCGCTTTTCCCAGCAGAACTCCCGCGCATTGTTTCGCCAGGATTTCACCAAGATAGACATTCGAGAGGGCTGAATTGTGAATCTCATCGCTTGTAGCGCATTGTATCGTCGGCAGCACCCATACACGATCTAACTCCTGTGCCGCGCGCCTCTGCACCTCTCGGACGATTCCCCATGCTTCATCCAACAGTCCCTGCGCGTAACGGTTCAGCTGAAACGTAAAAAAGGGAACCTCCCGGTCGATTTCCTGTCTCGTTTTCTTTACCAAACGATAAAAACATTCTTGATAACGCTGCGCCTGCTCTATCGTATCCGTATCCGTACATCCCTGATACCAAAGGATACCGGCGATATCGCCGCCGCACGCCCGGATCCTGGCCAGCATCTCCCGATATAGGTTTCCGTTTTGTGCTGGGTCCCAATTCGCAATGGGAGAACCGCCTCGCGCGGTGCTGATGAGTCCAACCGGATATCCCGCATAACGGCTGTAATGACGGCCGAATGACAAATATGGCGACGCACCGCTGTTTCCCATCTCCGTATTCGGCGCCTCCGGATCCGCTTCCGTGGATTCATTCATCGGATGACATGCCAGATCCCACCTCTGCCGGTTTCGGAACAGATGCACCTGGAGATCCACTGGGTCATAAGCCTGATCCCTGGCACATCCTGCCGCGTTCGACTGCCCGGCAATGACAAATAGATCCCCCACTCCGACATGCAGCCGGATGTCTCCCCGAAACTGCTTGAACGGGTTGTCCGGTCGATTCCATGTCGTAAAGAGGCCGGTCTCAATCCGGTACAGTCCCCCGGCCGGCACACGAAGCATCGCCTTCCACTCTCCCGCATGACGCCCTTCCGTATATTGATATTCACAATCTCTCCAGGGAATCACTGGAGAATTATCCTGCTCGTTCATCACACGAATTCGAGGGACCGCATGTGGTTCCCCCACGTTCAGTCCCGCTTGCGGAACGCAAAAGTGCCCTTCAAAGTACAAGTCCGCCTGGCCTCCATGCTGCTGCACGATCTGCCAGTCTGAAATTCCTTTCTCAATCAATACCCCAAACATGACTTCCTCCTACAATAAAAGGGCAGCCGTATACACGGCAGCCCCTTACTTTTTCTTATAGCTGGTCGAGTGCCTGCTTGATATCCGCCAGGATATCCTCGATGTCTTCCAGACCACAGGAGAACCGGATCAGCCCCGGTGTGATCCCACCAGCCACCAGTTGCTCATCCGTCAGCTGTCTGTGTGTCGAACTGGCCGGATGCAGCACGCAGGTGCGGATGTCCGCCACATGCACTACCAGGGACGCCAGTTTCAGGTGGTCGATAAACTTCGCAGCCACCTCACGCCCTCCCTTGATGGAGAAGGCGATGACGCCACTCTTTCCATCCGGCAGATACTTCTCGGCCAGATCATGATACTTATCACCGGGAAGCGTCGGATAATTGACAAACTCGATCTTATCTGTCCGGCTCGCCAGATACTCCGCCACCTTCTCCGCATTGCGGCAGTGCTTCTCCATACGAAGCGGCAGTGTCTCCAGTCCCAGATTCAGCAGGAAGGCGCCCATGGGCGTCTGCGCGGTTCCTAGATCCCGCATCATCTGCACTCTGGCCTTCGTGATATAGGCCGCCTTGCCAAAGGCCTGCGTATAGACGAGGCCATGATAGGACTCATCCGGCTCGGTATACTCCGGGAACTTTCCATTCGTCCAGTCAAAATTACCGCTGTCCACGATCACGCCGCCCAGCTGTACCGCATGTCCATCCATATACTTTGTCGTGGAATGTGTGACGATATCTGCGCCAAACTCGAAGGGACGGCACAGTACCGGCGTCGCAAAGGTATTATCCACAATGAATGGAACGCCGTTTCTATGCGCAATGTTTGCCAGCCGCTCGATATCCAGCACTGCGATCGCCGGATTCGCGATTGTCTCGCCAAACATTGCCTTGGTATTCGGTCGAAAAGCCTTCTGAATCTCTTCGTCGCTGGCATCCGCGTCCACGAAAGTCACATCAATGCCCATCTTCTTCATGGTCACCGCAAACAGGTTGACGGTGCCGCCATAGATCGTGGCCGTGCTGACCATGTGATCACCCGCATGCAGGATATTCAGAATCGCCAGCGTAGTGGCTGCCTGTCCTGAAGAGGTGCATAAGGCGCCCACGCCGCCTTCCAGATCCGCAATCTTCTGTTCCACAGCGTCCACCGTCGGATTGGAAAGCCTCGTATAGAAATGTCCGGATGCCTTCAGATCAAAGAGTTCGCCCACATGTTCCGTCGACTCATAGGTAAATGTGGTACTCTGATAGATCGGCAAGGCTCTGGCCTCGCCATTTCCCGGATGATATCCGGAATGCAGGCATTTGGTACTGATCTTCATATTGATCTCTTCCTTTCTTTTTTCTTATTATCCATTCTGCTTCGCAATGCGAATGACTTCATTAGCGATGGTATCCGCTACCCGCGGATCGAACGCATAGGGAATCAGGTTCTCCTCCGTCAGTTCCTCTGCGGGAATCATATTCGCGAGAACATGAGCCACTCCCAGTTTGATCTCTTCCGTGATCTTGCAGCGCGCCGCCAATGCTCCCTTGAATAAACCAGGGAATACCAGCACGTTATTGATCTGGTTCGGGAAATCAGACCGCCCCGTTCCTACAATCCTGGCGCCGCCCGCCTTGGCCACATCGGGCATGATCTCCGGTACCGGATTCGCCATGGCAAATACAATCGCGTCGGAATTCATGGAAGCGACCATCTCCTGGGTAACGATATTCGGCGCCGATACCCCGACAAAAATATCCGCGCCAGCCAGTGCGTCTGCCAGACTCCCTTTCAGCCCTTCCTTATTGGTGATTCGGCTCATCTCTGCCTGCACCGGATTCATCCCCGGTGTCTCCTCCTGCAGAATCCCTACCTTATCACACAGCACCACGTCGCCAAATCCATCTGCCAACAGGAGTTTGCTGATCGCAATCCCCGCTGCGCCCGCACCGTTGACGACCACGCGCGCATTCTCCCGACTCTTTCCTACGACACGCAGGGCATTCGTCAGCGCTGCCAGTACGACCATGGCCGTACCATGCTGATCATCGTGGAATACCGGGATATCCAGTTCTTCCCGCAGCCGCTTCTCAATCTCGAAGCAGCGGGGCGCCGAGATATCCTCCAGATTGATTCCGCCAAAGGTTGGCGCAATCCGCTTGACCGTCTCGATGATTTCTTCCGGATCCTTCGTCGAAAGGCAGATCGGCACAGCGTCCACGCCGCCAAATTCCTTGAACAGGACCGCCTTGCCTTCCATTACGGGCATCGCCGCCTCCGGACCGATATCTCCTAGGCCCAGCACCGCGGTTCCATCGGTCACTACCGCCACAAAATTTCCCTTCATCGTATATTTATATACATCTTCCGGATTCTCGTGGATCTTCTTACAGGGCTCCGCCACCCCCGGCGTATACGCCATGGACAGCGCCTCTCTGGAATCCACCTTCATCTTGGCCTCGACCCGCAGCTTCCCCTTCCATTCTTCATGAAGCTGCAATGCTTTCTCTAACTGTGTCATACGCTTCTCCTCTTTTCTGTGCAGAAAAGGGCTGCTGCAAAAATGCGAGCAGCCCTACCTACTGCCTGATTATTTCTTGATGCCAAAGGCAATCTCGAGTTCATCCACTTCTTCGTCAGAAATATGCACGATCTGACCCACATTGCGGGTCATGATCACGGAACGTGCGCTGTACTTCATGACTTCCAGTTTATCAAAGGCATTGATGAGCGACTGTCCGGTCACGATGATACAGTCGTTCTCGATAATGGCAACCGGATTGTCCGGACTCAGCTTGCCTGCCAGCTCTTCTGCTTCCATGAAGGTGGAACCAAAGGGGTACTTCTGTACCGTCCGCAGCTGCAGATAGCACTCCGGAATCAGACGCGCATCAAACTCCTGATCCGTCACCGCGAATGCCATGATGTGCGGCGGATGTGCCACAATCACCGAATTGATTTCTGGATGTTGCTTATAGATTTCCGCATGCAGCTTCATCGAACGAGAAGGATGCTTCCCCGCTTCCCGCTTTCCATCCTTGATCAATACCAGATCCTCCGGATCCAGATAGTCGCGGTCCTTCGCATACGGTGTGATCAGAAAACTTCCATCCGACAGACGACAGGAGAACGTTCCCTGGCTGCTGGTAAACAGCTGATTATTATACGCGCGCTTAATCAGCTGACACATATCGCGCCGCATCGCCAACTCTTCGCTGAAATGCTTGGGACAGAATTCTTCCATCTCTGGATGTGTCTTCAGTTTGAAGCGTTCCAACTCCGCATTGGTCAATGGCCTGGGAGCATGTCCGATCGTTCTGGCATTGATCTCCAGCCGGGCGCAGAAGTCCAGTGTCTCAAAGACCATGAAGGCCTTGAACAAATCCTCATCGGAACCAATCACGACGCCATGATTTTCCAGCATCACCGTATTATACCCTTTTGCGAACTTCTCACTGATATTGGCTCCCAGCTGTTCACTTCCGGGCGTCGCGTAGGTCGCGTACGCGATATCTCCGCAGAGCAATTTCGCATTCGGCACCAACAGAGTATCCGGATATTTACGAACCACAGAAAAGGCGACCAAGGTCGGCGGATGAGCATGCAGAACCGCTTTTAAGTCTGGACGCGCCTTGTAGATGGCTCTGTGAAATGGGTATTCTGAGGAAGGTTTATGCCGTCCCTCGATGGATCCATCCGGTAATACCCGCATGATGTCTTCCCGTCGCAGGGATCCCTTGTCAATCCCACTGGGACTGATCCACATCACTCCGTCATCGTCCATGATCGACAAATTTCCGCCGGACATCGTTGTCATACCATTGTGATAGATTCGATTCATGATCATCACAATCTGATCCGCCGGATGCAGCATTTCAAAATTCATACTCTCTCTCCTTTACTATTTATTTCTCCGCTTTCTCCGCCGTTTGCAGCAGATTCGAAAGCGCAGTTAACCATTCGTCAAATTCGGTTCGGGTGATGTACACATCCGGACTGAATTTTTCACCTCCCTGATCCCTTACCAGACCCAGGAGATAGGCTCGCTGTACAGCTACTTTACCCTCCGTTGAACAACGATTGATATCCTCAAAAGTGTCTTCATAATCCAGGTAAACGGAATAGTACAGTCCCTCACTATACTCGTGCAGGAAACGCATCATCCAGATCGCCATCTGCTCTCTGGTAATACCCTCTTCCGCATAGAGATTCTCTCCATCGATCTGCTTGCGCAGGATCTTGCTGTCCAGCAGCCGATAGATCTGACAGTTGATGGGATCCGTCTCATCGTATGCGTAATCCCAGAAAAACTCCTGCGGATCCTCTTCCAGAGGCTCGGATGAGATCTCAAAGAGCTGTGCCAGATTGGCCAGCGCCTCCAGACGGCTGATCTCTCCAATGGAGTCTGGTCCAGAACTGGTAAAGGACCATTTCTGTTCAATATCTGCCGTCTGCTCTCCATCCTGAAAGACCTGCGCTGTCAATGTGATCTCATACCGCGTATCCGCATTGTAAAGCTCCAGTGGATACAAAATCAGCGTCTGGGACAATTCCCTGTTTTCCTGAGGAAGCACACAAAAATACGCCACTTCTCGCCCCTGTTTGGTATCCATGAAGGAGATCGACAGATTGCGGAACTCCATCGAATCGCCTCCAGCACAGTAGTAGGTGATCGTCACTGGCTCTCCGATCTGCGACCGCCGACTCGCGGCCCGCACTTCCTCGGGAATCTCTGTCAACTGCTTCAGCAGGCAGTTTCCCACTTCCTGCTGTCCGGGATAGGGATAGAGAACCAGTGTATCCTCCCAGGAAAGATCATCCCGGCATCCCAGCAAAAATTCCGCATAGTCATGGGAGCTGCCAAAACCAATGCTGTCACATCCCGGATATAAAAGCATATACCTGCGATATGGATCATGCAGCGCCTGCTCTAACATGACGTTGTAATCATCCACTCGATACGCCAAAAGTTCATAAACACTCTGCCCTGAAAACCCCGCATATTGCATGCGGTCGATTGGCGTCACACCGGTAAAGCCCGTCTTTTCCCGGCGCTCCAGAGAGGATAGACTGCGATTCGTGTCCATATACACACTGTGTGCGCCAGCCGCCTCGTTGAGCGCACTCTGCATTGACAACGTTCGCAGCCCCAGGTTCGTCCGCAGCCGGTTCAGCACGTCCATCGCGCTGTATCGGCTCTGCAGCTCGCTGACCGTCTCTTCCTCCGCCCAAGCGGGCACCGTCGTAAAGGCCAGGACTAGGACCAGCAGAAACGCCGTAAGACGCCTGCTTTTTTTATTCATCCATCTTTTCCTCTCGAATCTTTGCGACACCGGCTACCTTGACGCCTTTATCCAGCCCGATCAGCTTGACACCCGATGTGACGCGGCCAATCTTGGATACGTCTGCCACACGCAGCCGGATAATCGTTCCTTCCGATGTAATCAGCAGGAGATCCTGCTGTTCCTGTACAATCTTAAAACCAATGACATTGCCTGTCTTGGCGGTAATCTTATAATAACGGATGCCCTTGCCGCCACGGTGCTGCATACTGAATTCCTCCAGATCTGTACGCTTTCCCATGCCGCTTTCTGTCACGGCCAGAATCGCGTCGCCCTGTCTCGCCAGCTGCATACCGACGACCTCGTCTCCGTCTTCCAGCGAGATACCGCGAACGCCCATGGAGGTTCTTCCGGTAGCACGCACGTCTTCTTCACTGAAACGAATCATCTGGCCCTTCTTGGTAGCCAGGAATACTTCTTCATGACCATTCGCCCGTTTCACTTCGATCAGCTCATCATCTTCCTGCAGCGTGATCGCGATCAGGCCGTTCATCCGAATCGTCGCGAATTCTGAAAGCGGCGTCTTCTTCACCTGTCCCTTACGAGTCGCCATCAGAAGGCAGCCGTTCTCGTCATCCAGTTCCCTGGCCAGCACCACCGCACTCACCTTCTCATCCCCACTCAGTGACAATAGGTTGACGATAGCCTGTCCTCTGGCCGTTCTGCCCGCCTCCTGAATCTCGTAGGCCTTCAGGCGGTACACCTTTCCCTTATTCGTAAAGAACTGGATATAATCATGCGTGGAGGCCACAAACAGGTGCGTCACAAAGTCTTCTTCCCTCGTGTCAATCCCCTTGATGCCCTTTCCACCACGATTCTGACTATGGTACATGTCAAGCGTCGTTCTCTTAATATACCCCAGATTGGTCATGGTGATCACAACCTGTTCGTTCTTGATCAGATCCTCCAGGTTGATCTCACCTTCGTCATAGGTGATATAGGTTCTGCGGTCATCCGCGTACTTAGTCTTGATGATCAGAAGCTCTTCTTTGATTACATTGTAAAGTAGCTTCTCGCTACCCAGAATCGCCATATACTCCGCGATCTTCTCCTGCAGTTCCCGATACTCGCCCTCTAAGCGATCGCGCTCCAAACCGGTCAGCGCACGCAGACGCATATCCACAATCGCCTGTGCCTGCGCATCCGTCAGATCGAAGCGGCTGATCAGCTTTTCCTTGGCTTCCTGCACACTCTTCGAATGGCGGATCATGCTGACAATCTCATCGATATGATCGAGCGCGACCAGCAGTCCTTCCAAGATATGGGCCCGGGCCTGCGCCTTCTCCAGATCATACTGGGTTCTGCGCGTCACCACGACCTTCTGATGATCCAGATAATAGCTGAGCATCTGCTTCAGGTTCAGCACCTTAGGCTCGTTATTGACCAGCGCCAGCATGTTGACGCTGAAGACATCCTGCATCTGCGAGTTTTTATAGAGCTGATTCATGATGACCTTGGCGTTCGCATCGCGCCGAAGCTCGATCACGATCCGCATGCCATGCCGGTCGGACTCATCTCGCAGATCCGATATGCCCTCGATCCGCTTGTCCTTCACCAGCTCCGCGATCTTCTCGATCAGACGGGCCTTGTTGACCTGATAGGGAATCTCCGTCGCCACGATCCGCTGCCGGTTACCGTGCATGGGCTCCACTTCCATGTTGGCCCGCACCACGATCCTTCCCTTACCAGTCCGGTACGCCTGCTCGATCCCGCTGGTACCATAGATGGTCGCTCCGGTCGGAAAATCCGGTCCCTTGACGATCTCCAGCAGTTCCTCGATCCGGGTCTCCCGGTCTTCCAACACATAGTTGTCGATAATCTTCACGACGCCGTCGATAATCTCTCCCAAGTTGTGCGGCGGAATATTCGTCGCCATACCGACCGCGATTCCATTGGAACCATTCACCAGCAGGTTGGGATACCGGCTGGGCAGTACCTTGGGCTCCTTCAGCGATCCATCGAAGTTATCGTCAAAATCCACGGTATTCTTATTGATATCCGCCAGCATCTCCGTAGCGATCTTACTGAGGCGCGCCTCGGTATAACGCATGGCTGCCGCGCCGTCGCCATCCACAGATCCAAAATTGCCGTGGCCGTCTACCAGCATATAGCGGGTATTGAAATCCTGTGCCATACGCACCATCGCGTCGTAAATGGAAGAGTCTCCGTGCGGATGGTACTTACCCATGGTATCGCCCACAATACGCGCCGATTTACGATACGGCTTGTCCGGCGTGACGCCCAGCTCTCCCATGGAATATAGAATCCGTCGCTGTACCGGCTTCAGACCATCCCGCACATCCGGCAGGGCTCTGGCCACGATGACGCTCATCGCGTAGTCGATATAGCAGTCCCGCATGGTCTTTTCCAGATCCACCAGCTGAATCTGATCCATCCCCTCCGCGTTCTTGCTCACGACGGGTCCTTCGTTCTTGTTTTTATCATCTGCCATACTTTCTTTCTCCTCATCCATTACGCATCAATATTCTTAGCATACTTCGCATGCCGTTCGATAAATTCTCGTCTGGGCTCCACTTTGTCTCCCATCAGCATGGTGAAGATCTGATCTGCCGCAGAAGCATCATCCATCTGCACCTTCAAAAGGATCCGATTGGCGGGATCCATCGTGGTCTCCCACAACTGGCTGGCATCCATCTCTCCCAGTCCCTTATAGCGCTGGATCTCCACATCATCCCCGCGCCCGATCTTATTGAGGATCTTATTGAGCTGCGGATCCGTGTATGCATAATGCAGTTCTTTTGTCTTTTTCTTCTCCACCCGGTATAACGGAGGCTGCGCGATATACACCTTGCCCTGTTCGATCAGCTGCGGCATGAACCGGAAGAAGAATGTCAGCATCAGCGTCCGGATATGGGCGCCGTCCACATCGGCATCCGTCATGATAATGATCTTATCATACCGAAGCTTCGTGATATCAAAGTCCTCATGAATTCCTGTACCGAAGGCTGTGATCATAGAGCGGATCTCATTATTGCTGAGGATTCGGTCAAGCCGTGCCTTCTCCACGTTAAGGATCTTGCCTCGCAGCGGCAGGATCGCCTGTGTCTGCCTGGAACGAGCATTCTTGGCGCTGCCGCCAGCGGAATCTCCCTCTACGATGTAGATTTCACAATTTTTCGGATCCTTGTCGGAACAATCCGCCAATTTACCCGGCAGACTATTGGACTCCAGCGCATTCTTACGCCGGGTCAGCTCCCTGGCCTTTCTCGCAGCATCCCTGGCGCGAGACGCCATCAACGCCTTTTCCAGGATCATCTTGGCAGCCTTGGGATTCTGCTCTAGGAAGAATGTCAGGCCATCGGTCACAATGGCCGCCACGACGCCGCGCACTTCTGCATTGCCCAGCTTTTGCTTGGTCTGTCCCTCAAACTGCGGTTCGCGAATCTTAACGCTGATGACAGCCGTCAGGCCTTCCCGCACATCTTCCCCGGTCAGGTTCTTCTCGTTATCCTTCAGGAACCCGTTTTTACGGGCATAATCATTCAGAACCTGTGTAAAGGCCATACGGAAACCTGCCAGATGTGTGCCGCCCTCCGGCGTATTCACGTTATTAACAAATGTAAACATGTTCTCATTATACGAGTCATTATGCTGGAAAGCAACTTCTACATACACGTCATCCTTCATGCCTTCCGCATACATGATCTTATCGTACAGCGGTTCCTTATTCTGATTCGAATAGGCCACGAACTCCCGGATGCCTCCCTCATAGTGAAAGACCTCTTTCTGCTCCTGTCCCGGACGCAGATCCTCCAGTTCGATCCACAATCCCTTCGTCAGGAATGCGGTCTCCCGCAAACGATTCTTCAGCACCTCGAAGTCAAAGACCACCTCGTCGAAGATCTCATCATCCGGCAGAAAGTCCACCCGAGATCCTGTCTTGTCCGTATCTCCCACCACTTTCAACGGGTACAGCGTACGTCCTCTCTCAAACTCGATCTGATATTCCTTGCCATTCTGGCATACCGTCACTTTCACATGTCTGGACAGCGCATTCACAACTGACGCACCCACACCGTGCAGGCCACCGGACACCTTGTAGCCGCCACCATCAAACTTGCCGCCTGCATGCAGCTTGGTATAGGCTACCTCAACACCGGAAATGCCCGCCTGCGGATGAATGCCCGTCGGGATACCGCGTCCATTATCAATGACAGTAATGGAATTATCCTCATTAATGTGTACAATAATCTTGCTGCAAAATCCGGCCAGCGCCTCATCGACTGCATTATCCACAATCTCATATACCAGATGGTGCAGGCCCCGGGAGGATGTACTGCCGATATACATACCTGGCCGGCGGCGCACGGCCTCCAAACCTTCTAAGATCTGAATCTGAGAAGCCCCATATTCCCCAGTCACCTTGAAATCTGTCTCTTCACTGCCTGGTTCATGAAAGTTCTCCGTATCCACGTTAGGATCATCCTCATGATCCGCCACCTGCTTCAAAATGTCACGAGCCGCCAGATCCTCCTGGTCCAAGCCGGGATCCGCCGCACTGCCATTTTGCATCTTTTTCTTCATTCCGTCGTACTCCTTTTCTCTTGACAATCCTAGGTCGTACCTTCCTGAGCCTGAGGTTCAGGAAGGTACGATCATACTTCAAAAACTATTCTTTCTAACAGATTTATTGTACCATAAAATGCCGATAAAATCAAGGTTTTTTACGGATTTCCCCGTTTTGAAAACGATTGTCAAAGGAAGAAATGTGTGGTATAATAGGCATGGTTTGACAGCCCTCTATCCTGTAGAAATGGAACCACGCCCGGAGTTTGCCACCATGGGCTGCAAACTCCGACGGTATTGTAATCAGGGGTGTTATGGCGGGCACGGACGGCCAAACCGTCTCACGGAGGGTACTTGCGCTTCCGCTTATTTCTTTATAGAAAGGACATTCATATGAAAATTTTTCGATTTATATTTCTATGTATTCTATCTCTGGCAATGATCGGTTGCACCTCTTTACCTTCACAGAATAGTCTGGCCGATGTTTCAAGTGAAGATTCCAGTTCCGCGGCAGATAGTTCGACCACCGCGGAATCCAATTCATCCGAAGAATCTGTTTCTGATGATTCTTCGACGGCTGAATTCTCTCAGCAAGAGTCCTCTGCAGAATCTTCTACAGAGAATTCCGAGCCAGAGACTCTGCCGGAAGAATCCGGTTTCACTTGGGTCTTGGAACCTTCTATCGAGGCCCAATCCGTACTTCC
Organism: Clostridiales bacterium UBA1390; assembly: GCA_002305315.1. Taxonomy (GTDB): domain Bacteria; phylum Bacillota; class Clostridia; order Lachnospirales; family Bianqueaceae; genus Faecimorpha; species Faecimorpha stercoravium. Next base: position 26,949 of record DBQQ01000019.1, read on the forward strand.
CATTCGTGATGGAGATACACCCGGCTCTTTTAATATCAGCCCTTCGATCTGTTTTGTTCAGGAAGGTCTTATGGGTCTGATGAATCAGGCAGGAAGCATCCTGCTGCCCGCTGAATACGCAGATATTTGTTATAGCCGCACGGCTGGCGGCCTCATCGTCCTACAGGAAGGCTCTACCACCTATCAGCGTCTCGATAACCAGTATCAACCTTCTTTTGATGTCGATTACAGCTTGACTTCCTTTGTCGCCACCACCTCGTATGTCTGGGATCCGGATACAGAAACCATTCTGGACTCTGCCAATGATATGGCGCCCTATGAAGACACATCCTATGTCGTGGTCCGCCAGTCCGAAGGCAGTAATCTCTATGCACTCGGCAATGCCAGCGGCCTTTCTACCGATTTCATTTATTCTGATTTTGGACCGACAGGGCTTATCAATGAGTTTTTCGTTCAGGATGAAACCGGGTGGCACCTAGTCAATCATCTAGGTGAAGACCTGCTCGATGGCATGATCCTTCGTCCCCGTTTGCAACGGACGATTCGTCTGGAAGGCGACTCCTTCTCTTCTTCCTATGTAGAAACGGCTCCCTATCCCTGTTCTGAAGGCGTTTTCACCTTCCAGGGAGAAAATGGGAAATGGGGATTCTACGATGCCTCCGGCAACATGCTCGTCGATTTCATCTTCGAAGAAGCCTGTCCTGTCTCCCTCGGCAACGCCTGGGTCAAATGGAATGGCATGTGGGGACTGATCACCGTTGACATGGTCTCCGCCGTCGGTTAAAAATAAAGGAGCCTGAATTTACCATTCAAGGGATACAAAAAGGCCCGTCGCAGAATTTCTATTTTGCGACGGGCCTTTTCGATTGTTTGAAAACGAGAATTACGATATAAACAGGCCGCCCCCCTTAGAGAATCTAATTCAACTCGTTTACCAGTATCATTGTTTCGCAATTTCGCGACAGTACTCATTGACCTCGCCATTTATGATAGGTTGACATCCTTTCTTTTTGCAATATCCGTCCCCATGGATTGTCACTTTACAATCCGTGATTCTTGTGTTATTATAGGATATATGAAAGGGGCGATCCTATGGCCAAACTCTCATCTCACATTGCATATATCATTTCTTCGTTCTATCACACGCTGCTCGAACTTCATGCCATTCCCGACTTCTGTCTCTCCCGCAAGAAGAATAAGAAGACGGGGAAGGTGTATTTATACAAGCAGGAGTCTACCAGCAAAGGCCGAAAACAGACGAAAATCAAGGCCGCCCAAGAAGCGGACTATCTTGAGTTGTACTCAGAACGCCAGAAGCTGAAGGCGCGCCTGAAAGAGCTCAAAGCGCAATACAAGAAGTTTTCCTTCCACGATCGCCGCGATGTACGCTATGCCCTTGCCTGCTTTCAGCATGCAGAAGAGGTCGGCATCGGAAAAATTATCGAAAAGAACATGTTCCTCGACGGCACGACCCGTGATTCCAAGAGCGAGCTCATTTTTTCTCTCTTGTTCGATCTGCTGGGCATACAATATACGCACAATTATCCGTTGTACGCNNTTGGGTAGACTTCTATTTTCCAGACTCGCAGGATTTCCACGAGCACATGGGTATGCTGGATGACGAGCAATACGCCCAGAATCAGAAACGCAAGCTGGAAGACTACGCCGCGGAAGGGCTTCAGGAGAAGAAGAATCTTCTCATCACGAAGGAACATTCTGTGGCGGATTCTCATGATCCCGAAAAAAAGCGCGCCTGCATCGACCTGCGA